>JAPKFF010000057.1:0-14380 GCA_028821715.1 Dehalococcoidia bacterium
CTGCCTTTTAATCCGCAGGTCGTGGGTTCGATCCCCACAGGGCCCACCAAACTCGCTTAATTAGAATCTAGCGCTACTACATGCGACGTTTATCGCCGATCAATTCCGACAGTAGCGATTTTGTATATCTCTTTTATACGCCTGTTGAATACGATCTCTAAATCCGTATAAGGCGTTCCGTGACCATCCAAAAAGCCCGAGTGCTGGCGCAAACGCTTGTGTGGAATCAGGTTTGGAGTGTCAATTAATCCGCAGTAATGCCATCCGATGAACTCCGGACGAGCAAAAGCATTGATGAATAATTCATCCGTCCACTTGGCTCTCTGAGCAAGATCATCGGCAACTGACCCATATGGTCGTGGCATGTTTTCCGTGATCATCGTGTAAGACGTGTCACCGTTGATAAATGGCTTGTCGGTCACTTTTGTCCAGCGGTCTAGCCCTCTTCCTTGCACTCTATGGCCCAAGTATCAGTCCGCCTATTCTATTTCGTCAGCCACTTCTCAATCTCTTTACAGTTAGTGGAAGCTTCTAAAGGTTTACCACCATCGCCCTCACACAACATGACTACGTTCCCTACTACCGTATAGTCGTTATAGGTCGGCACTCGAACGGGACACGGCATTTTTTGGAATGGGGGTGCTAGGCTGTTGTCGTGAGGTTCTAAATATGAGGCTGACACCTTGGTAGAGCCTGCAACAATTTCTTTGACCGCAGATTGCCAACCTGCGCTCTGGCAGGATGTTCGATCCATCGTGCCGTCCCCAGGAGCTTCTCCGAGCTCGTTGTGAAACGTTTGCGCCTCGGCTGCAGTGACGCCAAGGGTTTTGGCATCTTCGGCGTTCGAGTAGATTAGTACTCCGACTTCGGCCTGGTTAAGGAACCCCCATTTTGCGGTGGTAGATCCCGGATAATCAAGCAAGAAGTCTTTCTGCGCTTTCCACCCGATTGATTTGAGATCGTCTGCCGTGAAGATCGTTGTCGACTCAACCATTCTGATGATCTTCGGGAAATCAGAGTTTCCACCCTGATCATCAGTTACGACTGAGTCATCACCTCCGCACGCAACAGCACTCAGGGCAAGTAGCAGGAAGGAAAATACAAGTCTGTGAGTGGTAAACATAGATGACCATCGCTTCGTTAAAACATATTGCTGTCTATTTAAAAGTGCAGCAACTTTATGATCATCCTCGAAACGCGTCAAGTCACTGACAGAATGGTGGAGGTAGGAGCAAAACACGATCCGGTTCCATAGCTCAACTGGATGCCATCCACCACTGCCTGAGGTGATTACGCCCAAGGTTCAGTTGCCCGAAAATCCGAGACAATCGGTGGTAACTCTATCGGGTGTAGGTCACTTACGTTTCTGAAGTCGCCGTACAGCTTGCGTATTCCCGAAAGATTCTCTGAGGTTTAAAATTGAGATCATGCATGTCAGATCTTAGCGAGACACTGCCCTTTTATCCGCAGGTCTTGGGTTCGATCTCCGTAGGACCCACCAAACCCCCGCCTAACTTATCCCTACACCTTCTGATTCGTGTTTGATCTCGACTCCTTCGCAATATGCAGTAGTAGCCAGTCGCCATGAGTGCCTCGAATGACTAAGCGATAATTGGATTAGATTTGATGCCAGCCGCTTCAAAGTTATCTGTCTGTAATGTATTGGTTCGTGTTCTGTCCAAAAATCAGCTACGCAGCGTTCAGAAAAGATCCGCCAACAATGCTGAGAGTGATCATGAACGTCAGAATCACTACGATGGTCAATGCCACTCGCGGTCCAACGCTCACGACCGTCCTAAGGTCAACGCCGAGACCAATACCCACCATTGCCATCGTGAAGAGTAATTTTGAAATATCACGGATTTGGACACCCATCACTTCATCGATGATACCAACTGATCGAAGGCCAGAGAAGATAATGAACCCGATCATGAACCAGGGCACATAAAGATAGGCCATGCTCCAGTGCCGCTTGGTAGAACTACCGCTTTCAAGGGTTTCATTGGTCGTACTGTTTTGGGCAAACCGACTCTGAAGCAGTTGCGTCGTGATGACAACCGGTGACAACAACAGCACTCGGCCCAGTTTTACGATCACTGCGACCGATGCAGAAGTTTCGCTTACTACTGCTGATGCTGCGTAGACCTGTGCCATTGCGTATACAGCCATCCCAGCCAGAATTCCGTAGTGATAATCGCTCAATCCGAATATCGGTACTAATAGTTGCAGCAACAAAATCTGCATTGCGCCGAGAATTGCGCTGATTCCAATAGCGGCGCCTACATCGGACGGGCGAGCACCAATCGCAGGAGCCATGACTGCGACGGCAGAGTTGCCGCAAACGGAATTTCCAACTCCCACTAGAGCAGCGAGCTTGCGGTTAAGGCCTAAAACCTTGTGCCCGACGATATACGCCAATGCCATACTGCCGACAACGCCAGTGATGACTAACGAGAAAAGGCCAAATCCAGATCGGACGAGGTCAGGTGCGAACACGCTTGCACCAAGGATCATCACGGCGAATTCAAGGACAGTTTTGCCGGTAAATTTAGATCCTGATTGATACCAAACGGCTGACGGAGATAGGTTCTTTAAGATTATCCCGATGACCAAAGCGATCAACAATCCGTCCAGATACGGGGAATCAATCGTTCTATCTAACTGATTAATTAAAATACCGGCCAAAGCGCAGAATGCTAGGCCGGGAAGTGTGTGGCGCACCAAAGTAAATATTGGCGCATTTTTGTCGAAAGTTAACATCGACATCGACAGTATCGACAACAGTAGTTACAACAGCCCAAAATCGCTAGAACTCACTAACAACGCCCGGGGTTTTAGATACGAGTGACCTTCAAGACCATCTTTTAGTCGGCGGGTATGCTAGCAAATAGAATCTGTTTGCCGGGGAAGACAATATTCGAGAGGGATTTTTAAGGACGATATCATTGCCACGCAAAATTCATTTTCTTAGTGCACCATCCCAATAACAATCTTTTGTTGCTCAAATATTGTTGACTGTGCTGAAAAGAACTCTTGTGATGAATTATCACTTCGGTTGATTGTCCGACAAGTTGCCGAGCGTCGAATTAATTTGCTCTATCCAAATCACCATATAATCGCCTATCTCAACAATGTTCTTGATCGAGAAGTAAAAGATTCGGTCCAAACTAGAACGCCTTCCTGAAATAGAAACGCCCGTGGATCGAAGCCAGACCAAAAATACAAGAACATGGCCTATGACGCGCGGCTGGGCAATCGTCTGGGCGTCGTTTTTCACGACTGCGTTCGCATCGGGCGGATCTCAGTACGGCTTCGGCATGTTCGTCGAAGCATTGGAACAAGAGTTTGGCTGGACTCGGACTCAGATAAACCTCTCGCTGTCGATTGGCCTTATCTCAGGACTTCTATCCCACTCGCTTGAAACACACATTCACCACCGGCATCTTCGAACGCTATACGCATGCCGCCGATCCCGGCGAAGAGGTCGATAAATTTAAATGTCGATCGATTGGTTTCAGTCTGCAATGAATGATTCCGGGTGGGGACGATTGTTGGACTAACGGTCGTATAATGAACGCTATCTAACACCACTATATTGGTCAAGTATCTTGGCACTTCCTCGATGGTGTGCGTTATTTCAGCACCGTCACTCCCACATCCCTCTGTAACCATGGGTGGGGAGGTGTATCGGCGACCAACTGTGACACACGCTTCAGCTTACGCGTCCGAACAAGCTACATTCAGTACATGATTCCTTGGGCGAAACGTCCCGGTAAGAAAGTATCCGTACCACGCTTCTCACTGGAGTCGTGGGCGCTACACATGGCAGACCCTAAGCGGTTCAGATTTCCCGAGTCAAATCGTCGATAGCATTGAGTGAGGCACGAATCGCCAATTCGGCTGAACCTGGAGCGAACACAGAAACTCCTACCTCATAACCACCTTCTTCGAACGCTACGTCGGTTGGAAGGTAGTTGATATGCCCGTTGCTGAACCCTGAGAACACCGTATTTACAGATTTCGATCGCTGTTTCACGGCGTCTGCGAGCTCCGCAAATGGCTCAACCGGAATCGTCACCAGCACCGTTTCTCCGATCCGCATTGCCTGGATGTTAACTTCAATGTGGCCATCACCTGTCAAACGATCTGAGAGTCGAGCAACGTTCAACTGAATGTTTGCCCGTTTCACATCTGAGACCGCACTTTGTATTTCATCTTTATCCGCCATTGAAGCACGCACAGATTCAAGTTGGGTTTCACATTCATCAAAAGACCTTTGAGCCGTTTCAAGACTAATAACGTTACGGCTAGGAAGTTCGACCAATATGTTGCTTACCGCTACCGTGTCGTCGGATTCGTTGGTCGGAACATCGGTGTAGATTCCAAGGTCAGCACCTGATGACAGAATTTGATCTAGATGCTCCTCCCTTTGTAATGGGTCGATGTTTAATCTGACACGAGATGCTTCTGCTCCAAGCTTTGCTCCTGCTTTGCGATAAACACGTAAGTCTCCGGTGAATCCATCGACCGGTCCTTGATTTCCGCTGGCTCCTTGTAAGAACAGGCACATTCCTCCGACGGTATGCTCAACGACCGAACGCATTTTTCCTGGAAAATCGGGTGTTACCCACTGATTCTCATTGGCCATAATCGTAGGATGCATCGCGTAGTTGACTATAGTAGCGATCGGATTTTCGTCAGCGTCGTCAAAACTGACCACATCAACATCGTGGTCGACGAAACCATCCCAATTGCGCCCGGTGAATAAATCACCATTTTCGCGTGCAGAACGTCGATTGATGTTGATCTCACAACTTCCTCGACCAAACCCGGTTCGAGCTGGCTTGAGAGAGCTCTTGGCGTCGACGACAGCCTTTGAACACGCCGCCGGAATAGTGCTCCACCACTCTTTGGCCAGATCAATCCCATCCTTGATCCACTGGCTAAATGTGATAGGGCCCGAATGTGTGTGGGTATAGGCAAGTCGTATATTTTCGAATGGAATTCCTGACTCGTCTGAAATGAGCTGACGGATTTCATTATCTTGCTCGGGTGTGAACAGCAATATGTCCACGTCGACGATTGCCACCTCAAAGTCATCGTTTTTTACGACCAGTGCTGTCACAAGCAAGGGCATATCGTTCCCGAGTGAAACTTGATGAGTTTGCGTACCCCAACCCGCATGGGCTACCCCAACTGTCGGGGTGATATCGACTCGTGATACTCCAGCGTTAAGCAACAGATATGCTCCAGATGTTGACTACTAATACATGTAAAACTCCCGAGGAGAGTACAAGTAATTTCGATCATAATACTCGTCGAGTTCGACATCGGAATTGTAAATCGAAAAATAGTCCGTCAATTTTCAGTTCGATCCCAGATAGTTCGCCAAGCTTACGTTCCGAATACCCGTATATTTCTTTGACTTTGTGGAGTGACGAGTAGTCCACTAGCACCCCACCAGCGGCACTCGATTCCGAGCGGTAATCGTGAACTCATATGTTTTTTGGGATACAGCCCAAAATGCCAACGTTCGTGCCACAATTACGGGTACTAATAGTCCGTCTTAAAATATTGAGTAGTCGAATAGTCAGGATGCCGCAATGTATGTCGTAAGACGTTGGTACACCACGAAGCCCGGAGAGGCGCGTAGGGTCGCCACACTAGTCCAGAAGCAGGCCGAGGCGTACCGCGCTGCTGGGCAGCGGAGCGAATTTAGGATTTCGTACAATGGCTATACCCTGCCGGGTGAACAGAACGTTGTTTGTCTGGAATGGACGGACAAATCCCTTGAAAGCCCCACTCGCGACGGGCATACGCTACCAGTCGAGGCTCTCGAACTTGGTGGTGAAGTGCGAAATTTGATCGAGAGCCAGCGAATCGAATTTCTTGAACTACTTACACCTGAAAAGTTTCAGGAATAGCCAATCTTAACGTCGGGCTGGCTGGTGTTCCAATTCAGAGATTTCTCGGCCCCGACCTGACGAATTAAGCAAGTCGATAAATGGCATCTCTTGAGATCCGAAGATTAGGTCGAACCGAGATGAAACCGACAGCGCTCGGTTTAGGTGGTGGGCATCTGGGTTATCCCGGCCAATCTGACGAAAACGCGGTCAACACAATACGTGGGGCGATTGAATGCGGTATTAATTTCGTTGACACATCTCCGTTTTACGGAGTCAGTGAGCGACGTTTTGGCCTCGCATTGGCAGGAGGATGGCGAGAAAGGGTCTACCTACAAACGAAAGTAGGTTCTCATCCGCGTTACCTCCGTGATTTTTCTAAAAAGGCGACCACATGGAGCCTTGAAAATAGCTTTAAAGAGCTCCAGACAGATTATGTGGATTCGGTGCTAATTCATGGTCCACGATACGACATCGAAGCGCCACTAGACACCTGCCTTGAGGTGTTAGTCGACTGGAAGTCAAAGGGACGTATCGGTCACATTGGGATCGGAGTGAGGCAGCCTGAGTATCATCGACGAGCGATAGAAACGGGGGAGATAGACATTGTATTGTCATACTTGGACTACACCTTGCTCGATCAATCACTCGCGTCAGCCACGATTCCGCTCGCATTGAAGAACGATGTAGGAATCCTCATTGGAAGTCCGTTAGGCGGCTCAATGCTCGCCGGCCCCCAACCGAAACTTCAAATAGCAGACGAGTCATTTGTCGAGAAAGGAGCCCCCCTTCCTCCGGCTGCCGTTGGAAGCAACCTGGATCCTGTCGCAGTAGAACGCGCTATCGAGATGTGGGAGTGGTGCCGAGAACGCGATCTCAATATTCGCGATCTTGCGATGGAGTTTGCATTATGTGCACCCGTCAGAGGAAATGGAATCGTCCTCACCGGTCCCGCCAATCCACAAGAATTTGACGAGGCCTTCTCGAGTGCAACAAACAACGTTTCCGATAGTGATTGGGCGAAGTTTAATTCTAAATTCGGTGTGAGAACTTAATGTTGGATTACAAGTGTGAACTGACTGACTGCGAATTCTGGCTGCAACATTAGTTCATCGGCATCACGAAATCCTAGCTTGGATCTCAATCGCCAGAGCACAGCGATCAAAGCAATGTCAGCTGGGAACTGGCGATCATTGAACGGTGTACTAGAGCGTTCATTGAAGCGCCCTCCATAATCTCGTAAAAAGAAAATCCGGTAGCCACGCTAAGTTCGAAATTTCCTCTTGGACACGGACGGCACGGACGTGGGCAAACAGTGTGGGCAGGACATTAACAGGTCTCCTCAGCAAATGAGGAATAATGCGATTCTCCCCAGACTCTAAGTTTTGACAGATCATACCCACTTACTTATCTTGCCTAAATCTACGTGCCATATCTTTATTTTCGGGCGTAAAATCCCGCCGGTATTACTGGGTAAAAGCCGCACCAACAAGTCGAAACCGAAAGGTTAGTTCAACAGATGCTCAAGCATTTTCTTGTTCCGGAAAAAGATCAGGTACTGGTTTCAGAAGAGAAAGCTCGAGCTGGAACGCAGGCTGTGTTCGAAAAGATGGGACTCCCTGCCGATGAGGCTGAATCCTGTGCTGATGTGTTAATGACCAGTGACCTACGCGGTTGCGAAAGTCACGGCATTTCGAACATGCTAAGGGCCTACATCGCCAGTTACGGCGAAGGCACATACAACCCTCGACCCGAAGTCAAAACTGTCCGAGAGTCTTCGGTAACTGCAACGTGGGACGGCGATGAAGGGCTTGGAATACACCTCGGGCCTCGCGCTATGAATCTTGCAATTGAGAAAGCTCGCGAGCATGGTATGGGCGCAGTTGCCGTCAAAAACACCCGGCACTTCGGAATGCTTGCCTACTACGTGATGCAGGCAATCGATGAGGACATGGTCGGAATGGCTATGGTATCGGCCGGGGGAGGCGCCCAAGTGCCCACAAACGGAGCGGAACCGGCATTCGGGACTCAGCCTATTGCATGGGGCGCACCTGCCAACAGAATGCCTCCGTTTGTTTTCGATGTTGCTACCACGCAGGTTGCCGCAAACAAGCTGGCGTTGACTAGGCGAATCGGGTCGAAGCTCGAACCCGGCTGGATCGCTGACCTTGATGGTTCACCGATAATGGAAGCGGTTAATGTGCCAGATTTTGGATCATTCAACATGCTGCCGTTCGGCGGTACTCGAGAGAACGGGGGGCACAAGGGTTACGGTTTTGCCGCTATAGCCGACATTATGTCGGGAATTCTTTCTGGAAATGGCCCTGGTTTTATCGCCGATCGTAACTACTCTTTCTTCGTCATGGCGTTCAATATCGATGCGTTCACTGACGTTGATGAGTTCAAGGCCGATATGGATAGATTATTGACCAAGTTGGCGAACACCAAGCCTGCACCGGGTCATGATCGTGTCTACTACGCTGGGCTTCCAGAGCACGAGGAAGCAGCAGTGCGCAAGGAAAAGGGTATTCCGTATCACAAAGAGGTCGTTGAGTGGTTCAACTCGATGAGTTCAGAACTCGACCTAGGAATATCGATGCCTTAGGTATCTCGACTAATCTGTGGATATAAAACGCGGCGACTCGAAATGAATCGGCGTTTTTTTGATTGTGATGGTCGTGCTAGCTCAGAACTTCTTTGAGCGCACTGAGTACTTTCGTGTTCTCAGTATCTGTTCGAATAGCGACACGTAAGAACTGTCCGTTGAGGCCGATTTTATCACCACAACTTCGAGCGTAAATACCGTGTCGTACAAGCAACAGGCCTGCTACAACTTCAGCCGAAATACCGGTCGGCATTTGCATCAGTTGGAAATTTGCGCTGGTATCGAAAGATTGTACGAAATCGAATGCAGACGTCGTTTGGGTGAACCTATCGATGTAAGTCTTGTAGGTTGTCAATTTTTGTCGATATTCAATCAAGAACTCTGGACGATCGAACAGCCCAAAGAAGTATTCGGCAATCCCGCTGGTGTTCCACAGATACCCGTGATTCAAAAGCTGTGTTACCCGTTCAGGATTCATGATTGCGTAACCGGCACGAATTCCCGCTATACCAAAATCTTTCGACATGCTTTTTACGATCGTTATGTTGTCGTATTTCTCTGTGATGCCCGCCAAAGTAGGCAATTGGTCATTAGGGGTTGGTCGATCAGCGAAGTGAATAAAACTCTCATCAACGATGATGGTTTTGAGCCCCTCTAGCTTCGAAAGAATGAAATTTAAGTCACTGTCTGGGATCACATAACCATCGGGGTTATTTGGTGAAATCAATACCGCTGTATCGGCATTGCTTTGAAGAACAGATCGTACGTAATCGTTAGGATCGACAGCAAAGTTATTGGCGGGATCAAGCTCGTACTTAGTTACCTGTGTGTCAGGCACTGCAAACTCGTAATAAGGCGAGAATGTTGGAATAGATATGTGGATGTGCGATGTGTAGTTGTGGAGTACAGCTTGAATCGCTTCGGTTGCACCGTTGGTGATGAACAAGCGGTTCGAGTCGATTCCGAGCGAACCAGAAAGACGTTCTGCAATAGCTCTATTTTGAGAAGGGTATGCCTCAAGCATTCTTTTGAAGTGATCGGGGTCTGCGAGAAGATCGGCATTGAAATGAGACCAGAAAAGGTCGGTTGCAAGCGGATTCGACAGGTAACAGGCGTCGATATCAACTTCGATCTCTGGAATCGTTAGTTGAATGGTGGCAAGGCTGGGTGAGTGAGAGCCTGATTTGGCGCTGAGTTGCTCAATCTTGCTTAGTATTTCGCGTTCGTTCGGCGATATAGGAATAGGGCTTAGGTCTACTAGCATCGAGTTCCATTTCTCAAGTTTTAAGTGCGAATGCCAACAGTAAATTCGCTCGGATTACATAACGACTTACTGCTGGGGTAGATTTCTCTACGCAGCACTCAGAAGACGTTCTTTCAGAAGGCATATCGTTATTGCCATTGATCGAAATGAGACAGATGTCGCCTAAGTAGTCGCTCCACACTACGACTCGCATCTCGATCTCTGTATGATTGGGCAACCCGTCTTCAACAGTTGACCCAAACTGCAGGCGCTTTTGATCCACCTACTAGGAGCTGACCTCAGTCATGAATTCAACAGTATTCGAACCGATGAATATGGTGACTGCTGAAACGCTCCTAAAAGAAGCCAAGCAGATCCTCAATCAGCTCGGACTGACGTTCTTCTTGAGACATGGTACATGTTTGGGCGCAGTACGAGATCAAGCTTTCATTCCTTGGGACGACGACCTCGACATAGGGTCGGTAATCGGCTTACATGGTTTGACCAAAGAAATTGTTGAACAGGCGGCTGTCGAATTCCGCAAGCATGGCTACTCGGCAGAAGTTATCGATAGTGAATTACACATGAGCGTCGACCTAAAAAAATCGGGCGTTCAAATGGACTGGACCTGCTATCACATAATTGATGACAGCATTTATCAGTGGCCGGTAGTCAAAATTCCTGTGAGCCTTCACGAAAATCTAAAAGAGATCGATTTTCTTGGCACAAATTTTATGGTGCCAAATCCGCCCGAAGAGTACTTTCGTCTGAAGTATGGACCTGACTGGATGACCCCGAAGGAAGCTGGCGAATTCGAACAGGGAGTACTGGATTTGATGACGAACGACAGTGAATCGGATAAATCAGAGAACGTTTTGAATCTTGCTAACGAACGAGATCCAAAAATCCATACTGGTAGCTTGAAAGTTGTTGGGTTCGATGGAGAACCTGCTGTCGATTCAGAGGTAACTATTGCAGCAACTTCGGTGTTGACAGGTTTACATAAGTCAACAACGAATAAAGATGGTTGCGTGTTCTTCCGTCTTCCTGAAGAGGCAGGTTACGTTGTGGCAGTACAACTAGGTGAAATCAAAGAGATTCTCTATCTCGAAGAACTAAGTCCTGATGTTGAGTATCTGTACAAGCCCGACCGGAACAATCCGTCGGGCAGAGCAAACGCGTTGATCGCTCAATAGCGATTATTTTCGGCACGAAATCTTATTATCAAGGAGTAATTGAAATTACCCGCGTCTACGTAGATATGGTGGCTGATCTATTCCACTACGGTCATATGAATTTTTTACGTCAAGCAAGCTCGCATGGCGATTTCCTATTGGTTGGTATCCACGCCGATGAAACGGTTGAAAGCTACAAACGCACACCGATTCTCACGATGAAAGAACGGATTGCCTCAGTTGAAGGTTGCAGGTACGTCGATGAAGTAGTGCCGAATGCACCGCTCGAGATTACTCGTGAGTGGATCGAAAAGCACAATATCGACTTGATTATGCACGGCGACGATGTCTCCTCCGAAACTCGTAATACGTGGTACTCAGTGCCGATCGAGATGGGCATTTATCAATCAGTTGGCTACACTGAAGGCATTTCGACTACCGAGCTTATCTCGAGAATTAAGTCAACTGAAATCGGATAGAAATCAACGAAAAATTTGATTCGTTAACGTTCGTGACTCGAAGAAAGAATTAAACCTCAAATGAAAAGTCGTCGGACGGTACGGTGATGGTCTTCTCGAAGCGGTGCCTGTGGAGGTTAATCGACTTGAGAGCCTCGGCTGCGATGTACTGACCACTGGTGAGCTGAAATATGAGGCAACTACCCGCTGGACTTTGGCTGCCCACGCCAGCACACGAGCCGAAATTGGTATGTCGGTAATGATTGCGTTCCCGCGGAGTCCGTTCGTCACCGCACAGATGGCTTGGGAATTGCAGCGAAAGACGACAAACTAAAAAATTTAATTTCTCGGGTGCAGAAGATCTAGAAACCGATGTGGCTACGTTGGTTATGGGCTAATCGA
Source organism: Dehalococcoidia bacterium (assembly GCA_028821715.1). Lineage (GTDB taxonomy): Bacteria > Chloroflexota > Dehalococcoidia > Lucifugimonadales > Lucifugimonadaceae > Lucifugimonas. Next base: position 11,787 of record JAPKFF010000057.1, read on the forward strand.
ACTGACAAACGACTAACTGCTAACAGTGGTCGAAATGGACCACATATTTCAAGGGTCGACGACTAAATGGCCTGAACTTGCCCATGGGGTAGCCGACCGGAATGATGGCGCACGGCTCAACCAACTCCGGCAGACCTAAACTAGCGCAGCATTTTCGGATGCAGACAGCAATTCTTTCAGCGTACTGACATAACGTCGCTCTGAATTTAATTCGTAAGATAGGACGCCCAGCCAAATCACCTGCACATAAATTGAACACTCCCTGTAGACTCTGCCGGTCTTTCGAAATCGATATCAGTTGGAGTTAGAGAATTGGCAGACAAACTTCGCGTTGGTGTTATTGGCAGTGGTGGGATGACCCAAAACCATTCTTGGGGTTATCTAAACAGCGGTCAGTACGAAATTGTCGCACTGGCTGATCTGAGCTCGGAAGTTATGAACGAGTACGATGAAGTATTTGCTGAGAATGACGATTACAAGGCAGAGCACTTCACTGACTTCCGAGAGATGCTTAAGGTTGCGAAGCCCGACGTAGTTTCGATTGGCGTGTGGCACAGCGGACACGCTCCCATGACGGTCGCAGCCGCCGCAGCCGGCGGCGTAAAGGCAATTCTTTGTGAGAAGCCTATGGCCGATAGTCTGGGCGCCGCAGCCGACATGCTGATGGTTTGCGCACGTAATAACGTGAAGTTGGTCATAGGCCACCAGCGTCGATTCCTACCTGCCTATACCTTGGCAAAGCATCTGATCGAAGATGGCGAGATAGGCGATGTGCGACTCATTACCAGTGTTGCCGGTGACGGGCTTCCTAACTACGCCTCTCATCAGACCGATATGTTCCGATATCTTCTTGGCGACGTTGAGTGCACGTGGGTGATGGGCAACGTTGAGCGAGAGACCGATCACTGGGAGCGTTCAACACAGATAGAAGACAAGGCTCTTGCTGTTTTCGGATTTGAGAACGATGCACAGGCGATGATCGTTTCCGACCTGACGCCGGTTCGTTGGCAGGGCGCTCGTATCTACGGATCTGAAGGAATGATCGAAATGTCCACAGACGATCTGCATCTGATGAACGCCAAGTCGAGCGGCTGGACGCATCACAAGCCTGATGGCGAGTTCTTCAAGTACGGTGCCGACCGATTCGAGTGGGTCGAGGGCGGAGCCGGGCAGGCACGGGAACTGGCCGACTGGGCTTTGGGTCGATCTGATTACCACCGCGGCAATGGCGAGAACGGTTACAAGGCACTAGAGATGGTTCACGCTGTTTACGAGTCTGCTCGGCTGCACACGCAGGTGCAAATGCCGATGAAGACGATGGCGAATCCATTGGATCTTATGATTGAAAATGGTCACCTGCCAATTCGCTATCCAGGCAAGCACGATATTCGAGCAAGCCGTCTTCGGGGCGAGAACTTGTCTGCCGATTCTGACAATAGCTAGGCAGATTCTTGGTTCGATGCATCTGATTTCTGCCGACGACCGTCACTGTATAAATCGACTAACGATCGCCAACATCGTATGCCCATGAGTGCCGCCGAGGGATGTGGTACGGGGTGGTCGCCATTTTTAAATGGAAAGAAAGATCTCGTCATAGAGCGTTTCCGGCGACACCATCCCAGGTCCCTCGGCTCCGGTGACTTCGCTCGAGAAATCGTATGTTTGTGATTTCCGGATCCTTGGCTAACCGACCACCCTCTAAGCTTTGGAAATAGAGGGCTTCGATAATCTATCTAGGCCACTGGATCAGTTCTAGTCGTACGTTGTCGGGGGCTTGGACCCAGCAGAAGCGGGTTCCGTCGGGTAGTTCGTTTGGTCCATCGACCAACGGCGCACCAACGGCTGCGAGTCGTTTCAGTTCAGCATCGATATCTTCGACATCAAATCCGAAGTGTTCTAGTCCGAGATTCGGAGCTGAGTCGCTCTCAACAAGAGTTTGTCCGTCGAGCGGCCCAGAGATGTTCACAGGCACATCGTTTGCTGATCGACACTTGATAAACCGATCACCGGTTTCCCGAGTTGAATCGTCGACTATCGTGAATCCAAAGTTGTCAACCCACCAGTTGGCAGCTTTTTCAGGATCGTTAGACTTCATGTGAATATGATTCAAGTTGTACATTTTTTATCCCTTGAAGATGGATTGAATATTCATAGCAGGTGAGGAATGGTCAGATACTACCGCCAATTCGGATACTCGACAAATGTGCCTATGCTCCAGCCAAAGCTGCCTGTAACGTCGCCCGTGCATAGCCTACTGTGTAGGCGAATCCGGTATACCCAGCCCCGAACCCATCGTGTGTGAACTCTTTGTCGTGATCCATCACAGGCGGGTGCTCTGGATATACGATTCGCGGATAGTTCTGGCGTACTAGTTCTTTCATCACGGCGAGCATATCTACTTCGCCTTCGTCCAAAAACACTTCCGTATATTTCTCACTCGGGATTTCGGTAATTACGTTGCGCCAGTGAACATGGTTTATCCGGTCGAGATCACCAAAATAGCGTGCGATTTCTACCGGATCGCCGCCCATTTCGCGAGTCACACCGCAATCGAAAGTGATGCCGTTTGCGGGACTGTCGACGATACTTGCCAG
>JAPKFF010000058.1:0-14237 GCA_028821715.1 Dehalococcoidia bacterium
TGGACCGTGCGCCGCCAGTCTCAGAGTCCCACCCCAAACGCTGGGCTTCGGTGCATCTTTCGCAGGAACGGGTACAGCAGTCTGGATGATGATGACATCCTTGCCCTTTTCGGTGACAGTCACCGCCTTCTCAACGATAACTTCGACTTGCTTTTCAACAACGACAGTTTCGACAATTGTGATGGTTTCACCACCACAAGCGAACATGAACGCTGCCGACAGCAAAACCGTCGCCATCAACGCAAGCAATTTTAATTTCCTGTTTATCAGGTTGAGGATATACATGACCAGCCTTTTTTAAGTACTCAGTACATACGGACGAAACCGCACAAGGTAACTTGACACTAATTCGCTGCCCAGTGATTGACAATCCAATCTCACTGTGCCGTGCGCGAGCATAACAGCAACTCAGGCAAATTACACGGTTACATTCATAGTGTTAGTCGAATTACGTGAGAAACACATGAAACTTGACGGACATTGGGGAGCATGAGCATTTTTCGGATCGAAACCCGCCCGGTCAGTCAAGCTCACTCCAGGTGCAAGAGCTTAACGATTGTCACCGCTAAGCTCTTGCATTTGGTCCCATGTACGGAGCTTCACGTGCTGAACACCCATCGTTGCTGTCAAACGGAGGAAGCCCCAGATTTCTCTGGGGCTTCCTCTAGTTCGGTTGCAATATGGAGGCGACGGGCGGATTCGAACCGCCGAATAGAGGTTTTGCAGACCCCCGCCTTAAGCCACTTGGCCACGTCGCCTTTTATATTAAATTGTGACTCGATTATATAAATGGTGCCGAGGGCGGGACTCGAACCCGCACGTCCTTACGAACACTACGCCCTCAACGTAGCCTGTCTACCAATTTCAGCACCCCGGCACGGGTGATAAGTGCGGCGAACCGCTTTCTTATTTTCACTTGCACACAATATTTTGGCAGGAGCGGAGGGATTCGAACCCCCGACCGCTGGTTTTGGAGACCAGTGCTCTAGCCAGACTGAGCTACGCTCCTGCGAGGAGCAAACAACGGGCAAAAAGAGAAAGGCCGCTGATTACCCGCAGCACTCAATCATACCTTGACGAGTGCTGGCCGGACAAACAGCGGCCTCTCATTTTTTCTCTTATGGAGAGACAAAACGCATTAGAGAGCGTCGTCGTCCCTTTCACCTGTACGGACTCGAATCACCTCAGATACGGCTGAGACGAATATCTTACCGTCACCTATCTGACCTTCTTCGCCTGTCTTCGAGGCCTCAAGAATGGCCGAAATGACGGCATCTTTCATACCGTCCGTCACCACTGTTGTGACAACCGTCTTGGGCAGCGCAGCGCGTGTCGTCGTGGTAGCTCCCCTGCCGGTGAATACCTCCACGCCTTGCTGCGTACCCTTTCCCGTCACGTTTGACACGTGATAACCGCCACACCCTGCATCAACCAGAGCTTCGACAACAACATTGACTCGCTCCGGTCGAACTACTGCTTCAATTTTGATCATGATCTTGTCTCCTACTGCGTGATCAATCCTATTCGTCGATCACGCAGGTTGTATGAATGCTTAGTCAGCTCCGTCACCGACGTATCCACGCTCACCATGGAGCGATACGTCGAGTCCGGCATCTTCATCTGCTTCATCTGCCCGGAGACCCAGACCAGGTATTACGTCGAGAATCTTCAGTATTACGAAGGTCACGATGAATGAGTAGGCGATGGTGGCCAGAACGGCAACTGCGTTGTAGCCCAGCACTGTGGCATCGCCATCGATAAGTCCGATTCCGCCGGTTATGAATATACCCGTAGCCAACGCACCCCAGATTCCGCCAATTCCGTGGACGGCCATCACTTCAAGTGCATCGTCAAATCCGAACTTGTGTCGGAAGCGAACTGCGTAGAACGTCAGTACCCCGGCACCAAGACCAACTGCGATGGCACCCATCGGACCAACAAAACCAGATGCAGGGGTGATGGCGACAAGGCCGGCGACTGCACCAGTGGCTGCTCCAACTGCGCTCATTTTGCCTGTGTGAATGTGGCCAAGGATGACCCACACAACCAGAGCCATTGCGGCAGCAACGTTTGTTACGAGGAATGCACTGATGGCGAGTCCGTCGGCTGCAAGACCTGAACCGGCGTTGAAACCGAACCAGCCGAACCAGAGGATCCCGGCACCAAGAATTACGAACGGAACATTGTGGGGTTCTACACCACGGTCTACACCACGACGCTTACCGACTAGTAACGCTGCTACAACAGCTGCGATTCCTGCGTTGATGTGAACGACCGTACCACCTGCAAAGTCGAGCGCACCCATTTCAAACAACCATCCGTCACCAGCCCACACCCAGTGAGCAATCGGAGCGTAAACGAACGTAATCCATGCGACCAAGAACACGAGATAGGTCGTGAATTTGAACCGTTCAGCGATAGCGCCTGTAATAAGAGCTGGCGTAATGATGGCAAACATCATTTGGAAAATTGCAACAGCCATGTCCGGAGTTCCGGCACCGTGAATATCCGTGCCTGTCGATGAAACACCTTTAAACCCAAGGAAATCGAAGTTACCAATCCAAGGGCCGCCTTCCCCGAAAGCAAGGCTGTATCCCCATAAAACCCAAACTACGCTGACGACACCCATTGATACAAAGCTGTACATGACCGTGCTGACTACGTTCTTACCGCGGACTAGTCCGCCATAGAAGAACGCTAGGCCAGGAGTCATAAAAAGTACGAGGGCAGATGCCATTAGCATCCATGCTACTGATCCAGAATCCATTACATTTCTCTCCCAAATAATGCTGTTTCGCAGAACTCAAGATGAAATCTATGGGTAAGGTGTTTCCGAAATGTTGCAGAGGTGTGACGCCTCGGTTACACACCACTAAACTGCTAGCAGTTCAATACGATTTCGACTGGCGTACTCGGAAATAATGCGAAAAGATGTTGCCAAATGATTATTGATTCACATTGCCACTCGTGGTCACACTGGCCATACCTACCACCTGTACCCGATCCGGAAAATCACGGATCTGTCGAACAGCTTATTCATCAGATGGACACGAACGGAGTCGATCGCGCAACGATCGTCTGCGCTCAGATATTTCAGAATTTCGACAATAACGACTACGTGGCAGATGCACTCAGCAGATACCCGGACCGACTCGAACAGTTCGCTGATGTCGATTCAATGTGGTCGGACACTTATCACACGCCCGGTGCAGCGAAGCGGCTAGAGCGAGCCGCCAATCGCTGGCCAATGAAGGCTTTTACGCACTACGTGGCGGGCGAAGACGATGGAAGTTGGTTTAACTCGCCAGAAGGAATCGATTTTCTTGGTACTGCAGAGCAACTTGGCTTAATCGCCAGTATTGCGGTGTCACCACACCACCAAAACGAACTTCGTAAGGCTATCGAACGTCATCCTAACCTCAACTTCCTCTTCCACCACATGTCGGGACTACGAGCACATGGAGATGACGCGAGACCGAACGTCGATAACGTGATTGAAACGAGCAAGTTCCCAAATGCGTTCCTTAAGCTCTCAGGATTTCACTACTTGACTGATACAACATGGAATTTTCCATATAAGGACACGCGGTGGGTTTATGAAGAGTGTTACCAGGCGTTTGGGACGAACATGGTTTGGGGATCTGATTTCCCAGTCGTTAAAAAGTTCATGACTCACCTTCAGTCACTTGAGGCGTTTCGTACTCATTGCGATTTTGTCAGCGAGCCCGATAAACAGGCCATTTTGGGCGGAACATTGGAACGACTCCTCGCTGATGCTCGTAGCGTAAACAAGTAGTCCACTTATGGTGATCATTATGGATGGATGGATGCGGGCCTATATGACGGCAATCGATTGGTGAACGCTCTGGCACTTTCTCGATCACTCGGGTAATCAATCTGCACAGATGCAATCTGATTTATTTAATGAGCAATTCACAGAGATTCAGATAGCTGCCTAGCCCTTTTGGCGTGCCCTGTAGCGGCCGCCTACGGCCAGCCCAACGATTACGAGCACCCATGCGCCTGACGTTCCGTCTATCGATCCTTCAGATGGTGATGAGCAGAATCCACCGGATGCTTGCTCTTCAGTAATACGCAACAGTTCTTCTGGCTCGGCATCTCCACTTTCGGACGGTTCATCAACTTCTTGCTCAGGAGTGAGTGCAATTGGGGATTCCGTAAGTTCAACTTCATCGTTCACTTCGGAATCTGAATCATCATCGGGGCGACTCGAACTAGGCGGTGAGGTCAGTAGCTTGTACGTCGCAGTGGGTTCAGCGTCCGGCGTCGGCGTAGGTCCCGGCGTTGGCTCGATATACGGTTCTGCACCGATTGACTCACGCCAGAGGTTCTCTAGTCCATCAATTCCAAATCCGTAAACGGCGTTAAGAGCGGCATCGATTCCTAGGCCAGTTCCAAGAGTGGCCAGTAATTCTGCCATTTTCTCTTCGCCGTACTCGTCAATCATATATTTCACTGCGCTTCGACCCTGACCATACGCAACCAATGTCAGGTTAGGGTCGCCAGGGAACGATCGTAGGCTTTTGAGTGGAATTAACCGGTCGGTGCCTTCGGCCCACTCAAGAAACCGTTCATAAGACACTGTTTGATCGAGGTTGCCATATTCGGCGAGACCCTCGTTAAGCCACAACGGCACGGCACCACTCGAACGGGCTGCACGTGCCACTAATATGTGGGTCATTTCGTGCGTAGCGGTTCCGATATCAGATCGGCCCGCCAGCACAAGCACAACGCTCTCAGCATCGAACGCTTGGCCTTCAGTAATCAATTCACGACTGCTGGCCAGACTTCGAGAAACAACCGCATCGATCATTTCAGCGTTGTTGTTGTACAGTGTCATCACTATTGGCGTTTCAGTGTCAGCGCCGGTCACGGGCCCCATGATTCCAAGGGATTCGACAGCGGCTTCTGCCAATCGTTCTGCTCTAGTGCGTACAGGACCGTGATAGAGAATCGTGACGGTTTCGAGAGTCACTTCTTCCCACTCGAATCTTGCATCATCAAACCGAAATAATGCTGGTTCTGTCAGCATTGTTTCGCCCGTTTCGTCGGTTATCTCAAACCAGTATTTGATCATCGTTCCGGGCGGAATGTATCGATCTCGGCTGTTTGTACGGTGAAATAGTTCTCCATTTACCAGAGGACGCAAAGTTTGATCTAAATCCAGATAGGCGTACTGGGTCGAACCTCTATCGCCTATCTCGAAAGTAACTCGAATGTCGTCGATACGTAGCTCCGACTCGGTGTCGAGCTTGAATGTCATGCCTTCTGGAAACTGTGATTCAACACTGGAAGAAACAACGGTAATCTTTGGAGCGTCTTGGGCAAACGCATATTCAACAGCCCCACCAAATCTGAAGATGATCACCAATAAAGCAGCGACGATCAGAATCGCCGATCGTTTGGTGTGTGATTTTGGAAAAGTGACGTTCAAGTTGGGTTGCATTCCGTGATTTCGAGTGCCTCAGCCTAGATTTATCGCCACACTGAAGTTATGTGTACCAACCGTTTTACGCCAAAACACAGTGTTAGAGATGTAAATTACTGATTATTCGGAGTCGATTGCTCGCCATGCGTCAAAGAATCGCCAAGCTGCGCTTAAAGGCGTTCCCACTCCAAGAATCCAAAGAACAGCCAGCGGATATCCAAAAACGAGACCCACAACGGTGATAACGATTCGCTCGGGACGGGTAAGGAATCCAGCCGTCCCTTTCGCACCGAGCCCCTCTGCCCGTGCACGCACATAGCTGACCATCAGCGAACCGCCAACGGCTACGAATGCGAGAAGAACGGCAGTTTGGCTATCGTTTTTTCCAGACGTGTAGTACATGCCGAGTCCAACCAATAGAGCGATTTCCGACACTCTGTCGAACACAGAGTCGGTCAATGCCCCTCGCTTGCTCACTCTGCCAGTTGCGCGGGCAATTCCGCCATCAAGTAAATCGAAAGTTGCGCCGACCAGAACAAGGATTCCACCAATTAAGAAGTCGCCCTGACTCGTGAAGTAAGCGGCGATAAGAGCAATGATCAGTCCGATCGCCGTCGCTGCATTGGGCGAGACCTTGAGTGCTACGAGAATCGAAACTGCTGGCCGCTCGAACCAGTTAGTCACCGCACCGCGAAGACCGTATCTGAGAGATTGAAGATCGTGCAAAAAACTACCAGCCCTGATATTTCGCTGGTGGCACGTGTTGTTTTTCCATTACTTCATCGTAATAGTTGATCACTGAATCTGCGACCTCTGTCCATCGATATTGATGAACCGTTGCCCTGCCGTCTACCCCAAATTGAGCACGTAAACTTGGATTTTTTATAAGCCGCTCGATGCCCCCCGCGAGAGCCGCTTCGTCCTTTGGCGGAACCAGCAGCCCTTCTCTGCCGTCGGTCATCACCGAAGCGAATCCTGGAATGTCTGACGCAACTATCGGGGTCGAAGCCGACATTGCTTCGATGATGATAAATCCGAAGCTCTCTTTGCCAGTATTGGGTGCTAAAAATATATCTGCGTTCTGGTAGTAACCAGGAAGTTCCTCATCAGTGACTGGTCCAGTGAATATCACGTCATCGAGAGATCGCTCCCCCATAATTCGGTACGACTCCCGATCAGGAACGCCTGCCCCGACTACTACGAGTCGAAGCTTTGGATACTGCCATTTCAGCAGTGAATAAGCACCGAGTGCGTATCTAAGACCTTTCCGGGGTTCATTGACTCTGCCGACAAATACGAGATTAATCGCATCGTCACGGAGTATCGATGGCTTTGGAGCCGGCTTCGAAAATCTTTCAACATCAAGCCCATTGGGAATGACGCGGTAATCGCCTTCAAAGTATCGATTTGCGAACTGCTTCGCAGGTTCGGAAACTGCGATTCGACCGTTGAGGCGAATTGCTCCTCGATTCAAAACCTTCTTCCAGAACATATACCCACGACCATGACCTTCGTTGAAGGCGTGGAAAGTACCGATAGTCGTTGAGGGCGAAAAGCGTGACGCTGTGAGGGCGAACATCGGCATAAGTGGCTCGTGAATGTGGACGATGTCGAACTTTTCGGTTTCGAGCATCGTTTTTAGGCGCCACTCATGCCAAACGGAAACCGAGATTCGGGCTATCGAGCCTGCCGTCGGGACGGCAACAGATCTGCCAAATGTTCGAAGGTCAACATCGCCTACGTCTACAGCGGGTTCGTCACGAGTGCAGGGTGCGAGGATCGATACTTCATGTCCTCGATCTCGCAATTCACGGCTTAAGGAAGCCATGTGCCGCTGCACTCCGCCAGAATGAGCAAAGTCATATGGAGAGACTTGAGCAATCCGCAATCAAAACCCCCCGACAGTACTCTTACATACGCGCTCGGCATTCTGAGTTAACTCCTAAAGCGTTAACCAAAAGTGCCGCTGATCCAATATGAAGTAATCATATTAGTTTTTCAGCGGCACGTACTAGCGCTTAAGGATCGTTCTAGAACAAAAGCCTAGCCAGCAGAGTCCAACGCTTCTGGGTCGTTGCCTTCTGCAAAGTCCTCAACTGCCACACGTGCGTTATCGTCACGCATCTGCACTGGAGGTGACTTCATGAAGTAAGCAGATGCAGGCTCGATAGCTCCACTAATACCTTTATCCATTGCGATCTTGGCGCTTCGGATAGCGTCGATTGCCACACCAGCGGAGTTCGGGCTGTCTTCAACTTCAAGCTTCAACTCAATATTGAGTGGCTGGTCGCCCCATGACGTACCTTCGAGTCGAATGTATGCCCACTTGCGGTCTTCCAACCATGGGACGTGGTCCGATGGGCCGATGTGCACATCGTCAGTCGGAAGCTCTTTTTCGAGCTGCGACTGAACTGCGTTTGTCTTCGAAATCTTCTTCGATGTCAAGCGTGATCGCTCAAGCATGTTGTAGAAGTCAGTGTTTCCACCAAAGTTCAACTGGTAGGTCTTGTCGAGTCGCACACCACGGTCTTCGAACAATCGGGCAAGTACTCGGTGAACGATGGTTGCACCAACCTGAGACTTGATGTCGTCACCAACGATAGGGATACCGCGGTCAGCGAATCGCTTCTGCCAGTAGGCTTCTCGCGCTATAAATACCGGAATGCAGTTTACGAACCCCACACCTGCGGCAAGTGCCTGCTCGACGTACCACTTGGTTGCCTGCTCAGAGCCAACCGGGAGGTAGTTGATCATTACGTCAACTTCACGATCTCGGAGAATGCCAACGACGTCGGCAGTCTCGCCACCTGGAGTCGATGGGTCGTGGTTTACCTCAACGAGGTCTTCAAGGAACTCACCGATTCCGTCGTGAGTCATGCCACGGTCAACCTTAACACCCATGTTTGGAACGTCGAAGAACTGAATGGCGTTGTTGTTCTTGGAAACGAGAGCTTCGGATAGGTCCTTGCCGACCTTTTCCTTGTCCACGTCGAACGCTGCAACGATGTTTACATCGCTCAGTGCGTATCCACCGAGAACGTTGTGCATAAGCCCAGGAATTCGCTGCGAGTTTTCGTCGATTTCGCTGTACTTGTGTAGTCCCTGAACAAGCGATGATGCACAGTTACCTGCACCGATGATCGCTACGTTGATTTTGCCCAAAATTGAGCCCCCAGAAGAATTTTTTATATCTGAACAGTTGAGACGTCCGTGTGCCCGTTCGATCCATTGGCTTACAGTGCTCGCGTGTTCTGTTAACGCCTAACGCCGGTAAGAGTAGAACTACCAAGACGGCGTTACTAGGAACTATTTCGCCAAGAGCAAGAAATTAGTTCCGTAAAGTTCCGGAACTATGCCATGTATTAGGTAAAATTGCCTTTATGAGACTCCGAATTGCTTTACTCGCCGCATTGATTGGACTGATCGCCATGTGCAGCAAACCCGAAAACAATGATTATTGTCGCCTTGGAAGGACGCACAGAATCTATTGAAGGTCGGATTTCGGGAGGCAACAGAACTTTCGTGTTCACGGAAACAATTGTCCCAGCTACACGTCGTGCCAGATCGAGTCCGCTCCGTTCGACACGTCCCGCTCAGATCTCACTTACGGCTCACTTGAGTTCGAGGAATGTGCACTCGATTAGCCTAAACGTCGACGTGCATTGCCTCGGCTATGTCGGCTAACGAGTGGGTGCGAACGTGGGGGTTAGTCCCGGACCATATGTAGTCGAAGTGCTGCCTGAGAATAGAAGAATACGAGCTATTCGATTGGAACTGCAGCATAGGAACGAGTCCGTCGATCGAGCTTCCGTCTACAGCAGCATTCAACTTACCGAACTGGTAGGTCTCAACAAACGTAGATTCGCCTGTCATAACGAGGTAAATCGATGGCCAGTGATCGACGAATCGGACGTCGATTCCGAAGTGCGCACGTGAAGCTGCATCTTTCTTCATTGCTGCTATTACGTTCAAACTTCTCCAGCTGTCGTTGTAGAGCGGGCCAGCCTTGAAACGATCTTCGTCAATGAACTGTGCGCCGTCTTCTGCAACAGCTCTGGCTCTAGCGAATTCGCTAATCGGGTTCACCAGAATCGCTCGAATTTGAACAGTCCTATCTTCTGTTGCCATCTGTTTGAGAATAGCCGTGTGACCTCGATCGCCGAAGAACTCTCGAAGTCCGATGCCCTGAAGAAGAACTTCTCCATCGGCATTGGCTAACGCCGAAGCGATAGTCGAAGAGGTTTCAGGATCGGTCGCCCTTGGACCCAGAATTCCCGTCACACCCTGGCCGACCGCGCCAGAAAGAATGTTAGTGAATCGAGCTAAATAAGCGGCATCATCTCCAGTCGAACTTGGCTGTGAATCAGCAATCATTCCAGTCAGTGCTGTCGGTGAAGTTTGCACGGCACCCATCCACTGTGGAGCACCTACCGGAGCCTGCTGTTTCGGCTCGACAAGTGCCAGCACCGATTCTTCAGTGATAATCCATGATTTGCCGATTCTATTCGCTGGGATAAGCCCGGTCTTCAACCACTTGTAAACGGTTTTCTCGCTTACGTTCAACCGTACTGCCACATCTCTGACGCTGAGACTCATAATTGTTCCCACATATTCCAGTTCAGTCCTGAATATTCCTAATATTTCTCAAATCATACTAGATCATCCCAAATATTCAACCTCTGAAGCAATACGCTTGGAAGTTCACGTGCATAAAAAAATCCGTCGACACCAAAGTGCCTACGGATTTCAAATTAGCTATGTAGCCGGGAACTAGTACCCGACAGCAGAGCCGTCCTTACGAGGCTCAGAGCCAGCGGTTAGAACCCCGGATTCAGGATCACGAGAGATCACCTGGCCACCACCGAAGTTGGCTCGATCGTAACCCGAAACAACGTTCACTGTGTGTCCACGCTTTTCGAGCTCCTTGATCACATCGGGTGAAAGGTCTTCTTCGACCATTACATCCTGGTTACCTTCCACTTCGACCTTGAACCGAGGAGCATCGAGTGCTTCCTGCGAGTCCATTTCGTAGTCGATCATGTTCGATGCGACCTGCAGGTGACCTTGTGGCTGCATGAATCCGCCCATCACACCGAAGCTCAACCACATCTCGTCGTCCTTACTAGCCATCGCTGGGATGATCGTCTGAAACGGACGTTTGTTACCTTCGAGGTAGTTCGGATGGTTTGGGTCGAACGAGAACAGCGAACCACGGTTCTGTAACGCCATTCCAGTTCCCGGAACCACAAGACCGGTGCCAAATCCGTTGAACAAACTGTTGATGAACGACACTGCCGTTCCTTCGCCGTCGACCGCTGTGAGATAAACAGTGTCTGCATTGCCCATAGGGTCGCCGTACGAAACGTTAGGATCGGCCTGAACCCCGGAAATGCCAGCCCTACGTCGGTTCGCGTAGTCCTTACTCAGTAATGGCTCGATAGGAACTTCAGCGACACGTGGGTCGGCTACATACTGGAACGCATCCGCGTAACCGTGGCGCATCGATTCAATCAAATAGTGGTATCTATCTGCCGACTGCGCGCCCATCGATCCAATATCGTAGCCTTCGGCAAGGTTCAAAGCGATGAGTGCTGCGATACCCTGACCGTTTGGTGGGCATTCCCAGATATCGACACCACGATAGTTGATGCTGATCGCCTCGTCCCAGTCTGAATGATGATTTGCCAAGTCCGCTTCGCTAAGCCATCCACCTTCAGACTGAATAAACTCCGCTGTCTTCTTGGCAATTTCACCTTTGTAGAAGCCTTCGCTTCCGCCTTCGGCAATCATCTGCAAAGTTCGACCGAGTTCAGGAAGCATGACAACTTCACCGTACTTAGGTGCTCCGTTTGCTGCTGATCCTGGCAACAATTCTTGACCAGATGGGCGGTGGTTTAGTTTGGTGATGGTGTCGGCACCGCCCCAACCATGAGCGATAACTTCAGATACTGCGTAGCCGTTGAGAGCGTAGTCGATTGCTGGCTGGAGGACTTCCTTGAGTGTCATTCGACCGTACTGATTAAGAGCGGTCTCCCAGCCGTGAACTGTGCCCGGAACGCTGACTGCAAAATGACTCCCAGCACCGTTGTTCGGTATCGACTCGTACCCCGCCTTACGAACATCCTCCACATTGGCAGCGGCTGCTTGTCGACCTGATCCGTTAAGCGAAACAACTTTACGTTCGTTCGTGTCCCAGATCAGAGCGAACATATCGCCACCAATACCGGTAGACATAGGCTCAACAACATTGAGTACCGCTGCGGTTGCAACGGCTGCGTCGATAGCGTTTCCGCCATCTCTGAGCATCTGTAATCCAGCCTGAGCCGCAAGCGGTTGACTGGTTGCCACCGAGCCGTTTCGGGCGATAACTGCGGATCTACGGGACTTAAAATAACTCATCTACGATGCTCCAAAACACAAAAACACTCACGCATTGGCTGTGAGTTCCGCCATAGTAGCACCACCGAAATGTACTTACTGCCAAATCTGAAGACCGACACTCGACTCAAATGTCGAAGGAAACTGATCAATGACCGCATCTCGCCCGCAAGTGGGAATTATCTGCAACAAAGAAGTCCGTAATCGGTACATAGTCGAAGCCGATCTCGAACGTGTTAATAAATTTGCTGACTTACATTGGCATGAGTGCGAAGAAGACACCAGCTGGGACGACGCGCCGACTACTACAGATTCAACAAAAGCTGAGGTAATGGAGTTCGTTTCTAAGCTAGATGCCGTCGTCGTATGTCACGGATCACCGCGAATTGATCAATCGATTATTTCGTCTTCTCCACGACTTAAACTGATTGGCGAGCTAGAAGGCGATCGCTTCGCACAACGAATCGATGTCGAAGCAGCGTTGGCGAGAGGGGTGCGGGCAGTCGATACCACCCACGGATCATCATATCCAGTCTCAGAATGGGCGCTTGGGATGATACTCATTGGACTCAGAAACGCTGGCGCACATTTCCGCCGACTTATCGCAGACGATCAATGGGGCACGTCAGAACAACGGGATTCCACAATCGAGTTCGCTCAGAATGAAGAACTGACAGGGAAGACTGTTGGCTTGATCGGAGCGGGATACATCGCTCGACGCCTGATCGAATTACTGAAGCCGTTCGACGTGAATCTGCTGGTCCACGATCCGTATGTTCAACCGGAATTAGCAAGCTCTCTCGGATTTACATTGACGTCGCTCGATTCTGTTCTTTCGATGACTGATGTCATTGTTTGCCTAGCACCGTTAACGCCCAGCACGCGCGGGATGCTCGGACCTGACGAGATCAACAGGATGAAACCGGGATCGGTATTTGTGAATGTTTCTCGAGGCCCAATTGTCGATTCCGAAGCACTTATCGAACGGTTGGAAATCGGAGACACCACAGCCTGCTTGGACGTGTTTGACCCAGAGCCAGTGCCAGTCGGCTCACGAATTCGCCAGTTACCGAATGTGTTCCTATCGCCTCATATCGCCGGAACCACAGAGCGATCTCGAACTAGGTTTTTCGAAGAAATGGTGAGTGAGCTAGAGCGGCACTTCGCTGGACATGAAACGCTTCATAATTTGACTCCACGGGTGCTTTCCAATCGACGCGGCGAGTAGCTAATTCCCCGTGTAGCGCTACACGGTAATGGCTACACGGAAGCGGTAATGCGTGATAAATGCCACGTTAGTTACCGTGTAGCGGCGATAGCGCTCGCAGTATGAATCAAGAAGGCCGACGCTACCGTGTTGCCAAGTAGCGGCGATTCACCGAAACGCAAATTGCCTGCAACACTCGAATCGCCAGAACCCTCTCCCTAACCCCAGAAAAAGTGCCCTCGGCACCTTAGTGAGCTCGGGGGTTAAGCACGTCGTTTAGGGCGTCACCAACGATGTTCCAGCAGAAGATCAAGAGCCACACGACAATGATCGGTGCAAGCAATTGCTCAGGGTGATCTCGCAGAACCGAAACGCTCGCTCCGCCGCGAGCTGTGACCTCGCCGATCATTACTCCGAGACTAGGTCGCGGCGGTTGAACGCCGAGACCAAAGAAACTCAACACAACTTCTGACAATGCGATCGAACCAATACCGAAGCTAACCGAAACGATGATCGGGCTTACGACGTTGGGCAGTATGTGCCTAAACAAAATATGAGGAGTCGAAGTTCCCATAGCTCGGGCTGCCTGAACGTATTCAGCCTCTCGCAGTACAAGCACTTGACCACGCACTAGCCGCATCATTCCAAACCAGCTGAGTGGCAGCAATGCCACACCGATGACTACGTAATCGACGATGCCTGAACTGACGAGTCCAGTGATACCTGTCGAATCTTCGATATCGCGTGCTAATTCGACGATGTGCGGTCTCAAAGTAGCGGCCAATAAGATAATTAACAAGATATCCGGGAATGCCGATACGACCTCCCCGACTCGCATGATCACAGCGTCGATCCAACCGCGGAAATATCCGGCGACAAGCCCAACCGACACGCCCAAAAACAGGCTTCCTGTGACGAACGTCGTAACCGTGATGATGACGGTCGTTTGGATACCCCAAACAACTCGTGTGTACAGGTCACGTCCTGCCCGGTCAGTACCAAGCCAGTTCTCGGTGCTCGGCCCCTGCTGCGTCCGTCTCAGGTTGGTTTCCTGATAGTCGTGAGTCTGAATGACCGGCGCAAAAATACCCAGCAAATAGATAAACGTAATCACGATCAAGCTGACGAGCGCTAGTCGACGTCGTCGGAATTTGGACCAGACACTGCGCCAGTGTCCTCGCGCCGGTGGAAAATCAGAGATCA
>JAPKFF010000168.1:0-2999 GCA_028821715.1 Dehalococcoidia bacterium
TCACCGGAGAGTCCAACTCTCCCTCGTCTCCACCAAGAACACAAAAAAGCCCTCCCTTCACATCGAAGGCAGGGCTTTTCTAAAGCTGATGCTATTCTGCCCCGACACTGAGTTCTAACAGAACCCGTTCCTCAAGTGTCGATACAATCAGAAATGCATTGAACGTAAAACGCCCAGGCTCGGCTCCTCAATCAACACGTCGCAATTAATCGATGTCACACCTGTCAACTAAAGAAACTCAGCTCTCTAATATGTACGACGTTAGTAGTGAACATGCAGTTCATCTAAAGATGCAGTTTGATCAGATTTCTGAATTTGAATCGGCGGCAGAACAAGGTGATTGGAAGCAGTTCAAGAAAATCGTTAATAGCGATGGGGCGATTTTTCTCATGTTGATGAGACGAGCCGACGGAGACCCAAGACTCAAGCTGCCTCTTGTTCAAAGTGGAGAGCTTGAAGAGAGATTTAGCGGGTCTCTCCATAAATTTGGAAAAAACTGGACACACTTGATGCCGTGGTGGGCAAGATTGGGATACCGATACGAGTCACTGTTCATCTGGTTGAGCGTGGCATTTGCGCTGGCTGCCACTGGAGCGACCGGATCCGGGTATTCTGGCAGCGGCGGAGCACTAGGGGCAATTGCGATTTTGATCCTCGTGCTCGTCGATAACTCCGTACCTAGATTCCAAGGGCATGCTCGATGGTGGGTACGACTTACTAATCCGAAACCCAAAACCATATTGAGCCGATGGCGCATGGTGATCTACCTACTTGCTGCTTTTATGATCAGTTGGGCAGCACTAGCCGATACATTCAAAACGCCCACACAGAACTGCGAAGGGTTAAGTCCATCAGATCTTGTTGCTTTAAACGGATGTAACTAGGTTCTCCCGCATTTGTTTAGGTGGGCAGACGCTTTCAGTCATTTCTAAGTGACGAAAATGTTACATTTCAGCTGATCTAAACCGGAACAGAGGAATGCGATTGACTATCGCTTTCTTTTTTTATAACAAAACTCTATATTCGCGTTCGCATGAAGTAGTACATTCCTGACAGTCGGTAAATCCGAGAAACAGAGTTGACCGTGGTGACAACGGCATCGAATTCCCGCCCTTACGTGATCGACGCGGCGGCACACGCATGGGTGGTAAATGACCCACAGTTCCCGCTGGATCCTGCTGTCGCTACTTGCCCGAACAATATGCCGGGTATCGATGAGTCTGCAGAACATCTGATCGCGCGTATGAACACGTTTGGCATCGACGAAACAGTGATCAGCCATGTCTGCTACTACGGACGCGATAACAGTTACACGGCGCATTGTGTTGACTCATACCCGGAGAGGTTCACGGGCGTGGGTTTGTTGGTCGGCTACCGGCTCCACTCCCCCGACGACTCTGAAAATCCAGCGAGGCTCGAACGCATGATGCGAGACGATAAGCTCTCAGGATTACGACTCAGTCCGATCTATGATCCAGACGTCGCGTGGATGAACGACTCGGTGTCGTACCCACTTTGGAGTAAGGCTGAGGAGTTGGGTGCCGTTTTCAACATATTCGCAGCGCCACATCAGGTTTCCCAGATTGGCGACATGGCTGCCCGTTATCCAGGTGTCAATATCGTCGTCGACCACTTCGCCATGATCGATATTACAGCTGATGACTCAGAAGGCTTCGGGTTTTTGCTTGAGCTCAGTAGATTTCCAAATGTCTATATTCGAACGTCGCTTCACAACCCGTCCCGACAGGAACTTCCCTACAGAGACATGTGGCCCTATCTCGAACGGGCTTATGACACGTTCGGGCCCAAAAAACTTATCTACGCGTCGGACTACGAACTTCTTGTGATGAAGGACCTTATTCCGTTCTTCACAGCCGAGGACAAAATCTCGATTCTCGGAGGCAATGCGCTGTCTATCTATCGGGGCAATTTGCGTACGTAACCGAGCTCGTCGCTCTACGTGCATGAACCTTTTGCCACTGGCCAAAAGCCCGATAAAAACGCGATGCGACTCAATGCACTGTTCTCATCCTGCTAGAATCCCGCCATCGTAGTCGCAGTAGATTATGCTGAACTTTTCTCGGCTACAGAAATGAGCAGAAATTGGCACTTGTACTCAACACTCCCTCTCAGCCTCCACAATGGGCACTTCTAGAACGCGAATTGTTGAAAGCGCAAACGGTTGCCTGTGAGCGGATTTTTGACAAATACTTCGATGAACGCGGGTACCTACTTTGCATGCCGCGATGGGGTGGGAACGACGGGTCGGATGATGCCATAGAAAACCTTGCTGGTTGGCCTGTGCTCCACGCGCTCGGCGCACCGGATTCCATTCTTGAAATGTACAAACAGGGATGGGAAGGTCATCTTCTCCAGTACACAGAAGCCAAAACTGTCGATGTGGAGCTGGCTCGCGACGGGATGCTCTACAAGGAGTTTCCGGTCAGTCTCGACTGGTTTCACCACGGCGAAAGCATGAGTGTTTTCAATCTTCAGGGGCTGTCCGACCCTGAAGATTCATCGTTCTTGACTAGGGTTCGTCGTTATGCCGGCCTTTACATGGACGAAGATTCGCAGGCTAAAAACTATGATCCCGAACATAAGATCATCCGCAGCCTGTTCAATGGCAGCCGAGGTCCGCTCTTACGAAAAGCAACCGCACTTGATTGGGCAGGTGACCCGTTTGAAGCTGAAGGAAGATTCGATGCGGCACATGGTGAACGAAATTTCGACGAGATGCTCGCACACTTCGAGGAGTACACCGACATCGTAGGCGACCACCCCATCAATCTGGCAGCAACCACGATGGCGGTGAACGCCTATATGGCGACGGGAGATCAGAAATATAAACAATGGCTGCTGGAATATGTGGATGCATGGGTTCAGCGTGCCAAGGAGAACAACGACATTCTCCCAAGCAATATTGGGTTGGATGGCACAATAGGCGGCGAGTGCGACGGCAAGTGGTATGGAGGCTGCTACGGCTGGGGATTCACTGT
>JAPKFF010000169.1:0-2972 GCA_028821715.1 Dehalococcoidia bacterium
ATTACTTTTATTACTCGGGTTAACAGCCGTGATATTTGGATTAGTCGCCTGTTCTAGTGAGACCGTCACGGTTGTTGAGACCGTTATTGTCGAAAAACAAGTCAAAGGCGACACCGTTGAAGTCATCAAAGAAGTCGCTGTAAAGGGCGACACCGTTGAGGTGATCAGAGAGGTCGAAGTCAAGGGTGATACCGTTGAGGTGATCAAAGAGGTCGAAGTCAAGGGTGAAACTTTCATCCAGACGGTTATTGAAGTAGTTGAAGCAACACCGGTACCTGAAGTAGAAACCTTCTTCGGGCTACCAATGCCAGTTGTGCCAGATGATGTCGGCACTGCACCACAACCAGACTCAGCAGACGGCGTAGTTGTCGTTCGTGGCGGACTTGAACTTCGTGGTTCAGGTGTTCCTGGGGACAGTTCTGGTGGAATGTTCACAGGAATGAGCGTGACAGAGAAGCTTTTCATGACCGACGAGGGCGGTAACGCCATTGGTCTAGTAGCTGAATCTTGGGACCTAGCGTCTGACCTATCGAAGCTGACAGTAACCCTCAAACAGGGTGTGCAGTTCCACGGTGGATATGGCGAGCTAACAGCAGCTGATGTCGCTTGGTCTCTCAATATGGGTAATCCGGGGTTCAACCCAGAGTCAGCCACTGACGGTGGTTCCAACTGGATCTCATTCATAGGTGACCAAGAAGTGCTCGCTACCGACACTTACACCGTTGAAATCCCAATTGCAACGTTCGACCCTCGCTGGGCGACATTCATTCTTGGCCAATCTGGTCTAGGCTTGAGCATTACCAGCAAAAAGGCGTTCGATGACGAAGGCGAATCATGGGTTAGAGACAATGTAATCGGTACAGGACCATTCGAAGTTGTCAAATACTCACGTGATGATGTATTGGAACTATCTGCGGTACAAAATCACCACAGAATTACTCCATCAATAGATAAGTACATTCTCAGAGCTATTCCAGACGACGCCGTTGCTGAAGCAGCTCTCCAAACCGGTGCCGTAGACGTTTCTCAGGTTGCATTACGTAACATGACGGGTCTGCAGAAAGCTGGATTCGTAGTAGTCGGTGCAGGAGCTGGTAGCTTCCACTCTATTTCGTTCTCAGGTAACTACTGGGAGCGAACTCATTTCGTAACTGGTGAAGACCTTGGTGCGAACTTCACAGTTAGACACTCCCTTCCTTGGGTTGGTGATCCTGAGCGTCCTGACTTCGGTAACCCTCCTGAAGGTATGACAAACATGGAACGAGCGCGTCTAGTACGTACAGCTCTTTCACATGCAATCGACCGTGAACTGATCTCGGAAGTTCTGTTTGCTGGCGCTGCGTGGCCAAACTACGTATACGGTGCGGACATCAACAACCCGAATTGGCAGGACAAGTGGGCGACGGAATACGACCCAAAACTTGCTGGTGAACTGCTTGATCAGGCTGGATACCCACTTGTTGACGGTGTTCGGTTCGAATTGCCTTTCTTCATCAGAATTGGACGAGGTGACGAAGAAATCGGTACGGCCGTTGTTGGCATGTGGCGAGAACTCGGAATCGACGTTCAGGACTGGAAGGCCCAGTACCAGACATACCGACCAAGCTTGATTGGTCGAACGGCAACAGCTCCGTGGATTCACTCCGCTGGTGCTGAGAGCCCTCAGGCTCCGTGGGACTGGCCGGTAATGGGTAATTCGGAATGTTCACGTGGTCGTGGCGGATTCAACATTGCTATCGAAATTCGAGAGTTGTGTCAGTTCTACGACGATATGAGTAAGGAGGGTGACGTAACTGTACGTAATGAAATGCGTAACGATGTCGTTGACTTCCTAGCTCACTGGATGCCTGTGATCGGTACAGTTGCCGAACCTCAGGTTGCACTCGTGAACCCTAACAAGATCGCTTCGTGGGACATGCCGCTTTCCGTACGTGAATCAGCATTACACCACCCAGAGTTCATCACTCTGAAGTAGAAGACTGATTCGAAATATGGGTGGAGCATCAATTCAAAATAGTGAATTGATGCTCCACCTTTTTGCCAATAAGTGCTTATTGAACGGGCTGCTAGATTCCTAATCCATGAAAAATTTCCTTGCGAGGCGCTTAGTCTTCTCGATTCTTTCGTTGTTTTTCGCTTCAATGGCCGTATTCGGTCTAGCCCACGCGAAAGAAGACCCTATTAACCTCTTCATTCAACCGGGTTACTTCGTTTCTCCAGCGACTCTTGAAGCATTAAAAGCCAAGTGGGGGTTAGATAAGCCTCTCGTTATGCAATACCTAACATGGGCTGGCAACATGCTCCGAGGTGACCTAGGCGAAAGCGTGCAGCAACAACGCCCAGTAACAAAAATTATGGGTGAGAAATGGGGTGCCACATTCCAACTGGCCATCATTGCATGGATCTTCGGCACGGTAACCGGAATACCACTAGGAATTGTTTCTGCGCTCCAACGGGGGAAGATAGTCGACTATCTAGCACGTGGTATTGCGTTATTCGGCCAAACCCTCCCGGCATTTTGGATCGGACTTGTCGGAATATGGATATTCTCCGTCTATCTAGGCTGGCTACCGGTGTTTGGCCGAGGAGAGGGGTTGCCATTTTTCGAACAAGCGAAACATTATGTGCTACCCACCATCGTACTCGGCTGGGGACCTATGGCCGGGTACATGCGAATCACTCGTTCAGCGATGCTAGAAGTACTCGATTCGGAGTACGTCAAACTCGCCCGCGCCAAAGGCGTATCCGGTAGAAGTGTCGTGTGGAAGCACGCCTTCCGCAATGCCCTCATACAACCGCTCACGATCGCAACCTTATTACTTGCAGGATTCATGGACGGCGCAGTCCTCGTCGAAGTCATCTTCGCTTGGCCAGGTGTCGGTAGAGTAGCTGTGGAAGCAGTGAACCAGAATGATTTTATGTTGATAACTGGAACAGTGTTTATATTCACGTTCCTCTACCTAATTATGAGT
>JAPKFF010000059.1:0-14026 GCA_028821715.1 Dehalococcoidia bacterium
TATTCGTTCAATACGAACTACTCTGATGAACTGTCGCCTTCGCTAGCGTCACCGTCGTCCACAAACTGTGGTGCAGGCTCAACGCTTTCTTCAGCCGTCGATGTCGATGCACGAAGAGCTTCAGCTGCTCGCGCTGCGTCATCGTCGCTTGAGTCAGACGAATCGCTTCGAACATTAGCTGCGTCGGTCAAAGCCGTTACTGCTGCGAGAAGACCACCATCGTCCTTAGAAACGTCTGAGGAAGAAACCGCTGCCGCAGCAGCTGTTGCGTCGGCACTAGTAGGCGCACTAGTCTCGGCACCAACGCCGACCAGATCACCACCACCGATAGCTGCGAGAGCTTCTTCGAACGTGGCAGGAGCCTGCGTGAATCCGGTAAGTTTACCAGCTTCACGTTCGCCTTCCTTGACGCCGAGTCGCTCCCGACCTTCTGCTGTCAGATCCAGCCGAGCCGGAATCAAACGTCCGATGATCACGTTTTCCTTCAAACCGTTCAGGCGGTCGACAGATCCGTTTACAGCCGCCTCTGTCAGCACTCGAGCGGTTTCCTGGAATGATGCTGCTGCCAAGAAGCTCTGTGTATTGAGGGAAGCCCTCGTTACGCCTAGAAGGACTGGGCTTGCTGTTGCAGGTTCGCCGCCTTCATTCAGCAGGTTGTTGTTAGCGAATTCGTAATCGTGTCGGTCGACCAACTCACCTGGCAGCAAATCGCTGTCGCCTGGGTTATCGACTCGAACTTTACGCATCATCTGTCGAACGATCACTTCGATGTGCTTGTCGTGCAATTGCACACCCTGAGATCGATAAACAGCCTGAACTTCGTCAACCAAATAACGATGTACAGCAGCTTGCCCTTCAATCCGCAGAATGTCCTGCGGATTCTTAGGTCCGTCTGTAAGCGGTGTACCCGGCTGAATAATTTCGCCATCTGCAACTGAAATTTCCGATGCAGCTGGAACAACGTATTCACGTTCGTCAGTCTCGTTCCAAGTGATTCGAACAGCTATCTTAGTCACTTGAACAGTACCGGCAACTGGGGCAAAGATCTCTTCATCGAGTTCATCGCCTTCGCCAGCCTTCATAGCTGCTGCGATGGCTGTTTTCTTCATAGAAAGAACTGCTTCTCCCGCGTCGACCCAGTCACCCGTTTTCACGGTCTGACGGTGAGTATCAGGAATGTCCAATTCTTCTGAGAATGCCTCAGTCGAAATAACCCTGACTACACGACCTTCTGGCAGCTGGGCAAGTTCAATCTTGCCGCCAATTTCCGAAAGAATCGCCATACCCTTTGGTTGTCGTGCTTCGAACAATTCAACAACACGAGGTAGACCGGACGTAATGTCTTTTCCAGCGATACCACCAGTGTGGAACGTTCTCATAGTGAGCTGTGTTCCAGGTTCGCCAATCGACTGAGCAGCGATAATCCCAACGGCCTCACCCATTAGGGCAGGCACACCGGTAGCAAGCGATGCTCCGTAGCACTTCTGAGAAATTCCACGCTGAGTCGTACTGGAAAGGGGTGAAAATACCCATGCTTCTTGCACGTTCGCCGCAGTAATTGCTTCTGCAATTGGTCGAGTGATGAGGTCATCACGATCGGCAATAACTTCGCCCGTCTCAGGGTTAACAATTGGCTCAGACAAGTACCGAGTCACAATTCGATCAGCAAGTGGAGCCTGTATACCCGTTGGGTCGTGGCTAATCCTAATGCCCTGCGCTCCTGGGTCGTTGTCAGTCGTGATGATCACGTCCTGCGCAACGTCAGCAAGTCGTCGAGTTAGGTAACCCGAGTCGGCAGTTCGTAAAGCGGTATCAGCAAGACCTTTTCGAGCTCCGTGAGTCGAAATGAAGTACTCAAGAACCGATAGACCCTCAGCAAAGCTGGAGCGAATCGGCATCTCAATAATCCTACCCTTAGGGTCTGACATCAGCCCTCTCATGCCAGCCATCTGTTTGATCTGAGCGATGTTGCCTTTCGCTCCGGAGTTGGCCATCGTGAAGATACCGCCGTAGTTAGGCAGAGTGTCTTCCACTGCTTTCGTCATCTTGTCCGAAACATCGGTCCAGATTTCTACAGATGCACGGTATCGTTCTGGCTCAGTAATCAGACCTTCAAGGTACTGATTTTCGAGCTTGGATATTTTCGTGTCAGCAGCAGAAAGAAGAGATTGCTTCTGCGGCGGAACAACAATGTCCTTCATGGCAATTGTCGTACCAGACTGCGTAGCGAACTTGAATCCAAGCTCCTTAATCTGGTCGAGCATCTTCGCAGTCTCTTGGTTTCCGTGCTCATTCACAACTTCAGATACGAGTGCTTCGATAGCACCACGATTGAAGAGAATGTTGCGGAAATCCATAACTTCAGGAAGCGCACGGTTGAAGATGATTCGACCAACAGTCGTCTCAATCCACTTGCCGTTTTCATCCCGAACGTTGATCATCTCACGAAGCTTCACACGCTCGATGTCGAATGCGAATCGAGCATCTTCGAAGTTTGAAAAAGTCTTGTACTTGGCGTTGCCTTCTTCATCGTGTTCAACAGGAGTTATTCCTTCACTGTCAACACCGGTCATGTAGTACATACCAAGAACCATATCTAAAGTAGGTGAAACGATCGGGAAGCCCGAGCTTGGAGCAAGCATGTTGTTCGTCGAAAGCATGAGACGGTTTGCTTCGTTTACCGCTTCACGTGAAAGCGGAACGTGCACAGCCATCTGGTCACCATCGAAGTCAGCGTTGAATGCTGTGCATACGAGTGGGTGAATTTGAATCGCAGATCCATCAACTAGCACTGGCTGGAAAGCCTGAATACCGAGTCGGTGAAGCGTAGGAGCACGGTTGAGCATAACCGGGTGGTTCTGAATAACTTCTTCGAGAAGGTCCCAGATTTCAGGTCGAGCTCGCTCTGTCATTCGCTTAGCGCTCTTGATGTTGTGGGCGTAACCTTTCACAACAAGTGCGTTCATAACGAACGGCTTGAACAGTTCAAGTGCCATCTTCTTAGGAAGACCACACTCGTACATTTGGAGCTGAGGACCGGAGATGATGACTGATCGTCCACTGTAGTCAACTCGTTTACCGAGAAGGTTCTGGCGGAATCGACCCTGCTTACCACGTAGCAAGTCGGTTAGGGACTTTAGTTTGTGGTTGTGGCTGCCCTGAATAGCACGACCACGCCGACCGTTGTCGATAAGTGCGTCAACGGCTTCCTGCAGCATTCGCTTTTCGTTACGAATGATGATGTCTGGAGCCTGTAGTTCGATGAGGTGCTTCAACCGGTTGTTTCGGTTGATAACTCGGCGGTACAAGTCGTTCAGGTCACTGGTAGCAAATCGACCACCATCTAACTGAACCATAGGGTGTAGTTCTGGCGGGAGTACCGGCAGAACAGTAAGAACCATCCACTCAGGTTTGTTCCCGCTTTTACGGAAGGATTCAATAACACGGAGTCGTTTGATCGCCTTCTTGCGGCGTTGGCCAGAGGTGTTGCGAACCTGATCTTGAAGATCGACTCGAACAGCGTTGAGGTCTGTGTTCTGAAGAATCTCTAGAACAGACTCAGCACCCATAGAAGCTTTGAATACCTGGCCGAACTTATCTCGAAGCTCACGGAAGCGGGCTTCGGTTAGCAGATCCATTACTCGAATGGATTCAAGATCGTCGATCTTGTCCTGTACGTCGGACTCGACCATCTCCTTCTGCTCGTCGGTGATTTCAGACAGCTTGGTAGATGCAGCCTCACCAGTGAAGCTAGCAACATCGGCTTTATGAATTGCTAAGCGTTCAGCAGCTTCTTTTTCAGCCTTATTAATCTGCGCCTTAGTAGGCTTCTTCTTAGGCTTGTCAGCATTCGAGAACTCTTCAGCAATACGCTCGGTTTCAACGCGGTGCTCGAACAGTACCTTCATGGTCGAAGCCAGAGTTGACTCTACTTCGCTACCAGCAAGATTTTCCTTCAGATCCTCACCAAGACGGTTGACCTCTGCATCACGGTAGGCTTCCAGCTGCTCAATGGCATTCTGGCGAGCGGTGTTGTCGACCGATGTGACAACGTACTGCGCGAAGTATAGAACCCGTTCAAGGTTTCGAGGAGAAAGGTCAAGTATAAGACCTAGTCGCGAAGGCGTGCCTTTCGAGAACCAAATGTGAGCTACAGGGGCTGAAAGCTTCACGTGACCCATGCGTTCACGACGAACCTTGGAACGTGCAATTTCCACACCACAACGGTCGCAAATTACGCCTTTGTAGCGGATTTTCTTGTACTTACCACAGTAGCACTCCCAGTCCTTAGTAGGACCAAAAATACGCTCACAGAACAGACCGTCTTTTTCCGGCCGTAGTGTGCGGTAGTTAATCGTCTCTGGTTTGGTCACTTCTCCGTATGACCAAGCTCGAATCTGCTCTGGCGATGCCAGAGAGATTCTGATTGCGTTGAAATCGGCGCCGGACTGTGTCATATGTGGCCGCTTCCTTCACCTTCTCGAGGTTTCCCTCGTGGGCGGCTAACCCGTGTAGTGAAGCTGACTAGTGAAGCCAGCAAATTGAAGTATCCCGATGAGCTTCAGATGAAGCTCATCGGGACGTAATTAGTTTTGTTAGTTCTCTTCGTCTTCGACACCCGGAATAGCATCCGCGGTATCTTCCGACTCTTCAGAAGCTAGAGTTTGAAGCGAGTTTTCAGTCGGTCTATCAGACTCTTCATCGTCAGTCATGTCATCATCATCAGACGAATCTTCGGCGTCCGAAGCTTCTTCATCTAAATCGTCATCATCGACAGAATCAGCAACCGGTTCGTCACCGACCGATAATTCTTCGATGTCTAGAGCATCGAACGGTTCATCGTTGAGATCATTCCAATCCAACGGTGCACCGAGCGTTGCTGCCATTTCCTGAGCCTGAGTCTGAGCCTGGGTGAATCGTTCGATATTTTCATTGAGAAGTTCGACCGATAGCCCAAGTCCCTGAAGCTCCTTCAGCAGAACGTGGAATGACTCAGGAACACCCGGCTGAATGACATCTTCACCCTTCACGATCGCTTCGTAAGTTTTCACACGTCCGATCACATCATCAGATTTGATCGTCAGCATCTCTTGCAGCGTGAAAGCTGCAGAGTACGCCTCGAGTGCCCAAACTTCCATTTCACCGAATCGCTGTCCACCGAACTGAGCTTTACCACCGAGCGGCTGCTGGGTAATGAGCGAGTAAGGCCCGGTTGAACGAGCGTGAATCTTGTCTTGAACAAGGTGAATAAGCTTCAGCATGTAAACATTACCGACAGTAATCGGTGCGTCATACGGCATGCCAGTTCGACCGTCCATCAGTATCTGTTTACCGAAGATAGGAGCTGAGATATTACGCGCTCGCGATACCGTCAACGACTCCTGCATGAGCTCCGCAGGCTTCATATAAGTAGTATCTACACCAGCATTTTCTTTAAGCCAGATTCGCAAACAGGCTTCACGAGCAACGCCTCTGTTCGATTGTGCGTCACTCCAAAGTCTATCGCGGTCGAAACCGCGCTCTTCTAGGTATGCATCTACCTTGGACCAATCGATGTCATCTGTATCCAGATTACGGTGATCCTTGGCGTGTGATTCTATAACGAACCATGCACGTGCGAGCTGGTCCTCGATAACGCTTTCCTGCGCACCATCGAATACCGGCGTTCGAG
This sequence comes from Dehalococcoidia bacterium, assembly GCA_028821715.1. Lineage (GTDB taxonomy): Bacteria > Chloroflexota > Dehalococcoidia > Lucifugimonadales > Lucifugimonadaceae > Lucifugimonas. The sequence goes on from JAPKFF010000059.1 coordinate 5,672, forward strand.
CGTGGAAGCCCAACGTGTTTGCGGCCCAGCCCAGATGAGTTTCGAGCAGCTGTCCTAAGTTCATACGAGAAGGAACACCGATTGGGTTCAGCATGATGTCGAGCGGCGTACCGTCTGGCAGGAACGGCATGTCTTCCCTTGGAAGTACCTTCGAAACAACACCCTTGTTACCGTGCCGACCAGCCATCTTATCGCCCTGGTTGATCTTTCGTGTGTGGGCAACCCAGACACGAACGGTCTTAATGACACCAGGCTGCATGTCATCGCCGTTTTCCTTTGTAAGGATACGTACGTCGATAACCTTGCCGTGCTGACCGTGCGGAACTCGAAGGCTCGTGTCTTTTACGTCACGTGCCTTCTCACCGAAGATCGCCCGCAAGAGCTTCTCTTCAGCGGTAAGTTCGGTTTCACCCTTAGGAGTGATTTTTCCTACAAGAATATCGCCCGGTGTTACCCAAGCTCCAATTCTAATAATTCCTTCTTCGTTGAGGTCACGAAGACTCTCTTCACCGACGTTAGGAATATCACGGGTAATTTCTTCAGGTCCAAGCTTCGTATCTCGAGCTTCAACCTCGTGTTTGTCGATGTGAATCGATGTGTATCGATCGTCCTTTACGAGGTCTTCGTTAAGGATTATCGCGTCTTCATAGTTATAACCATCGAAAGTCATGAAACCAACGAGTAGGTTCTGGCCCAGTGCAAGTTCCCCATTTTCCGTCGATGAACTATCAGCAAGTGGCGAACCAGGAATTACCTTGTCCCCCTTGTGGACGCTAGGGTGCTGGTTGATCGAGGTTCCCTGGTTCGATCGAACGAACTTAGTAAGCGGATACTCGGTCGTCTCACCGTCTTCACTGAGAACCTTTATGTAATCGCTCGTAGATTCCGAAACGACTCCGTCGGTTTCCGACATCACTACCTGACCGGAGTCGGTAGCAATTCTCCATTCCATGCCAGTTCCAACCAGCGGAGCCTGTGGCTTGATTAGCGGAACAGCCTGACGTTGCATGTTCGATCCCATAAGGGCTCGGTTAGCGTCATCATGCTCGAGGAACGGAATCAACGATGTTGAGATACTAACGATCTGCATCGGTGAAACATCGAGGTAGTTGACTTCGTCGGAGTGAACGTAGGCGTACGCCTCACTACCGCCCTGTCGAACCTCAATAAGTTCCGAAGTGAGCTGGCCCTTGGCGTCCATAGGTGTAGTCGCCTGACCAATGGTGTTATCTTCTTCGTCGTCAGCCGAAAGGTAATCGCGATCACCTTCAACAGTCGTCACGTACGCCTGAACTACAACATCGCGAGGAGGGAGGGCATTTACGACTTCGGCCATTGGTATTGTGACTGGCTTGCCAGCTTCAGTAACAACCTTGCCAGAATCATCGACGATGTCTTCCATCGTAGTTCGACCCTGGATATCAGGATTATCGCTCGACATTGATCGAAGAATCTTACGGTACGGAGTCTCTATGAATCCGTAGTCATTTAGTCGTGCATAAGTTGAAAGAGAACCTAGCAGACCAATGTTAGGGCCTTCAGGGGTTTCAATTGGGCAGATTCGACCGTAGTGAGATGCGTGTACGTCACGTACATCAAATCCAGCGCGCTCTCGTGAAAGTCCACCAGGTCCAAGTGCCGACAAGCGGCGCTTGTGAGTCAACTCGGCAAGCGGGTTGGTCTGGTCCATGAACTGCGAAAGCTGCGATCCGCCAAAGAATTCACGCACCGCCGCAACAACTGGCCTGATGTTGATCAGCGCAGCAGGAGTTGTGGTCGATGGATCCATCTGAGTAGTCATGCGTTCTTTTACAACGCGTTCCATTCGCAGAAGTCCAACACGAAGTTGGTTCTGAATCAGTTCGCCAACGGCTCGAACTCGGCGGTTACCAAGGTGGTCGATGTCGTCGTTCGAAGCTCGACCATTGTTGATATTGATCATCCGTCGAATCAGCTCGACGATGTCGTTCTTCGTAAGAGTTCGCGTTGTTTCATCAAGACTCAACCGGCGGTTTAGCTTGTAACGACCTACACGGCCTAGGTCGTATTTACGATCGTTGAAGAACAAGTTGTCGATGAGCTCTCGTGCATTGTCGACACTAGGGGGCTCGCCAGGGCGTAGTCGGCGGTAGAACTCCAGAAGGGCTTCTTCTTCGGTAGTTGCAGCGGTATCCTTCGCTAGGGTCGCTCTCATGTAGTTGTGAACTACATCGTCATCGACGTCGGACACAAGACCAAGGATTTCCTCATCAGTTTCCCAACCGAGTGCTCGTAGTAGCGTTGAAATTGGGGCCTTACGCTTTCGGTCGACTTTCACCGACAGCAAGTCTTTATTGCTGGTCTCGAGTTCAACCCAAGCTCCTCGGTAAGGAATGAGTTTGGCACTGCAAAGCTTACGTCCCGTTGCAGGGTCGGTCTTCGTTGTGAAATACGCCCCCGGCGATCGCACTAGCTGCGATACAACAACACGTTCAGCACCGTTGATAACGAATGTGCCGTTACCAGTCATCATAGGGATGTCACCAAAGAACAACGTCTGCTCTTTGACTTCACCGGTTTCCTTGATCACAAGCTGAACAGTGATGTACAGCGGTGCAGAGAAGGTGATTTCACGCTTCCTACATTCGCGCTCAGTATTCTTAGGCTTGCGCACTTCGTGACTCAGGAATCTGAGATCGAAGCGCCCACCAGAGAAATCTTCTACAGGAGAAATTTCTTCTAGGAGATCTTTCAGCCCGTCGTTCTTAAGCCAGTCAAAAGAATTGACTTGAACCTGAACCAGACTCGGAACGTCAACATTGTTTGCAATGCTGTTGAAGCCTTTGTAACCGGGCTGCTCTGATGGAGCCAACCGACGATCAGCGATAACCATGCACACACTCCCAAAATTAAGGGTGATGAAGGGTGGATTACACGCGTGTAAGCAAATATCTCAAACGCGAAAAGACCGAAGTACGCGCGGGCTAACGCACGCGCTTACTCGGTGTTTTGGGGGGATTTAAAAAATATGAACCAGGGCGAGACGAAAAGAGATGGACATTTCTCTGACAGCTTCTCACTTTAGCCGTACACCATTCCAGCTGTCAACGCAAATATTGAGAGGCATTATCGATTCACAGCGCTCAATATGACACTTTTCGCCGACAAGTACCAAATGTTTACTCTTTCCGCAGTTCACTATTTATTAAATTGAACGGCGCGCCAATAGTAGAATTACTTCTTAAATACTTGACTAAAACACCTTAATTGAAAAAAATGTGAATCAATGCTCTGAAAAAGTTATCTCTACATGTTAACAAGAGAGATACGTTCCGAATTCGGGGATTTGTGTTACTAAAGATCGTAATAAAAGAAATTGCGCTAATCGGGGGTTGCTACCTAGCATTCGCTCTTGTGAAAAATCTGACCGACCCATCACCCGTTTTCAAGGCCGTTTCCAATGGATGGAGTGTACTCAGGCTCGAATCAGCGCTCGCTATCGATTTCGAAGCATTCATCCAGCAAATCATCGGTCGAATATCGCTGGCGGCAGTAATTGTTACGACCTACTTTTATGCTGCCGGAATGTGGATAGGATTGATAGGATCTGCGATATTTGCGTTCGTCAAAAACCGCACAGCGTATATCGATCTCAGAAGAACGTTTGTTATCTCGATGATCTTGGGTGCAATAGTATTTGGATTGTTCCCACTCGCACCACCACGATTCATGCCTGGTCTTGGAATGACCGACACGGTGACGCTGCTTGGCCTTGACCCCGCACCTAGTTCTGACTCAACGATTAGCTACAACCGATTCGCCGCCATGCCGAGCCTCCACTACACATGGGCGCTGCTTGTCATGATCGCCATGTTCAAGGTCGGTGGTACATGGCTAAAAGTCAGCGGAGTTATCTACCAGGCACTCATGTTCATTGCGATAATCGCAACCGCAAATCACTACGTCCTCGATGCAGTGGCCGGTGCTCTCTTATTGACGGCTGCCATCTATCTGAATCGATGGTGGAGTAAGCACGAACACAATCTCGGTGCATGGAAAACAGATCAGTTCGCACGATTGAAAGAACTCGATCCAGCATGGCGAAGCCGCATAAATGGCATGCAATTGCCCGATCTTCAACAGCAGTTATTATCCGGATTCATTCTCCGAGGCGGATACGCTGAGCAATCGATGATGTCGAAGATAACCATCAATCAATATCAACTCCCGACGGCGAATGTTCAGCATTCAGTGCGCCCCGAACTCAATAATCTGAGCCTCGTACTGAACTGACGCTTCGTTTTGACACACCTGAATTTCAGGCATCCACTGGCTCTTGATGTACGCCAGCGCTTGCATCACCAGCTCGTCCGACAGAGTGCCCATGAACGCCGTCACCGCAGTTGCTAGCGGTGGTTTATCGAGAATCCATTGGTGCAGCAGCCGATCAGGATGATGCCACGCGTGCCCCCCAACCGTGAAGCGTAGGAGAAGCGATAACCCTGAGGCCGTTTACCGGACCATAACAAGCAGCGCAGTTATCGGCGTACACACTTACTTGATCATTAGTAAATTTCAACGACGATTCCGACTGTGGTGCTACTCGTGTATCTATCTAGTTACCCCCATAAGTGGTGACTATCACTACTGAGATCAGCAATGCCATTATCGTAAACAATCTTTGAACCAACTCTAGAACCTTCTCTCGCCACCATAAGATTATTCCTAACAACATCACCACACCCAGACCCCCCCGGTGGGGGTATATCATTCATGTAACAACCTGAATTCAAACTAGAATTGTGAATGAATGATGATCCACGACCACGCAAATCACGAACATGATCACGCAGGGCACGATGGCGCCAAAACTGATACGCGAAACGACGCTATAAAACGGCTCAGTTACATCGAAGGGCATCTATCAGGTGTGAAAAAGATGGTCGAGGAAGACCGCTACTGTGTCGACGTCCTCCGCCAAACCTTCGCCGTACGACGGGCGCTCCAAAAACTCGAATCACAGCTAATTGACGGTCATTTGCGTACATGTGTTGTCGATGGCGTGAAGCAAGGCCGTGAAGAACAAGTGCTTAGCGAACTAGTGGAACTGTACGAAATTGCAGACCGCTAATCCAAAGCCGCTTCCCACCCAAGATGAAGTCAACGAAACCCTCTCAACCTTAACGTTCAGCGTCGGAGGAATGACATGTGCCGCCTGTGTTCACCACGTAGGAAACGCACTGCGCGATCTTCGGGGGATCGTCGATGCACAGGTAAGCCTCGGCACTGAAACCGCGACCGTCGAGTTCTCACCAAACACTGTTACTAAACCTGACCTACGCGACGCACTCTCGAGAGCCGGGTACTCGGTTAGAGGTTTCGCAGACGAAGATACTTCGATATTTGCTGACGGCGATAAAAAAATCCGAGAGGCCGAACTAAAAACCACCCGTTACATGATGACCCTCAGCTTGATAGTTGCTGCAGCCGTCATGATTTCTATGAACTACAGGTCGATCGATTCACTCTCGAATATTTCACCAACAGCGGTCAACATATTCTTCCTCGTATTAGCCACACCGGTTCAATTCTGGGCTGGAGCTCGATTCTACAGGTCGGCATGGGCGGCAGCTCGATTACGTACATCGAACATGAACACCCTGGTTGCTATCGGCACGTCGGTTGCTTACTTCTATAGCGTCGCAGTAACGATATTACGACCAATGTTCGAAGACTCCTTAACCTTTTCAGGCGTTGCCGTCGGAGGATCTCATTCGACAGGAACATACTTCGACGTATCGGCGGCGATAATCGGTCTCATACTGCTGGGACGATGGCTTGAAGCTAGAGCTCGGAGTAGAACTTCCGATGCGATCAAGAATCTGATTGGCTTGCAGCCCGCTACGGCTGTAATCATCCGAAACGGAGAGCCAACCGAGATCGAAATTACAGATGTTGCCACTGGAGACACGATTGTTCTGAGTCCGGGCGAACGGGTACCTGTCGACGGCAAAATTACCGAAGGCACGACCGCTGTCGATGAATCGATGCTCACTGGCGAAGCGGTTCCAGTCGAAAAGTTACTCGGTGATCATCTGTACACCGGAACAGTGAACGGCATGGGCGCTGTCAGATTCACTGCCGTATTGGTCGGACGCTACACTGTCCTCGCCGGAATCGTACGAATGGTTCAGCAAGCCCAGTCGTCGCGGGCGCCAATTGAGCATTTGGTCGACCAAGTAACCGCCCGATTCGTTCCAGCCGTGTTGGGCATAGCAATCGTCACCTTCGCCATATGGTCGTTCCTCGCACCTGAACCCGCAATTATCAACGCCTTATTGATGACAGTAGCCGTCTTAGTCATTGCTTGCCCTTGTGCGCTAGGCCTAGCGACTCCGACCGCCATTATGGTCGGCATGGGCCGCGGAGCTTCATCAGGCGCTCTTATACGGAACGCCGACGCACTCGAACGTGCCCATCGTATCGACACTGTCGTATTCGATAAAACTGGCACGCTCACAGAAGGAAAGCCCGTTGTTTCCAGCCTGAACGCGATCGGTGTAAGCGAAAACAAGCTAATTGAACTCGCAGCTACCGTAGAAGCTAGCTCAGAGCATCCGCTCGCGGGAGCGGTGCTTGCCGAAGCCAAAGCGCGCAATATCGTTATTTCTGCTGCGTCCGACGTCGTGGCAGTTCCAGGTCGCGGCATCGTCGCAATGGTCGAAGGAACAAAGATCACTGTGGGCAGTGCCGAGTTCGTAGCGGCCGCTTCAGTGGAAGATTACGGTTTCACAGAGCATAGTTTTGCGATTTCCGAACGTGCCGAAACAATTTTGGGCGTGGCGAAAGACGGGGAATCAATCGGGTTTATCGGAATTTCTGACACCGTGAAACCAGGAGCGAGTGAAGCGATTCGCCAACTCACAAACCGTGGCATACGGGCAGTAATGCTTACTGGCGACAACCAACGCACAGCCGACAAAATTGCTCAGTCGATCGGTATCAACCATGTTGTCGCTGGCGTTCTTCCAGACGGCAAGGCGAATGTAATTACAGAACTTCAAAGCGAAGGCAGAGTCGTAGCGATGGTTGGCGACGGCATTAACGATGCACCCGCCCTGGCAACTGCCGATGTTGGCATCGCCATCGGATCGGGCACGGATATTGCGATTGAAGCTGCCGACGTAACGATCACCTCGGGCGATCCAGCGATCGTGGCGGAATTGATCGATCTTAGCCGCAGCACGATGCGCACCATCAAGCAGAATCTGTTCTGGGCGTTTTTTTACAACGTGTTATTGATACCAATCGCCGCCGGAATTCTGTATCCAGTGTTCAGCGACGGCACCGTTCCAGGAATCTTACAACCGATAATTGGCCAGATCGGATTCCTCAATCCAATCGTCGCTGCCGGAGCGATGGCGCTCAGCTCGGTAACAGTCGTAACCAACTCGCTCCGTCTTGGTCGTGGGGGACCCAGCAAACAAGCAACTGTCAACTGATATCGATGTCTATTTCAAGTAAACGATCTAAACAATCAATGAAAACGAACTAGGAGACACGAAGAAATGAAAATTCCGTTCCTAAACAGCGAAAAGCCCGAACAGGCAATCGACCCTGTATGCGGCATGGATGTCGATACCAGTAATCCAGGTGGCGGTGCTTCGACTCACGCCGGGCAGGTCTACTACTTCTGCGGACCCGGCTGTAAAGTGGCGTTCGGGAAAGACCCCGAAGGGTATCTTTCTGGAGAAAAATCTGTCGAGATGTAATATCTTGGACTAGATTTGTTTTTCTGGGTTCATCCAATGCGAATAATCCAGCATCACATTAATATCCTTCAAAATAACTTAGAACGTTCACACGTACGCAGCGTTGGCTGCCGCTTGGGATGAAATCAGGACCAGGAATGCCAACTACTGAACAGCCGCCATCCGATGGCTTAGCGATCGTCTACACCCACCCAACTTGTGGTTATTGCGATCTGCTCAAGGAAGACCTCGTGAAGGACGATATAGCCTACCGAGAAGTCGACGTTTCGAAAGAGCCTGAGAAGTGGGTGGAAGTCGAACGACTTTCCGGCGGCGACAAGATAACGCCTGTCATGGTCACCGCGTCGGGCGAAGTCGAAATTGGTTACAAAGGCATAGGCTGCAACTACGGATAATCGTGGTGAGAACAGGCTATTAGCTTCTAATTTCGCCATTTCGAGTAGAAATGAACGTAATTAAAACGCCATCTAGGTTAAACGAAGTGTTGACTGGCATTGGGTAGCAGCCTTACTCTCAATATGAGCGCCCTGAAATAGTGGTTGCAAGCGCGGTCCCGTGGTGTAGCGGCCTAACACGCCTCCCTGTCAAGGAGGAGATCGGCAGT
>JAPKFF010000170.1:0-2946 GCA_028821715.1 Dehalococcoidia bacterium
AGTCGGTGGGATTGGTGTTGACACCTTAGATTTCTTGGGCTGGATAATCTTTACAGTGGCCACGGTTGGAATCGGTATTCAAAGTTTACGTGCTAAAGAATCCTAAAAAAAACGGCATAGAAGACTAGAAGCGGAAGACCCCTCTGAAACGAGGGGTCTTTTTTTATCTACACATAAATCGGCGGGGGTGTTGTCAGTACTTCCAGCAGCCGACTTAATTCATGTTATTAAAACAACAAACTAAGAAGCTCCTGCATTTCTGCAAGTAATTCTCTAGTCCAGGCTCATCTCAATAAGTATCTTCCCCTCTGAGGCTGCCCACATGTTGTTGCACGTTCCCCATAGTTTATGGCAAAGGTCATCACGGGGTTTAGTGTCTGCAAACCTGGAAATATGCTGATCAAGTCGAAACCATTCGGAGCTCGTGAGAGGCCCTTCGCTGACGGCGACAACAAGTGTTGAGATGTCCAATTCACCCTCATACGGCCGTTCACCAAAGACGTCAATGATGTCTTCAATGCTAACCGAGGTCTGTCCAGTTGCCCGGAAACACGTACCATCCCACCATTCGTAGTCATAATCCTCACACGTGTTTTTGTCATTGAGTTTTGAAACCCCACTGAACACAATAACGTCGGGTACTTCGCTAACAGGCAACACGCCCATCATGTAGAGCTCAAGGGCAGAGAGAGATCGTTCGGGTTGCTGGTTGCCTTTACCACTGAAGTAGTTAGTTCGGTAAACGCCGTCATCAATAGTTTCTAGGTCTTTGGCATTGAACCCTCCGAGTAGACCATTTGCCGAAGATACTCCCCAATGACCACCTGTGAATGTGCCTTCAAAATTCTCGATGACTGGGAGAAGATCTGCACCGCCCCAAAGATGCAACATCTCGTGAACCAGAATGTTCGCAGTCCCGAATTCCTCTGTCCATAGAGATCCGATACTAGGAAGCGTGATAACACCCCTGAGCCTACCCGCAGACCCGTGACATTCAGCCGTCGACCAGATCGGAGTCCCTAGACCTTCGGTATTGTTACTGATCTGACTGGCTTGGCCTGAGTAACTAGCGGTACTGGTCTCAGCGTTTCCGACGAAGACGATTACGTCGTAATCGTCTTCGACAATCTCATATATCGATTGAACGACATCCATAACGTACTGCGGATCCTGGTAACTATTTGGACTTTCTGGGCTGAACGGTTCAGAGTTAAACGCCTGGGCACCACCTTCTATCAGGAGTTGGAGGTATTGACCGCTTGGAGAGAAGGAGATGTTGAAGTCTCGATTCAACTCATCCAGCTCCGTCCATTGGTGGTACGAGCCTGCTCCACTAGAGGTTTTTCCTCCCAGATGTAGAGTCTCCAGGTTCGGCATGTTCAACACCGGCTCAGAGCTGCAGGTTCGGCCAGCGGCTACGCTTATACGGCGTAGGCTTGTGATCTGTGTTAAATCCGAAACGGCCTGGAAACCATGGGGCAGTACAAGAGTCTCAAGTTTCTTTAAAGGCAGCAGAAGTTCAACGTCCTTAAACGCTGTATTCGATAAGTCGAGGTAGCGAATCTCAGTGAGCGATTTTAGGAACCTGAAGTCTCGACTCAATTGTGGTTGTTCCCATCCCAGGCTTAACCATTGAACACAAGTCAAGTATTTAAGACCATCGTAAGAGATCAGGCCCAGTGCATCCAGTTGAGTCAGTGCGCTGAGGTCGACAGTAGTGATGTCAGCGATGTTCATACCAGTAATAAGTTCGAGGTTGGTTCGGGACTGAGAAGAAAGTTTGTCGACTGAGAATTCCGATTTTTCCGCACAGTCACCGGTATCTGAACTGACAGAAAAGATGCTAGGGTTCCTGCCCCAATCATATCCGATAGAGTGAGTCTCGCTCAGGTCGACAACAAGTCCCGTGGAGGTGGCAGTAGACGCGTGCGACGGTAGAATACCGGTGATTCTATTGCCGGAGGCATCGTTTTCATGGCGGTATCCGGTCACGGAATTTATCCACCAGTGAGAGCCATCATCACACCAATGGACAACGTTTCCGTACTCGTCTGGATCAGCCGCTTCACATTCCACATCGGATCTAGGTGTTAACGTCGCTGTTAGTGTTGGGGCCACTGTAAGGGTAGTGGTTGGCACCTGGGTGGCAGTAGGCTCTGGGTTGGGGTTGGGTACTATCGTCGGCTCTGGCGTAGAAGTATCTGTCGGAACCGGTGTTGGAACATTGGTGGCAGTAGGCTCTGGGTTGGGGTTGGGTACTATCGTCGGCTCTGGCGTAGGAGTATCTGTCGGAACCGATACTGGAGTAGGTGTAGCCGTAGGCGTAGCGGTGGCTGGTTGAGCTGCTGCAAGCGTTGCACTAACCGCTTTGTCGATAGCAGCCTGATCTGAAGACGAACAACCAGCTGCAACCGCTACTGCCAGCACCGATGCGAGTGTTAATGCACGTAACTTGGACATGCCGATATTTTACATAGTCTCAGCACCCTGACCCCCACCATCTATTTAAGTTGGGTATGCTCTAATATTCTCGTACTAATGGCAATTTGATGAAAGATTTCGTGCTATTAGCGGAACTAGAGGTCTACGTTGATGAAACGAATGAGAAAAGTATCGCGAGCTCAGTTGCTAGTGATCTCCGTACTTCTTATCGCCATAGTGGCGGTTGCATGTGGATCTGATGACGGTGGTGAAGGCGTAACGATGGGCGGCACTGAAGACTGGCCGAAGCGTATTAGGACAATCGAGTCAACCACAGTATTCATCGAGGCTGATATGAAAGCGGTCGGCTGGAAAGGTCAACATGATTTCATTCTGGAATACCCGGGAACATCGCTCGCAAAATGGGGTTTCATGAACCAGAAAGAAGTTGGCGTTCTCATCTACGCCAGTGCCGAAGATGCAAAATCTCTCGGAGCTACCGCTGCTGAAGAGCAGACCTTCAGG
>JAPKFF010000171.1:0-2892 GCA_028821715.1 Dehalococcoidia bacterium
ATTAGAGGCTTCAAAGGCCCCTGTCCTACCATTGAACGACCCGGGAACACAGCTACCTAGGATAAGCGATATTTGTGCGTTTTGCGGTAGTTGTTGGCGTGGTTTTCTCGTTAGTCGCGGGCGTCATCGGATGACTTGGTTACGCATCGCAGTCTTCCCCACTTTTGGGAATGACTTGTTTGTAGCGCTGTTTGTAGGTGGTCAATGTTGGGTGTGTGCCGGGGAGTCGTTCTGAGGGTTTGTTGCGTAGCGTGTATTGTGTATACGGTTGGATTGGGCACGATGTAGGATTGTGCTCCGCACGCTATTGGATCTGGCACTCGATATAAATGACTACTGATTCACCGATCAATTCATCACCTTTGTTGCAAGTGCGCGATTTGCGTACCTCTTTCAACACGCCCGAAGGCAAGATAGGGGCAGTGAACGGGGTATCGTTCGACGTGCATCACGGAGAGACGCTTGGGTTGGTGGGCGAGAGCGGTTGCGGCAAGAGCGTTAGTGCGCTTTCGATAATGCGTTTGGTTCCGAATCCGCCAGGTGTGATCGAGAATGGCGAGGTTCTGTTCGAAGGCGTGGATCTGCTGAAAATCTCCGACAAGGAGATGCAATCGGTTCGAGGCGCTGGGATCGGGATGATTTTTCAAGAGCCGATGTCGTCGCTAAATCCGGTTTTGACGATTGGTCGTCAAATTACCGAACCTTTGGGTGTTCATTTAGGTCTCAAAGGTCCTGCTGCTGAAAATCGTGCTGCGGAGCTGCTTGAGATGGTCGGAATTGCCGATTCAAAACGTCGGCTTGGGGATCATCCGCATCAGTTGAGCGGTGGACAGCGTCAGCGTGTGATGATCGCAATTGCGTTGAGTTGCGAGCCGAAATTGCTGATCGCAGATGAGGCTACGACGGCTTTAGATGTGACAATTCAGGCGCAGATTCTTGAGCTAATGAAGAACCTAACTTCTCAGCTTGGAACCGCGTTGATGATTATTACGCACAACTTGGGAATCATCGCTCGATACGCCGATCGGCTCAACGTTATGTACGCCGGGAAGATTCGGGAATCGGGGAACGCTGAACAGGTTTATTTGCGTCCGAGTCACCCCTACACAGTTGGGTTGTTGAACTCGGTGCCTCGATTGGATCGTCCGGCTACTGAACGGCTTGATCCTATTGAGGGAGAAATTCCTGATCCTGCGAATTTGCCGAGCGGGTGCGCGTTCAGGCCCAGATGTCGATGGGCTACTGTGGAGTGCGAGGTTTCTGAGCCGGTGCTTGAGCAGGTTGAAGATCGTCAGATGGTGGCGTGCTTTGAATCGAAGGCTGTGTCTGATTCGGTTGGGATTCCGCTGCAATGACTAATAAAACTGATTTGTCAGAACAGTTTGCGGCTGTTGCTTCTGGTACTTCCGCTTCGACTCCGCTTTTGAGCGTTAGCGATTTGAAGGTTCACTTCCCGTTGAAGCGTGGTTTTCTTGTGCAGCGCGAGGTTGCGCGGGTTAGGGCTGTAGATGGTGTGTCGTTCGACATTATGCCGGGCGAGACGCTTGGGCTTGTTGGTGAGAGTGGTTCGGGTAAAACTACTGCAGCGAAGGCTGTTATTCAGCTGACGAAGCCTGAAAGCGGGAGTGTTAAGTTCGAGGGTCAGGAGCTTGTTGGACTTGGTAGTTCGGCGATGCGGCCTATTCGTCGAAAGATGGGGATGGTGTTTCAGGATCCGTATGGATCGCTTAATCCGCGCATGCGGGCGGGCGATATTGTTGGTGAACCTCTGAAGGTTCATGGCCTTGCTGAATCTAAGGATGACTATCACAAACAGGTTGCTTCGTTGATGACGACGGTTGGGCTTAGTCCGGCAATGGCCGAGCGGTATCCGAACGAGTTCAGTGGCGGTCAGAGGCAGCGATTGGGCGTGGCGCGGGCGATTGCTGCGAGGCCGAGTTTGCTGATTTTGGATGAGTCGGTTTCGGCGTTGGACGTTTCGATTCAGGCTCAGATTTTGAATCTGTTGCAGGATTTACAAGAGCAGTACAACTTGGCTTATTTGTTTATTGCTCACGATCTTTCGGTTGTTCGACATATCAGTCACCGAGTGGCTGTGATGTACCTCGGCAAGATCGTTGAGACTGCCGATTCAAAAGACTTATATGAACGTCCGATGCATCCGTACACGCGTGCGTTGCTGTCGGCTATTCCTACGCCAAATCCGGTAGTTGAGCGATCTCGAGAGCGGATAGTTTTGCGGGGTGACTTGCCGAGTCCGATCGCTAATCCATCGGGTTGTGGTTTCAGTACCAGATGTCCGATCGCGACTGAGGCCTGTACGGAAAGTATTCCGGAATTGAAGACGTTGGCGTCGAATCAGCAGGCTGCGTGTTTCTTGGCTGAGAGCCTCAGATAGATGCTGTTTACTGGTATTTCCAGGTTAGGATTTTGTTTTATTCTCTGGTGCGCTGGACGGGTGGTTAATTTAGCGCGTTGATTAGGGAATACAGTGTTTATCGTCGTGGTGTCAGTTGGCAAGTAGTGGTGTTTTGAGTCACTAGCGCATCTGTCGTTTTTGGAGTGGGGCGGGGTTATTCTTTTGGTACAGCGTGCTTACATTATTTTTTCTAGAGGATATCGGTTTTTATATGGCGAAGTTTAAGACTATTTTTCTGTACCAGGAGTTGTGGGAAGCGGATCGATTCCGAGCTGGAGTTGGTGATGGAATGGAAGTAGTTGCTATTCCTCAGGAAACAGATGTGGCGACTGTTGGATCGGAGAATTTCAATGCTGACATGGTTGTTGGTGGAGCCGGGATTCGAAGCGAAGAAACAGGTCGATTATTTCCGAAACTGAAGTTGATTCAGACGCTTAGTGCGGGAACTGACACGATTCCGAAAGTGGCTATGT
>JAPKFF010000002.1:0-47996 GCA_028821715.1 Dehalococcoidia bacterium
GTGCTATGCGGCTTACCTGAGGGAGAAGGAAGACACGGTTCAGAATGCGATTACAGCCGTTATTGTTGCTGCAATCTTCGTAATGATCTACATCATGTACGCGTTCCGTTCGGTGCCTAGTTCGTACAAGTATGCCTTCGCAGCTGCCATTGCTCTTACACACGACGTTGTGATTGTGCTCGGGATATTCACGGTTCTTGGAATCGCAATCAACGCTGAAGTCAATGCGATCTTCATAGTGGGCATTCTTACCGTGATCGGTTACTCCGTGAACGACACGATCGTGATCTTTGACCGAATTCGTGAAAACGTGACTCTGGCTCCCGGTAGGGAATTGAGGAGCACAGTGAACATTTCGATCAACGAATCGATCACTCGTTCATTGGGCACTAGTATCACCACGATTACTGTGATTCTGGCTATGTTGCTGTTCGGTGGAGCGTCTTTGCGAGACTTCCTCATAGTGTTACTTCTCGGGGTTCTTGTGGGAACTTACAGCTCGATGTTTGTGGCTGCTCAGATTCTTGTACTCTGGGAACGTCGGTCGTTCCTTCCGTGGCGCAAAGCTCCTGCTACAAACTCTTAACTCTTAGTTAGAAGTCGCACCCACAAGATTATTCGACTACCATGCGCCGGGCGGGCGCGATCGTTGGGCGCGCCATTGTGTTCAAAAGGAACGGTTTCGAATGCTGATAGGCGCGCACGTATCTGCTGCTGGAGGGGCAAATAAAGCCATAGTCCGAGCCGAAGAAATTGGAGCAGAATGTTTTCAAATATTCGCGTCGTCACCACGAATGTGGTCCGCAAAACCTGTCGCTGACGCAGTAGTGGAGAAGTACGCCGCTGAAATGAAACGGACCATGATGGGCCCAACTGTGCTTCACGGAAAATATCTCGTAGCTTTAGGTTCAGCCGACCCTGAACTTTTGGCGAAGTCAGAAACCGCACTTGGAGCAGATATCGCAGCCGCAAATAAGCTCAGTGCACTGGGCGTTATTTTTCATCCTGCAAGCCACCGCGGTCAGGGATTTGAAGCGATCATAGATCAGTTCGCCGTATCGGTTCGCAAAGTGCTCGACAATGAACCGGGTGATTCTCTTCTCATGCTCGAAACCAGCGCTGGCGCTGGCGATCACATCGGTTCAACGTTCGCTGAACTCGGCACGTTGATAAAAGCAATCGGAAATGACCGAGTTGCTGTTTGTCTCGACACACAGCACGTGTTCGCTGCCGGGTACAACATCGCCGTAGCCGACACACTTAACGCTGCAATCGACGAGTTCGATAAAGAGATTGGTATCGGGCTGCTTAAAGCAGTGCACGCCAACGATTCGATGCGAGAACTAGGAACGTCGGTTGACCGTCACGAGAACATCGGAGACGGCCTAATTGGAACCGCAGGCTTCACAACAATCATGTCTCATGAAGCATTCAAACGTGTGCCGTTCTACTTGGAAGTACCGGGTACCGGCAAGAGCGGACCCGACAAGCCGAACATCGATCGATTGAAAGCCATTCGTTCTCAAGTGGGTGCCGGGTAGTATGCCTATCCACGTGAGCACTGAAATTTTCGAAGATCTTGTGCGAGATGCGATTATGTCTTTGCCTGGCAAATTTCTTATGAAAATGGAAAACGTCAGCGTTATAGTTGGCGGCAGTGCTACTCCTAATCAGATGGCTGAAAACGATCTGCAACCCACCGACATTCTCTACGGTCTTTACGAAGGTGTCCCGCTTACCGAGCGCGGTAGCTATGTTCCACCTTTGCCCGACATCATTACGATCTTCCAAAATCCGATCGAGCACATGTCACACACTCAAGAAGAGCTAGAGAATCAAATCGCAATTACTGTCAGGCACGAAGTTGCGCATTTCTTCGGATTCAATGACTCCGAAACTGAAGAAATGGGACTTGGCTGATGCCGAAAATTGTTATCGCTACGTTCGACGGACTTCAGCGGTCGCAGGTTTCTCTCGAACTCATGCCGGTCGTAAGCGCACTCGCTGATAATGGCGTTCGATTCCAGCACAATCACGCTGTATTTCCTACCGTTACTCGAGCTAATTCGGCAAGCTTGGTAACTGGGGTCACACCCGGCAAGCACGGTCTCACTGGCAATAAATCGGTGTACAGCGAATACTCGCCGACCGAAGTCGTTGATGCGCTAATTCCTAAACTCGCCGAGATCAACGATCTGACCGACGGTGGGCTACTGTTTGTCCCGACTTTGGGCGAACTTATTAGTCAGAAGAACCTGAAGTGGGTATCAGTGGTCGGTGGTACGAGCGGGAACGCGTTCGTTCAGCACCCAAACGCTGCGAAGTACGGGGACGTGATAATTCATCCGGAATTCACAAATCCACCTGAGCACCACTCGATAATCACTGACAAGTTCGGTGCGTGGCCAAGAAAGGAAGCACCAGCGACCGCTCTGGTTGAGCGCACGGCCGACGTGGCTATCGAATACGCACTTGATGGGCTAAACCCGGATGTATTACTCGTTTGGTTTCCTGAGCCCGATACATCGCAACATGCTTACGGTGTCGACAGTACTGAAGCCCGACAAATGTATTCGCTCGCCGATGCGAATCTCGGAAAATTGCTAAAGTCAATCTCAAAGAGTGGTGAAGATCCCGACGTATTTGTTGTTTCAGACCACGGATATTCGACAATAGATGCAGTCATAGATGTACACGTAGAACTTGCGTTAGCGGGATTTTGTCCTGATCAAGGTGCCCGATCTGTGGTGGTCGCCGAAAACGGCGGTTCGGTATTGTTATATCTGCCAAACAAGAACGATCAATTGGCAATTGACCTTGTCGATTGGCTTGATGGTCAAGAATGGGTTGGCGCGATTGCAACCGACATCGCTGCGGCAGCGAAACATAAATTTGCCAGCATAAGTGATATTGGACTCGATGGTCCGCGGTCGCCCGATGTAGTTGTGACGATGCGATCAGTCGAAACAGGAGAATCGGCTCCATTGGAACGTTCAGGGACCGCTACTGGCGGTGTCATCGGCGTCGGTTCGCACGGAGGAGGTAGTACAGCTGAACTCCACAACACCCTGATTGCCAGTGGGCCATCATTCCTATCCAGTCCCTCTGGGATTCGCTCTCAAATTGCAAGCGGCAATATTGACGTCGCTCCGACCGTGCTGGACCTACTTGGAATTCCGGTCCCGACTCATATGGATGGGCGAATCCTCACGGAAGCCCTCGTCGACGGCACGGCTCCGATAGTGACGGCATCAACAAACTCATCTGAACATTCACCGATAGTTCGTACTGCAACTATCGGCGAAAAAACATATATCTGTGAGTTTGGGTAACTCAGGAATTTACACAGTTTCGTATGAGCGTTTGAGATTTCAGAACCGAACTTTGCCGAACGGGTAATCGATGTGAAAACTTTTCACTCTAACAAACCAGTTTTCGTTGATGCCGACCGATAGCGTATCTTGCAGGTGATGATCAACCTTCTAAACAACGCAGCCAAGTACGCAGATAAAGAAACCGAAACGACGATTACGATATCGGTCGACAAGCATGAAATTCATGTAAGAGATGCGGATAAAGGGTCGGGATTGAACGAAATGAAGTTGAGGCAGTGTTCGAAAGTTTCTACCAGAGTAAATCCGCCAGAATTTCTATGGTGAACGGCTCGGATCTTGGTCTATCTTTCGCCAAAGTTGATTCGTAACTTGTTATCTAACGAACCGAGAATCACCGGTTCGACGAGTCAAACCCTTGGAATCCATGTATTCCAAAACCGCGAGTGTGTACTTGCGACTTGTACCGAATAGTTCGCGGACGCCCGTGATAGTAATCTCACTGCCGTCCGAACCGGCATCCAGAATTTTCATCTCTATTTCAGCGTAAGCGTCAACCGTATAAACGATATCTCCGCTGATTCGGACTACATCGCCTCGTTCGGATAGAAACTGGAGAAGTTCGATATCGATGAGGCGTTCGGTCGATGGGCTGTAGCGGTCGGTCGATATAAGGCTCAGATATTCCTTCGCTTCAGCTTCTGCCGCGGGCGATAGCGATGGCACGTGGGAAGGGATGCAAATCAAGGCTTCATTGGTCGAAACCAACCCTCCAGCGATCATCGAATGTAAAACTGCACCGAAAGGAGCCGTTTTCAGCTTGAGTTGACCACGAAAGTCTTGAAGTGGCATTCCTTGTCGAAGCGGATATGAAATATGAAACTGCGCCAACGTTCTTGAAGCGGTATCGGTGATTCTCTGCCAACCGCCAGTCGAAATAGCGTAATCGAGATCTGTTCCGAGTCGCTTAACACGGCCTTCGGATTCGAGCACATCAACGGCAATAACACTCTCAGCATTGCTTATTCCTGTAGTGTCAGCCAACTGAGTTGATCTAGCTGGCTCTATGCCGATAAGCGCGTTGAACGCAACGTCCTCGCTCGATCCACTAGCAATCGTCTCAAGCAGTGAAATTGTATCTGTGTCGTTTCGTTTCCGGCGCGGTGCGTTCGGCTCCAAAACTTGCCCACCGCCAAGAGTGTTCTCTGTATCTCGTACGACAAACGAATCACCACGCACTACTGGAATTCTGTCTTGAGTTCGCAATTGAACCCAACCGGTAGAACCCGGTAGTATTTCGCTTCCTTCCAGCACTCGAATAGTCGCCGGTACTTCTCGAGTACCAGTGAACAGCGTTACCTTGTGATTGTGCCTAACGGGCCTAGCCGCATCTGGGATAACTCTAAATGTTGCGTCGAATGCTGTGGAAGGATCAAGCCAGTTAGTGCTGGTTACGAGATCGCCACGCAGAATATCTGCGTGATCGATTCCGCTAAGATTTACTGCCAATCGAGTACCTGGTCTGACCTGATCTAACGATTCTTCATGCACCTGAAGGCTGCGTATTCGAGCCTTGAGTCCTGCAGGAAGAATCTCAACTTCTTGCCCCGTCTTGAGCGATCCATCAGCGAGCGTGCCGGTCACAACTGCACCGAAACCAGTAATAGTGAATGATCTGTCGACAGGTAATCTCGCATTCCCGGTGTTCTCGTGTGGAGGAAGTTCGGATATAAGCTTGTCTAGAGCAGCACGAAGTTCGTTGAGACCTTCGCCATTTTCTGCTGAAACAGCTACGATCTCAGCGTTGCCAAGCGACGTTCCTTCAAGCGATTCCTGAACATCGAGCGTAATTAGATCGAGCCAGTCCTGATCGACCAAATCTTTCTTCGTCATAACGACAATACCGGTCTCTATCCCAAGCAGATCGAGAATGGCTACGTGCTCGCGTGTTTGCGGCATCACTCCTTCGTCGGCAGCAACGATCAGCAGGGCTACGTCGATGCCACCCGCACCCATCAGCATGTTTTTGATGAAGCGCTCGTGTCCGGGCACGTCAACGATGCTTATCTCGATTCCGGAAGGTAGCTCAAGCCAAGCAAATCCGAGCTCGATGGTCATACCACGAGTCTTCTCTTCGCGTAGTCGATCCGGGTCGATACCGGTCAACGCCTGAATCAGCGTCGACTTGCCGTGATCGACGTGTCCTGCTGTGCCAACAACAAACAATCTGAGAGACCTTCGTTTCACTGTAACCTAAGCTCTGTAAAGTCAGAGCAGGTCGAATAATTATGATCGAAATCTGTGCGTGTTGAATATTAGATGACCAGACGCCAGATGCGACCAATCGGTAACGATAGCACTGACTAAGTTCGAATCACCAAAGCTCAGTCGTCGCCGTCGCCATCACCGATGAATTCAGCGAAGACTTCATTGCCCAATAATCGCCCATTTTCGCTTAGCCGCAACGTGTCATTGGTGACTTCAATTAATCCTAAATTCAGAAGACGTTTAACTTCATAAGGAAAGACGATATCCGAACCCACGCCGAATCGCTTCTCGAACCGATTGTGAGACACACCTTGATTCAGGCGCATACCCATCATCATAGTTTCTGCCACGTCGATAGCTGGAGTTGTGATGTCGACATCTTCAACGGGACCAGATGGAGTTCGCATTAACGCGACGGGGTCAGATCCAACCAATTCGTAATTTTTGCCAACGACAGTTACATAGCGACGAGGTGATTTCAGGTTAGCGAATCGCTGACCTGCAATCCAAGAGTGGGCACCAGGCCCGACTCCCAAATACGGTTCGTTGAGCCAATAGAGTAGATTGTGTTGCGACTCTAAATTGGGTTTCGACCAGTTCGAAATTTCGTACTGTATGAAGCCATTTTCATCCAATCGACGTTGCGCCTCTTCATACATGTCGGCTGCAAGATCGTCGTCTGGAATTGGGGTTTTTCCAATGGCGACGTCTACCGCGAGCGGTGTGCCCTTTTCGATTTGTAGCGAATAGAGAGATATGTGATCTGGATCAAGCCCAATAGCTTCGTCGAGCGTGTGCGACCATTGCTCGCCCGATTGATACGGTAGTCCGTAGATCAAATCTATCGATTGATTGTGGAATCCTGTGTCGCGTAATGTGCGATACGCTTCCTTCGCTTCGAGCGCAGTGTGCCTGCGACCTAACAACGACAATAATCCATCGTCGAAGCTCTGCACACCCATCGAAATGCGGTTCACACCCGACTCCAACCAGCGGTCGGCTTTCTTCCCAGTCACATCTCCGGGGTTGCACTCCATCGTGATTTCAGCAGATGGCTCAACTTTGAATGAAGATCGAATTGTTTTCTGGACGTCTTCGAGGTCACTGGTCGGTATATACGAAGGGGTACCGCCTCCGAGGAAGATCGTTTTAACGGGAGGTTGAGAAAGTAGAGTTCCCCAACCTCTTAATTCATCCTGAAGCGACACCACATAGCCCGAGATCTGATCTTCGATCCCGGAGTAGGTGTTGAAGTCGCAATACGGACACTTGGTCTGGCAGAACGGCACATGGAGATACAGCCCGATTCCGGATCTGTAGTTCGGTGGATTGTGTTGAATCTGCGCCAGGTTTGGCATTCATTCTCCGTTGGGGGCGTAGCGTTCAGGCTGTTCTGAATTGGCTACGAGCCTGGTGTCCAGAGTCCTGAGCCGCCATTGCCCTGGTCGGCAGGACCCGATGCGGTCGGTGGCTCTCCTGCAGCAGCACGAGCCTGTTCTTCAGCCATCTGCTGTTGAATAGCTTGGTTTGCTTGCTCTACCCATCGACTCAATTCATCAAGTTCTGGTGGCGAAATGATGAATCGCTCGACACCGTCAGGAAGTTCAATGTTCTGGTCGCCAGTGAGCAAAACAGCCGCTTCCGATTCTAGAATGCCTTCCGAGAGTCGCTGCGCCATATGAGCGATTCGCTTGTCGGCTGCTTCTGTGTAATGAGCCTGAATAGTGTCGGCAACGTTTCTGTTGATTAGGCCGCTCTGTAAGCATCGACCCCAGTCGATTACCTGACCGAACAAATCGGTGTCTTCGAGTTCTTCAAACACCGCTCCGGCAAGCACACGCCGCTGAACGAAGCTGTGTGCGGCAGGGTTCGATTGCTGAACCATCAGCATCGCGTCGTCACCTCGGCCAATTACGCCTTCAGCGAAGATTCGCATTACAATTCCGGCTTTCGCCTCAAGTTGTGAAACCTGCTGTTCAACAGCTGCCCAGTAGACGTTGTAACGCTCTTCGAAACCTGCGGGCGCACCTGGTGAGGGCTGAACTAGCGTCACTATGTACACCTTGCGGCTTGTCATAATATCGCCTGCAGGGGTTTTACCAACATTGCCTAATTCTTCAACAGCCATGATCTTCCTTTTACTAATACTTCAGATTCGTGAGATTGAATTTACACCGAGAACAAGAAATTCAAAATATCGCCATCTTGTACGATATATTCGCGACCTTCTTGGCGGAACTGCCCGCGATTGCGCGCTTCTGCCATAGTTCCGGCTTCAATGAAATCTTGGTATGCGACAGTTTCAGCGCGGATGAACCCACGTTCGATGTCGGAGTGAATAACGGCTGCCGCTTTTGGAGCCAGCGCACCGATCTTGACAGTCCAGGCTCGGGTTTCGTCTTCACCTACAGTTAGAAACGAGTTTAGGCCAAGAACTTTGTAAGACACCTTGATCATTCGAGAAAGTCCAGGCTCACCGGCATCCAGACCATCTCGCATCTCGGTTTCTTCCTCTTCAGACATGCCGACAAGCTCGGCTTCGAGGCTGCCGCAGATTGCGGCTCCTCCGGTCAAACGACCGTCCAGCAGACCCGCTAACTCTTGCTCGAGTTCATCAGTGTTGGCGACATCATCTTCACCGATATTTAGCGCCACCAATAACGGCAGGCTGCTCAGCGTGAAGGTATCGGACATTGCTTTGATTTCTGAAGGCTCAAGATCACGATCTCGAATGGCGATCCCGTTTTCCAGATCACCTTGTATTCGCTTGAGAGTGTCGATGTTCTTGTCCGCTTCGTCGCGATCAGAAACCTTCATAGTCTTGAGACTTCCGGTTAGGCGTTCAACTCGACGTTCCAGTAGTGCGATGTCGGCAAACAAAATGTCGAACGCTACTTTTTCGATGTCACGTTTGTAGTCGACCGTGCCTTCGAGGTGCGGAACTGATCCATCCTCGAATGCCCTAGCCACGTGCAATATAGCGTCGACCTGCTGAAGCTGAGCCATCGCTTCACCTTCGAACAATTCGCCCGAGCTACTACCCGGAAGATCCACGTATTGAACTTCGGCGTAGATCGTCTTCTTGGACTTGAAAATCTTGGAGAGGATGTCGACCCGGTCGTCGGGAACGTGCGCAACACCGATGTTTGCTGAACGAGTAGCGCCGAAGCCACCAACGTCAGCTTTACCGCGAGTCAGTGAGTTAAATATCGTTGTCTTGCCGCTAGCGGGCAGACCGAGAATGCCGATCTTCATAAGTCGTTAGTACTGGCCAGTCTTGTTTATCGAGAAACGGCGAAGTTGGTGTTCCAACTGCACCGACCGTTAATCGTAACGCCGGAGTAATGTAATTTCTCGGCTATTTTTCTTCGTCGCTGTCTTCGATCTGTTCATTATCAACATATCTGAACTCGGCATCGACGGTTTTACCGTCTGTCGGTTCATCTTGATTTGGGTTCTGGGTATTTCCGAAATCGAACGGATTCTGCCCGCCTAATCCCTGTTCGTCTTGCATTTTGCGTAGCTTTCGCCCGATAGTCTGGTCGACTACGACGTGCCTCGGCGATGCCAATATAAATAACAGGAATAGAATCACCGTGACGATCAAATCATCGAATTGCCCGAGCACCGGGCGCCAATCGGCAATGAAGTCGTATGGCGATATGATGTAGACGATGGCCAAGAACGGGATAGTTTTCGTGAAAAGAGGTACACGCCTGTCTAGCAGCAGCCTCCACACCAATTTTAGGAATGGAAGGACAATCGAGCGTATCGCCAAGAGTCTGAACATGTTAGAAAGTGTATCGATAGAATCGACTGTCGCATAACCCATTCAGCTAATTCTCAGGAAATCGTAAAGCTCATGATCAGAGTCCTGCACGGTGAAGACGAATATGCAAGGTCGGAAGCCCTCGTGAAAATTCGTGAATCGGTCGCCCCCCCGGAAGTGCGCGACCCGAATACCACTGTATTTGAAGGTCGTGGATTCAAACTGAATGATGTTATTGGCGCAGCACAGTTCGTTCCGTTTATGGCAGATCGCCGAGTTGTAGTCGTTTACGGCGTGTTGGGTCGAATTCAGAAGCGTGACAAATCACTGGGTAACGAATGGCGTGAACTCACTGCCAAGCTCAGCGAAATTCCTGCTACCACCGAGTTAGTTTTTGTCGAAGAAGTAAGCCTTCGTGACAACGGATTGGCTCTAAAATCGGTCGGCCCGAGCGCACGGATTCAGCAATATCGAACGATGCGCCGACAAGAGCTTGAAATTTGGGTGCGAGATCGATTCGCGTTCTACGGCGCCAAAACTAATCGAGATGCCGTTGCCCGAATCGCTTGGCTTGCCGGTACGGATACTCGTTTACTTGACCAAGAAATAAAGAAATTAACCCTCTACGCCGGGAACCGAGAGGTCACATCGGAAGATGTCGACCTCATGGTTCCCGACGCTAGGGAAGCCAACATATTCGCTGCCGTAGATGCCGTGCTAGAACGCCGACCGGCTGTGGCTATGAAGCTGCTCTACTCGCTGTTATCAGGTGGATCGAGTGTCCAAAGCATCTTGTCGATGCTGGCAAGACAAGTACGGCTACTGATTCTCACGATAGAACTTCAGCAGCAGGGCGTTCAATCTGAGGAATTAGGCAAGCGAATCGGGCTAACAAATCGATACGCGCTCGATAAAACGATGCGACAGTCGCACAGCTTTGGTGCTAATCATCTCGCCAATATTCTAAGGCGACTGCTTGCGGCCGACCTCGCTATAAAGCAAGGCGAAATTGACGAACGTCTAGCGGTAGAAATTCTTGTTGGTGAACTTTCTGCCACCTGATACAGAAACCTAGCAGCGTAGTTTCGACGTATCTGTGCTAGAGATGCCAAAGCATCAAAACCAAAAAATACCGATAATTGAGCGCATGCTGAACGGTCACCCCATATATATCCTCTCGATCAGCCTGATAGCACTGCTAGCAATCGCTTGCTCTTCTGCTGACAACGATTTGGCAGATGCGACCGAAATTCCGCGAGCCACCGAAGTTACTGGGCCGACAGCCGAGCCGCTAGCGACCGACGTGCCTCGAGTAACTGTTACGCCGACTCCTGAAGTGAAAGGAACAGAAGTTCCCGAATCCGAGAGTGTCACTTTCTATCTGCAAGGCTTTAATTCCTTAGGCCGTGGCGAATATATAGATGCCGAACGCACGTTCACAACTGTTGTCGAGCTAGAGCCAGGATTTGCTCGTGGTTGGGATGGCCGAGGTCAGGCATTTATGCTTCAAGGCAAGTACGAAGAAGCGATGCTCGACTTTGACCGTGCAATTGAACTCAAGCCAAATCTTTCAGTTGCATACGCCAATCGCAGTCTTACTCGAGTAGCGATGAGTGATTTAGAGGGTGCTGAACGTGATGCTCGTAGAGCGTACGAACTCGATGATGAATCTGTTGCTGCTCAGCTAGTGTTGGGTCGGGTCGAAGCGAATAGGGGCGACCCCGATAGCGCACTCGAATGGTTTGATCTAGCGGTTGCGACCGATCCCGAAGATGCCTCGACTTGGTGGTGGCGCGGAAGGTTCTACCGCGATGTCCTTGCCTCAGGAAACCCCGCACTGGAAGATTTCAACAAGGCGATTGAATTGGCACCGGCTCAGGCGGCTCTATATCTCGATAGGGCACAACTGTATATCTCTGCCGAAGTTGAACCTGAACTAGCTCGTGCTGATCTCGAAGAGGCGATTTCTTTGTCTGAGGATCCCAAGCTGCCCACGATAATCGAACGTGCAGAAGAGTTAATCGCTGAACTCGACGCTAACGCCGCTATCGTTCAGTAGTTGGCTTGCCTGGCATTCGGTAAATTGCTACACGATTAGCTTGTTATATCAACTGCCGCGAACGACCAGACCTCATGCGATCCAAAATAGAGATTTAACTAGGTTTGATCAGAACCAAGCAGACCTAGTCGAACGTCAGCATGCGAGTTGGGTTATCGACAAGAATTAGTCTAATGTCCTCTTCATTCATACCACGAGCTCGCATTCGAGGCACCACCCGAGTGAGGATGTGATCGTAGCCGTGTCCACCGTAGGTCTTTAGACGGTGCTTCGAGCAAACGTCGTGAGCGAGCAATATTTTGCCGCGCTGTCCTTCCGACACCATATGCTCGACCATCTCTATCCGCTCGTGATCCGCAGGCATGTGCGATTCAGGAGCAAGAGGATAGAAAGACGAGTCATGACCGAACAGGTCAAAGTTTAGATAAGCACCAGTCGCGATAAGTTCGTTTAAAACTCCCCGGTCGTAAACCGTACGTTCGACGTGACCCATCACCGTGCGTTCAACGTTCCCACCCCACTTATCGACCGCTTCGAGTATTTCGAGCGGCGCACGTTCACTGCGGCCTGGATGAATGAGTAGGGGAGCACCGGTTTCTCGTTGAGCGATTACCGCGGCTTCAAGAACTTTTTTCTCTGATTCGTGCCACGGATTTGAACAGCCGATTTCGCCGATGATCCCTGATCGAATGCCGGTATCGCCGACGCCCTGATCAATATCATGGATGATCTGACCAGCGATCTGCTCTACCGTCAAGTCGTTCAGCTCGGGAGCATGGGTCATGTGAATGTAGTTTCCGGCACCCATCACAACGTTCAGACCTGTCGCACGTGAAATTCGAGCCAGTGCCATTGGGTCACGCGCTAGTCCGACCGACGTCACATCGACAATCGTGCTTCCGCCAGCGTTGAAATATTGTTGTGCTTCCCAAGTCGCAACATCTTCGTCGAATAGCTGCAGATTGTCGCGGTTGCTCGTCCAGTTATATCGAACCCACCCGAGGTTTTCTAGTGCAACCTTCTCGTTCATCAGCTTGCGATACGAAGCCTCTTTTGGCTCGGTGAAAACAACGCTGAAGTCGATCAGCAGGTGCTCGTGAGTGGTCGTGGTGCCGACTTTTGCGGGTTCGATCGGACCAAGAACGGTCAGAACTTTGCGAGCGGCTCGGTGCTTCGGGACTGGATGGGAAGGTGAGGTCAACTAATTAGACTCTGTTGGATTTCTTGGTGTCGCAACCAAGCGGATGTTGTTGGTTGTAATTTAAAATATCAATTTCGCAAAAATTCTATCGCACGAATCGAAGTCAGCGAACTCGATTAGGCGTCACGCCAAGTAACTTTTGGCTCCCAGCCGAGTATTCGTTTTGCCTTTTCGACCGAAATTGCCGACGTGTGACCGGGCATTGGTGATCGGATTTCGGCTTCAGGATAGACCTTTTTGATCAATTCTTCTGTTGGCTCATCGGCAGAAGTGTCTTCGCCATTAATGAAGAACGCTTCATGTCCACCGAAATCCACTTCGATTGCCAGGACACAGGCTCGTGCTGCTTCGGCGAAATCCGTCCAGCCCCAGAAATGCATGGCATTGGTGCCATACGTACCGTGACGCTTGGCTGCGGCGTTGAGAGCAGACTGACGTTCTCTGTCCATCAAGCCGTGAAATCTCATCGATGCGATTTGAACTTCACCAGGACGACGGCGTACAAAACCTTCGCCCATTTGCTCGCCAATCCACTTGCCTTGCGAGTACGCATCTTCGGCAAACGTCGGGTGATCTTCATCCATCGGGAAGTACGGTCGAGGAGTAATCCCTTTCGAGAAAACCCCACCGACAGCGTTCACTGAAGAAGCCAGAACAACCTTGCTGATACCGTTAATCTCGGCAGCTTCCAGAACGTTCCAGTTACCTGTCATATTGACTCGGAATACTTCGTGTTCAGGAGCGATATGGGGGTTCGTAATCGCGGCCATGTGAATCACGGCGTCGCAGTTTTTCATTGCGGAAACAACTTGGCCGAAATCAGTTACATCCACAAACTTGAATGTGTAACCCGTAACACGCTGTTGCCTTGTGTCGTTGGGCGAATTTTGATCGACACCTACTACATCATAGCCGTTCTCTAATAGATCGTTGACGATGAATTGGCCTGCGCGACCTGTTGCTCCGGTTACGAAAACAGTGGTCATAGTTCGATTGAGACTTTCTCGGTATTGGGGTTTTGGTTGGTTCGAAAATAACGCCCGTATCCGGAAATACCAAATACGGGCGCTTACTTGTTCAGGTTTTAGACAGCTAAGGATAGCTGGTGATGGTAGTAGACCCAACGGTCAAGTTTAGAACGTCGGCTCCATGCCCACGTCGAAGAAGCCAATAGGACCGCGGTCGTCTGCGTACCAAAGTCGATTGTCCTTGATCGTCATGCCATGCACTTGAATTGGGTCGAGCACTCTGAATGCATCGTAGCAACGGCCATCTTCGAGTCTGTGCCGGCTGACAACTCCGAACGCAGTATCAGCAATCCAAATATGACCTTCCTCTTCAGCCCAAGCAAGGCCGTGAACCCGGAATCCGGGAGCTTTCATTCGGTGAATTTCTTGGAAGCTCGAAGTGTCGATCACGTGAACGAACTGTGAAGGAGGGGACGCGACGTATAGATTACCGTCTTTCCACTCAAGTCCGTGATCACCCGTAGGTTCGGACTTTCGACCGGCCGCTTCATCGAGATGCTCACGAGTCGCATTGATTCCAGCGCCGGGAGAAGGGTAGACCTCAACAGTCTTGCCTGTATCCATGTCTAGCTGGTAGATCTCGCAACTGTAGGTCGAAGCGGCCCAGATGTAGCCGCCACCAATGGTTATTCCACTCGATTTCTCGGTTTCGGTCGGTAAATCGACCAGCACATCGCCAGTCGCCCAATCAACCTTGTACACATGGTCATCGGCCTGATCGATGATCCAAAGACCATCGTCGGCAGCCTGAAGTCCGTTCGGTTTTGGGCCCGGTGCATTGAACTGGAAGATCGTATCGGCGACTTTGTGCGGCATGGGGAATCTCGTTTACTGGGGCTGTTGCTAAAGCTGGCTTACTACTTGCGGCGGTAGTGTACGCGATGAGAATGCACCCGTGCAGTCCCGTCATCAAAAATCTCGACCCCTGCGGAGGGATTATCGGTGGTGAGAACTGGGGGTGACGCTCGTTCATGGCGAACACCCGAAACTACCCCGGCTTGTGCACCCTGATCGAGTGCATTAAAGGAAGATAGTCCTCTTTGCCATCAAGCATCTTCCAGAACCCGTACTCGGCTGAAACCATCATTCGCTGTAACTGAGCGATATTACCTTGAAGCGAGAAGCTGTTTATGGCGGTTATTAACCAAAACTTCTAATTGATTTCGGTCATTACGTTGTTAGCAAAATTACTCGAGCGACCTACAGATCGCTGACGATAACGACCGTCTTCTCATCTTCCAAGAACGAAGCCAGAAGGTTCGTGCCAGCACCATAGCCCTCAGGCGGATACGCATAGCCATTTTCGATTCTTGGCAGTTGGTCGACGATTTCTTTGTACCAAGTGTTGTTGTAAGCCCTTACCGTCTCCTGAATCAAAGCGTTCGGCGCATTCAAAGAGAGGTGGACGCTGAACATTAGCGTCACCGGACCCACGCAGTCATGCGGTGCAACCGGCATGTGGTAGGCGTGGGCCATCGAAGCAATTCTCTTAGCTTCAGAGATACCACCGACCCACGAAATATCGAGCATGCAGATCGTCATCGCCTGCTTTTCGAACATCTCTCGGAATGCCCATCTAGTCGCTACCGTCTCGCTGGCTGTTGTCGCAATATCAGTCGACTTGCGGAACTCGGACAGTGTGTCGATGTTATCCATCGGCACTGGGTCTTCAAACCAAAACGGGCTGTACGGCTCGACCGACTTTGCGATTCGTTTTGCTGCAGACAGGTTCCAAAGGCTGTGCATCTCAACCATGACGTCCATCTTGTTGCCAACAGCCTCTCGAATCTTTCTGAATGGATCTGTGCCTTCTTCAAGATCGGTGGCGTGGATGAACTGCCCGTTTGACTCGATTGAATATTTGTCGAACGGCCAGATCTTCATAGCCGTGAATCCTTCCGACATCAAGCTCTCTGCGAGTGCTCCAGCGTCTGTCATGAAGGCGTGGTAATCCTCATACGGCTGCTCAGGTTGGTAATCGATTTGACTTGGGTGGGTAGCCTGCTGAGTTTTCACTCCGTACGAGTAGCCTGCGCAGGTGTTGTAGACCCTGATCTTTTCTCGAGCGAGTCCACCAAGTACCTGATAGAGAGGCTGCTTATTCCGCTTGGCATATAGATCCCAAAGCGCCATATCGATGGCCGAAACAGACGATGCGTCGACACTTCGACCTCGGGTTACCTTCATACGAACCGCCAGAATATCCCAGTGCAAATCGAGAGCGTCGGCATCTTTCCCAAGAAGATAATTGGCTATGTCGTTATGAATGTACGCTTCGATAGCGTCTGGAGAGAAAGAGGTTTCACCTAGGCCGATATATCCATCGGAGCTATGGATTTGTGCCCACACGATCATCGGATACTCAGGATTTCGTAGCGTTTCGATTCGGGTAATTACGGCTGCAGATGACATTTTTTGTCTCGTTGTTATGGAGTGCGAAATATTACGATGTTTTCCATTTTCGAATGCCAATGATGGAAAGGGGAGCAAAGTTTAACAAGCCAGATAGTGGTTGTGTGATTGCGTAGCATGCAATTTACGAAACGTTCAAACTTCAATAAGCCATGTCATTCCTCCAGATAATCGTCCTTGCAGTTGTGCAGGGCATCACAGAATTCCTGCCGATAAGCAGTAGCGGTCATTTGATCCTAGGATCATGGCTGTTCAATTGGCCAGATCAAGGCTTGTTCTTCGACGCTGCCGTACACGTCGGTACCCTATTCGCCGTATTGACGTACTTCCGACGGGAGTGGATCCAGATGGTGACCGGGCTCGGGGCGAATCAGTTTGTTGAAATCGATGATTCGTATGGCACTGTTCGAGCGAGAACACTGGCTGCATTGATCGTTGCGGGGACAGTTCCGCTAGTTGTAATCGCCCCGTTCATGAAAGATTCACTTGAAAATTATTTTCGAAATCCGACAGCAGTCGGCTGGTTGCTTATAGCGACCGCGGGGGCTCTAATTATCGGTGAGTTATTCGGTAAGTACGTCCATAAAAGGACGATCAGGATTGAATCCCTCAAGGTCCAACAGGGCTTCACCATTGGTTTGATTCAGGTTCTTGCTGCCTTCCCTGGAATTTCTCGTTCAGGCGTCACGATGGTCGCCGGAATGGCGATTGGACTGACTAGAGAATCAGCTGCACGATTTTCGATGTTACTGGCAACTCCCGCCATTGCTGGCGCAGGCGTACTTGTTGTGAAGGACGCATTTGATTCGACTGACGATATTAATCTTGGCGCAGCGATTTTGGGAGCGGGAATCTCGGCTATCACTGCCTATTTCGTGATAGCCGGATTCATTAAGTTGCTAAAGAACGGATCACTCCGACCGTTTATTGGCTACTGCCTGATCGCCGGCATAGGCGTGGTCATCGCCCGAGCCGCCGGCGCCTAGTCGCTAGCCGATCGCTTGTCCCATGTCTCATCACAGTTCTCGCACTCTTCTTGCCAGATGTGAACAGCAGGCGGCATGGCAACTGCGAATCGCAAACTCATCTCGTCGCCTTCAGTTACGATGTGGTGAACCGTGCCACGAGGAATCCAGACGATATCGCCTTTTTGAGCGTTGATAATCTTCCCACCGGTCAACTCCCATCGAAGCTTGCCCGCCATCACGAACCACCATTCGTCGAAATTGCTGTGCCAGTGAGCGTGATTGCCGTGACCCGGTGCTGAAGCAATCAGCGTTCCTCGGTTTCGCTCATCCTCGATCAACAACTTCGACCACGGTGGCGGACCCATCTGCATCACGATATCGTCGATCTCGATGTGCATCATCCCTGGTCCAAACGATGCATCGACCCGAGGTGGTATCGGACCTTCGACTACATCTTCGATCGCGGCGACTACGCCTTCGTAATCAGTTCCCATTGTTAATTTCTCCGAATCAGACGCCGATTGGCAGCTTCTGAGCTTATTGCTGAATATGCGCGCTGCGGCTAACGTAGCACGATCACGGACCGACGAAGGCTCAAAGAGCATCGTAAGTACGACAACTAGAGTCGATAGCGTCGACGTTGCCGAGTCCAATAAGGAATATCATGCCCAAGATAACTGGCGAAATTAGAGACGCTGCTACAAGCGAAATCGTTCAGGCACGAGTGCAAGTCCTCGCTCCGAATGGCGAGAACGTAGCGCCCGCCGACGCAATGTGGAAAGTTGGCTCGGGCGAACCGTTCTTTTATAGCAACGGTCAGTTCAGTCTCGATACTACTCATGGGTACCACCGAGTGCTTGTCGAGCGTGGAACGGAATTCACGCCTTGGGAAGGAACAATCGAAGTCGATGGTTCTTCCGATTCGTCGGTCGATATCCAGTTAGAACGATGGTCCGATCTTCCTGATCGCGGCTGGCACCCCGGAAATACGCACATCCACTACGACGAAAAAGAAACGAACCCCGACCGGCGGTTGGCGTACGACTCCCGAGTCGAAGACCTGCGAATGACCGCCGTATCGATCCTCAAGCGATGGGATCTCGACTACGCGACCAACAAGTACCCACCGGGAGTTCTCACCGAATACACCGACACGCACCACCACGTTCAGAGCGGCGAAGAAACTCGCCACAATCACGATCCATCCGATCCATTCAAAATCGGTTATGGCCACGTGATGTTGCTCAACATTCGCAATCAGGTCGATCCAATCAGCCGCGGCCTAATAATCGATCAGTTTGATCCCGACTACCCACCGCTTACCTACGCATGCGATCAAGCGAACGATCAAGATGGACTCGTTATCTGGTGTCACAACGGGCAAGGTATGGAGGCTCCAGTTGCGGCAGCTCTCGGCAAGGTACACGCCATGAATCTGTTCGATCCGTTCTGGACCGATATTGAATATCTCTACTGGTACCACATGCTTAATACCGGAATAAAAATGCCGGTTTCGACCGGCTCTGACTGGTTCGTTAGTTCTGCCAATCGCGTTTATTCGCAAACTAACGGCGGATTCGCCTACGAATCGTGGCTTGACGGCATTCGGTCCGGTCGAACTTTTATCACCAACGGCCCCGCGTTGTTTTTATCGGTTGCCGGTCAAGAGCCGGGTGAGACGATCCAGGTCGAGAAGGGCACACGCATTCCGGTTCGCGCCAATTGGAATTCACATCATGCAGTTGAAAGAGTCGAGATCGTACTCAACGGAAAAGTGGTTGCGCGTCGCGATTTCCCCGAAGGTGTGAATACAGGTCACGTCGAAGTCGACTTGGTTGTGGAATCGGATGGTTGGATAGGAGCCCGACTGGGCTCAGGTACTAGAGATTCGTTTAATCAACCGATCTGGGCGCACACAAGTCCGGTGTACCTAAGAGGCACCGGAGTCCAATCTGAAGCCAGCGTCGAATCAGCGAAGTTCTATAGCAATCAAATCGGTGAAGGAATCAACTGGGTTAAAACCAAAGGACGCTTCTATACGGATGCACAACGTAACGAAGTAGTCGACCTGTTCAAGCAAGGACAGGATTGGTATTGTAATCTGATCTGACCCCAGCGACCGTACAACTATGAGAGGGAAGTCGCGGGTAAACTTTCTCGGGTCATTTTATTATCGACCATTCAGTTACCCAACATCGATAAATTCGAGTCAGTGAAAAATTATGTCCGTTGAAGCTCTGTTAGATACCTACTACGATCGCGCAACGATCCCGAATCGAAATACGAAATTCGGAAGAGAACTCACCGGTTCATTCGACATTCGCCGCGTCGAAGAAGATGACGAATTTCGATTCCTCGACCACAAAATTATCCTCAAGGACGGTATTGCGTCAGGGGTGTGGCGAGCACAAGAGTGGGGACTCGGCGAGAACTCAATCGACGTTACGCACTTCGAAGGTGGGATAGTCAAGCAACTTAGCTTGCGACACACAGGAGATGCCGTGACCGGTCTGAAACTCAGCCTCAGCCGGGATGAATGGCTTCTGCCAGATCCGGATCACCGGTTGCCGTACATTTTCGGCCGTTCTGACATGGAAACGTGGTACAAAGCCAGCGATTTTCAGATGGACCTCCACCGGTGTCGACTCGCATGGGATCATGAAACGAAGCACACCTTTTCAGTTCGCGAACTCGGTATTAATAAAGATAAAGCCGAACATCTATACAGGGGTACTGAGTACCGGATCGAAATCGATGACGCTATTCATCTGACCATCGAAGACAAGGGCGCGCGGAAGATCAATTGGCGAACCAACTTGTCTGACGATGAGGTTCGAACGCTCTTCGAATACGCTAGTAATGAGCCATGGTTGAGCGGTTGGGACCCAGTGTCAGACATCGTCGAAAACGGCAAGTAATTCTGCATTATGGGAGTGAATATCCCAATCATCTCGACCGAAGCAAAGCGAAGTGGAGAGACCTTCGGTGGTGGGTGAGGTCGCTTACACGGAACTCGCTAGTCGCTGTGCAAGTACGTAGCTTCTAAGTCCAATGGATATAGCGACTTTCGCACTCGTTTGTAGTCGAATGTCGACATGTCAGCAGAAGTCGCTCCGGGCGTGTTTACGGTGACTATTTCACTAGCGATTGGCTGATACGCAGGTCGAGGTGACACAACGCCCTTGGCGACGACAATGTCGAAGTCGTCAGGTCGATAGCCGAGAGAATAGAACTGCTCCCGGCTCATGTTGCCGACTCTGGTTGTCACCAATGCAACCGTCGGGCCCTCTTCCGATTCGATCACAACCGTCGTGCCACCATCAAAAAATCGCCAACCGGCGTGAACGGTTCCGTTGTCTTCGAATCGGCCGTCTGAAATACGAGTAACCCGCCCGGTTAACCTGACTGGGTTTCCGTGGAGTGAGTCAGCCTTGCCACCAACTTCGACGGTTACGTTACTGCCGATCTCTGCTTCCAAGCATGTGGCTATCGCCTCCGTGTCACGTATCGTCTGAAGCCAAGACGTCGCACCCTGTTTCACTGCTTCAGCAAGCAGAAAAGTGCTGTCGCCTGAGCTGCCGGCTCCGATGTTGTCTCCAACATCAAGCAACACGATAGGACCTGAATCTTCTGGTTTCGCTACCGCCTGTTTCAACGCATATGCAACGGCGTCCGATGCGGTTGGCCCGACCGGTTCGTATAGCTCTTTTCGATTCGACCACGCACGATCAGCGATCCAACGGGCTGCCTTCTTTGCCTCGTCAATCGAAATCTCATGGAGCACGTAGCAGGCGAGTCCGTTCTCATGGACATCCGACCATGGATACCCTTCACCAATTGAACCGCCAATGATTCCCGGCTGTGCGAGCACGGTTTCGAGATCGTCGATGACGGCTTTCATAGGCATGTCACGCGTGTCGTGTTGGAAAATCCCAACGACCATTGGAGGCATCTCGAGCCATTTTGCAGGTCGCCAGTTTTCGCGTGCCATCCGGACAACAAGATCACAGGCATCGTGCGCTCGCGGTACAGCGTCGGTGTGTGGGTTTGTTTTATAGATGACCAACGCGTCTGTCTGATCGGCCATTTGTTGCGAAACGTTGGCGTGAAGATCAAGAGTCATTGCGACCGGCACATCAGGCCCGACAATTTCGCGTACCCGTCTAGCCAACTCGCCATCCATATCCGGAAATTCCTCGGATACGGCGGCTCCCATCTGATTCAACAGAACCCCATCGAACGGACCCTGCTCACGAAGCATGTCGAGAGCCTCTCCGCCGAGCGTGTCGAAAACTTCTTTGCTAATTGTTCCACCTGGGTCTGTAGCCGCGAATATCAACGGAACCAATTCGAAATCTAGCTTCTTGGAAGCTTGAATGAACCCAGCCATTGAAGTTTGCGTCATCTCGTGCATGTCGTAATACTGACGACCCCGCTGCACTGCATAAGTCTGCATTCCCGAAACCTTGAAGCTATCCATGGTCGTGGTATTACTTGCGAACGTGTTCGTCTCGTGGTGAATGCCGAGGGTTGCTATGCGGAGTTTGTTGCTCATTGATCTTCTTAAACAAAGTCGGCGGAGTTTTGGCTCCGCCGACTCAATAGTTCGATTATTGATAGAACCTAGTCACCGAGTCCGTTGATTATGCCTGCCGCTCCAGGCATTCGTTTTTTCTCGTCTAGCTTCGAAGTGACTTCAGGGTTTTGACCAGCACTAGGCCATTCGCCCCGAAGAACCGCTGCTACTTGTTGCGATGCTCGTTGACGAGCCAGCCATGCCGAACGAGTTGAAGCACCCGCTAAGTGCGGCGCGGTAATCACATTATTCATTTGCAATAATGGATTGTTGGGGTCTACTGGCTCTTGTTCGAACACGTCCAAACCAGCACCACGAATCTTTCCCTGTTGCAGAGCTTCGATCAAGGCTGGCTCGTCGTTCACAGAACCACGGCAAACATTGATGTAGTACGCAGATTCCTTCATGAGATCGAACTGTTCTTTACCGATCATGTGGAACGTTTCTGCGTTCAGTGGAACTACGACGACGACGTAGTCCGATCGTTCAAACAATTCGTTAAGTTCGAAGACCTGCTCCACGCCATATTCGCTAATGATCCAAGGCTGCACATATGGATCGTAAACGATAGTATCCATGCGCCATCCTTGGCCAAGCTTTCGTGCAACCTGTCGTCCGATATTTCCGAAGCCGACGATTCCTAGAGTCTGCTCATCGATTGGTTCGATCGGTCCAAATTCGGCAGCACCCCATCGGCCTTCTCGCAATTGGAGAGTCGATTGCACTGTGTTGCGGTTGAGAGCGAGTGTCATCGTTACTGCCTGGTTAGAAACCTCTTCAGCACACATACCGGCACCGTTCGTCACGATGATGCCCATATCGGTTGCAGCATCTACGTCGATGTGGTTGAAGCCATGCGAATAAACGGCCAAAACCTTCGCTGAGTCCGCCGCTCGAATCACCTGCTCCGTACCCCAGCCACCGCGCATCATGATTGCGTCGGCACCTCGAACTGCTTCGATCGCTTCGCCTTCAGACTGTGGTGACTCCTGAACGAATTCTACATCGAGATCGGCCATTTCGGCTCGCTCGTGGTGTAGTGGATCGTTACTAGCCGGCCCAAGTACGACAACTCTTTGCTTCGCCATTTTTAGTACTCCAAAAAATTAGATCAGTTGGGCCACTACTTTATGTTCCAGCCCAAAAAAAACGTGTGAAAGACGTTCGTTACTTATCCTGTTCGGCGAGCATGACCTCCCAGCTAACTGCCCAGTTGCGTGGCTTTACTGTGCTGCGAACGTCTGGGTTGATTAGCGACATTGGCCAGTAATCCAGTGCGATTCGCATCGCCTCTTCACCAAGCTGCGTATTCGCTCGGTTCCACGCTACTTCGCTGTAGGAGGCGTAGTGGTTGGTTACAGATACGTTGTCCATCTTCAGGAGAGGGTTGAGCGGGTCGACTGGTTCCTGCTCGAAAACGTCTAGACCCGCACCGGCGATCTTGCCTTGTTGCAATGCTTCAATCAACGCCTTCTCATCGACTACAGGGCCACGAGAGCAGTTGATGAGGTACGCAGTGGGCTTCATCAAGTCGAAAAACTCTGAGTTGACCATGTGACGGGTCTCTGGAGTCAGGTATGTGTGCGGTGAAATGTAGTCTGATCGCTTGGCGATTTCCTGAGGAGTGCCAACGATCTCAGCCCCGTACTCTTTAGCATCCCAGGAAGATACGAACGGATCGTAGGCGATGACGTTCATTCCAAACGCTCGTGCTTTCCGAGCAACGGTTCGACCTATGTCACCAAGTCCGATGATGCCGAAGGTTTGGCCAGCGATGTGACCCATAGGAGCGAGATGCTCTCGAGTCCACGTTCCGCCCTTTACCAGTTTGTCATGAAGGACGAATTTTCGGGAGCAAACTAGGAAGTGCATCATCGTCTGGTTACTAACTTCTTCAGTTCCGAACGAAGCAGTGTTGGCGAGGATCACACCGTTTTCCACGGCGGCGCCAAGATCCATGCTGTCATAACCGTGCCCGAACGAAACGAGTCCCTTACAGCGACCGTTGTTGCCCATGTTAACGAACAGATCGGGCGAAACACCGTGACCGGCGGCTATCGCCACGTCGGCGTCTTTTAGAGCCTCGATTAGCTCTCCATCGCTATCACCGTCGTACACCACAAACTCTGCGCCTATCTCTGCGGCGGCTTTGCTCTGGTGTGGAAAGTCGGCTGCGGTGCCATTGCGTAGGTTTTTGGGACCTAGAAATAGGATTCGAATATCTTTTGCGTCTGGACTCATAGGTCTGTGTATGTTCTCGTTTTCCTTGTTGGTTGAATCAATAACTAGTTATTCGGGCTTGACTATGCTTTGCGCGGTTCCGCCATCCCAAACTCGTTTCATATTGTCGAAGGCAAATCGTACTCTTCTAGGATAACTTTCGTAACTCTTGCCTGCTATATGCGGAGCAACGACAACCTTATCCTCCTTGAGTAAAGGATTGCTTGGATCGACCGGTTCTTGCTCGAACACGTCCAGTCCTGCACCCCATATTTCGCCGTCCTCGAGCGCGTGTTGCAGTGCTACTTCGTCTACAACTGGACCTCGACACGTGTTGATGAGAACTGCAGTCTTCTTCATCAGATTGAGCTCACGCTCACTGATCAAAGCACGAGTGCTGTTATCCAAAGGAGTGTGAAGCGTGACGATGTCCGATCGCTCAAGTAGCTCGTCGAGTTCGACCCTTGTTGCTCCGTACCTCTCTGCCTTCTCACTTCGAACCTTGTCTGTATAGAGCGTTGTCGTTTCGAATCCCCGCAGCATTCCCGCGACGTTGCTGCCGATACGACCTGCGCCCACGATTCCGACCGTTGCCCCGAATAGTTCATGAGAATCGCGGCCGTCCACCTCAGGCCGCATCCAGTCTCCGGCTCGGGTGTCATCATTGGACACTGTCAGGTGACGAATCGTCGACAACGCCAGCGTAATTGCAAACTCGGCAACGGGAATTGCGTTGGCACCACCGTTGTTAGCGACGGGAATTCCCATCTCGCCGGCGAGTCCGAGATTTACCCCGTCGAAACCTGCAGAGCAAAGTTGAACGAGCTTGGTTTTGTTTGCGAGTCGAAGAGTTTTGTCAGACACACCGTGACCAAACACCAGAATGAAATCTGCGATCTCAGCTGCTTCCGCAACCTCTTCATCTGTTGATTTACCAGTGCGCACGTGTAGATTCCAGTTACCTGGTTTCATCTCATTCGCCATGTCTAGCAAGGGCAGGGCAGAGCCAGAAAATACGAGCACCTCAGGCATAATGATTCGATCTCGTTTCAGAACTTACGATTGGTCGGTTATTGCGATCTGGGGCATTGTAGAACCTGAACGATGGTTAGTGTGACGCTTGAGACCGTTTCAACGCGTATGCTTTTCGCAACAAAATTCTGATTCAACAACCCTTCATCGTTCTCTGATTAAAGTTTTATGACCAACGGATCTAACTCTGGAACTATTTCCAACACTAGGTGGATCGAATCTGCCGCAATTGAAATTCTGTCAGAACTCGGCGAGTTCACCGCTACTTCTTATTGGGAAGACGGGCCTGCTGACTATCTGTACAACCGCGCCAGTAAAAGTGGTCTCGAGGTGTCGGTGGATGAATGGGGCAATGTTCTCGCCACGAAACATGGCGACGATCCGACACTGCCCGGAATTGCTTTCGTCGCTCACACCGATCATCCAGGCTACGAAGTCGTAGCTCAAAATGGCTCAAAGTTGACCCTCAAAACTCTCGGTGGAGTTGGGATTGCAGCTGGCTGTGAGGGAACTAAGGTTTTGGTTATAGGGGAGAATGACGAACGCATCGAATCTACCATCATTGGATCAGAACCGGCTGAAGGTGATTTTCCAAAATCTCGTGAAGCCACTGGGTGGCTCGGTACCGATACCGTATATGCGGAAGTATGCGATGAAAAAATCAAACTTGGCGATCTTCCGCGTCCGGTAGTTTTTGATTTGCCTGATTTTTCGTTAGAAGACGATCTGATCAAGATGCGCGCTGCCGACGATCTGGCGGGCTGCGCAGCAATCCTCGCCGCCCTCGAATCGATTATAGATACGCCAACCGCCGGAAACGTTTTCGGCCTATTCACTCGTGCCGAGGAAACCGGGTTAGTTGGAGCACGTTTGGCGGCCGAGAACGAATTTCTGCCTAAGAACACAATCGTCGTTTCCGTCGAAACAAGCTCAGTTCTTCCCGGTGCAGAAATTGGCGAAGGCGTCGTGATCCGCACTGGTGACCGAGCAGCGACGTTCGACTACGAAGCGGAGGCGTATCTGAGTCAGGCAGTTCACAAAATCAAATCTGCGAATCCCAATTTCAAGATACAGCGACAGCTAATGAGCGCAGGCGGCTGCGAAGCATCTGCATTCAAGGCATTCGGCTACAAGGTCACGGGCACGGCATTTCCACTCGGCGCTTGGCACAATCGAGGCGAATCCGGAGTCGAACCAGAATTTATCTCGCAGGACGATTTTGTTGGCGGCGCGATCTTGATCGCCGAGGCTGCAACGCTCGCTGGTACATCACCGAAAGGCGTGCTCGCCCGGCTTGCCGAATTACCATTGGAAGAGGGCGATAGGCTAAAGTCGTCTCGACTCAATCGCTAAAATCCCATAACGAAGCCCGCCGACGAGCGTATTCTGAATCCAAAATAAAATCCAACTCGGTTGGATCGTTAATAAAAGCGGAGTTATTGAGAACAATATGGAAGTAGATGGTAGCTACCTACTGGCTCGCACGCTGAAAGAAGAAGGTGTTGAACACCTCTTCTATTTGATGGGCGGACCCAACTACGAGATCATCAACAATTCCGAGGACCTTGGAATCAAGGCGATTGACTTCCGACACGAACAGGCCGCGTCGATGGCTGCCCACGGATACGCCCGGGTCACCGGTAAACCCGGTGTGACCACTGCCGCATCCGGACCCGGCACGCTAAACCTCCTGACAGGTCAGTACACGGCATGGGTCGACGGCGCACCGATGATTACTCTCGGCGGCGCAGGACCTATCGAAGACTTTGGGCGCGACGGCTTCCAAGAGGTCGACCAAGTTGGAATTTTCGAACCGATATCTAAAGCTGTGATGCGACCGACCGATCCGGCACGCTACCCCGAGCATATTTCAACCGCTTTCCGCCTCGCCACAACCGGTCGTCCAGGTCCTGTGTACATCGACTGTAATGAAGATGTTCTTTATGGGAAGGTCGAAGAATCAGACGCAGTTATACCGACACGAGCATCGGGGCGAGCTCGACCTGCTGGTGATCCCGGATTAATCAAGCGAGCTGTGAAAATGCTTTCTGAAGCAAGCAGCCCGATGGTGTTTGCTGGGGGAGGAGTCTGGTGGTCACAGGCGTATGACGAGCTTCGACTGCTGGTCGAACGCATGGGCATCCCGTTCTACACGTCGCCAATGTCACGTGGTCTACTACCCGACGACCACGAAATGTCATTCCCTGCCGCACGTTCAGGGGCATTCAGAGGGGCAGACGTAGTTCTCGTCGTTGGAACCCGAATGAACTGGATGATGACGTTTGGCCAGCGCATTGCATCCCAGTCGAAGATCATCCAGATCGATATTCATGGAGCCGAACTCGGTCACAACCGCTCGGTTGATGTTGGAATCGAAGGCGACGCCAAGGCTGTTCTTCGGCAACTCGTCGACGAAGCTGACCGCATCGGATTCGCAACGAAGGCAAATTCCAAGTGGATCGACAAACTTCGTGAAGCCGATATTTCACGCCGAGAGCGTGTCGCTCCTCTCGAGAATTCTGACCAACAACCAATTCATCCACTCCGACTCTGCAAAGAACTGCGTGAAGTGATGGACCGAGATTCGATTTTGGCTGTAGACGGAAACGAGATTCTTCATTTCGGACGTCAGTCAATGCCAACCTACGTTCCCGGGCACCGTCTAAATTCGGGACCTTCAGGCTGCATGGGTGTCGGCCTTCCCTATGCACTCGGTGCCAAGATTGCCAAGCCAGACAAGCAGGTCGTTGCCCTTCACGGTGACGGCTCACTGGGAATGAACATTCAAGATTTCGACACCGCAGTTCGACACAACCTGCCGGTCGTCATCGTCGTGTCGAACAACGAAGGCTGGACAGCTCGAGTCGAAGGGATTCGCAAGCCGGGGCGTGAACTTGGATTCACTCGATTCGACAAAGTCGCCGAGGCACTTGGCGGGCATGGCGAGTTGGTCGAAGATCCTAAAGATCTTAAGCCAGCGTTCGAGCGTGCTTTCGCTTCGGGAGTGGCCGCCATCGTGAACGTTCGAACCGATCCTACAGCTCGAGCTCTATCACGATTCGTTGGGTCGAAAATGGAGTAGACCGTCTGCCTCCGGTATTCGCACAACTAAAACAATATTCTCTAAGCTCATTGTCAGAAACTAACGCCTAACATGGAGCCAAAATTGACCGAACGCGGACGTGATCGGATTAAGCATGATCCTGATCGCATAATGCAGGTGAATCCGGAAATAGAAGAGCAAGACTGCTGCATTGTGTCGCAAAACACTCGGTTGGGTCGATACGACTTCGCAACCCTGATCGAAACTCCGGACTGCGCCCACATGAGCCGATTTGCGGTAAACCTTGACGCACGGGGAACTATCGAAACCGAAACGCCGTCTGCAGAGCCGACAGAACTGTTTATCGAAGTAATGAAGGGCCAATAGAAAGCCATGACCTCAGATCGAGAACTCGGATTCACGCCAACCTACAAGCTTCGAGAAATGATCGGTTCTAAAGAGATTTCGCCGGTTGAACTCATAGAATCTCATCTCAAGCGCGCCGACGAACTCGATCCTAAGCTCGGCATATTCATCACTCGAATCTCCGACATGGCAATGGACGCCGCTAGGAGAGCTGAAGCCGCAGTAATGTGCGGCGATGAGCTTGGTCCGCTTCACGGTATTCCCGTTCCATATAAGGACACCGAGCCGATGAAGGGCGTCGTATGGACGCACGGTTCGCTCACTTACAAAGACAACATTGCCAAATTCGATTCGATCCCACTGTCACGAGTAAAAGCAGCTGGCGGAATCATTACCGGGAAGACGAATACTCCTGAAAACGGATTCGCTGGCACGACCGAAAATCGACTAGGTCCACCAGCTCGAAATCCGTGGAATCCTGACAAAACACCCGGCGGGTCCTCAGGTGGCGCATCGGCGGCCGTTGCATCGGGTCTAACGAGCTTTGCGCCCGGTGGCGACGGTGGAGGTTCTATAAGAATTCCAGCTGCGTTCGCTGGTGTTTACGGAATAAAAGCGACGCAGGGCAGAGTGGCGCGTGCGGCGAGTACGACTCGGAACGCTGGTCACAACATCATGAACAACGCCACTTCAGGCCCGCTTACTCGCACCGTGCGGGACGCCGCTGAAACACTTGCTATCTTATCTGGATACGACCCGCGGAGTGAGTACGATACGATCACTGACGACGTGCCCGATTACGTTGGTGCTCTAACAAAAGGTGTCACGGGAATGAAGATCGGCTGGACGCCTGACATGGGCGGTAATCCAGTCGATCCAGAGGTCATACGAGTCGCTGAAAGCGCGGCTAAGACGTTCGAAGATGCGGGCGCCATTGTCGAAACTGTCGATTTCAATCCGGCTGATTACGAAGATGTTTTCTGGACGTTCTTCGACTACTTCACGATTAAAGGTCTTGATGCAGCACGGGAAGATTTCGACAATCACCGTGAAGATATGACCAACTATTTCGGTGAGTACATGGATCGTGCGGACACGCTCTCAGCCGAGCGTATGTGGAATATCTTCAGCAACATCGGTGCCTATCGCAAGTACGTCAACGACTACTTCGGCAAATACGATCTACTGCTTTCACCGTCGTTGGCGGTCCCAGCATTTGATATCGGTGATGAGCCCGATGTTATTGGCGGTAAGCAGGTTCCTCACCGGCTCTGGGGCTTCACGCCGTTCACCT
The DNA here is from genome assembly GCA_028821715.1 of Dehalococcoidia bacterium. GTDB lineage: Bacteria > Chloroflexota > Dehalococcoidia > Lucifugimonadales > Lucifugimonadaceae > Lucifugimonas. Next base: position 29,569 of record JAPKFF010000002.1, read on the forward strand.
ATCTGTTCAATATGACCGGTAATCCAGGAGCCTCAGCACCGGCTGGCTTCTCTTCAGATGGACTACCAATCGGTCTACAGATCGTCGGCGACATGAAAGACGAAGTCAGCGTTCTCGCCGCCTCAGCCGCCCTAGAGGAAGCTCGGCCGTGGTCCGATAAACGACCGGCGATTAGTTAGACCTAAACAGCAGCATTTTCCCTAGTTTGAACAATATCGATGTCGCCGCTCATCGTGCGAACCTGAATCGTTAGGTCGGCTGATTCCGATTGGTCGCCTGAACTATCGAGATTGCTTAAAACGCTTCCAGATTTCGAATCCAAGTCGAGCCAAACTCCCGTGTTTGGAACAACACCAACGGTAACTTTTCCTGAAGCGCTTTTGGCAGTTATCGCTCCACGATGCGCAACACCAATTTTTAGATTACCCGACGCAGACTTTGACTGAACGTCGGAGTGCGCCTCGGCTAACACGATGTCACCGCTGGCGGTTCGGAGTCTTGCCGAGCCTTTGACGACTCCGGCTGAAAAGTCACCGGAAGCAGATTTTAGACGCAGTTGGCCACCAACATCGGCTATCCGCCCATCTGCACTGGCGGTCTGGATTCTCACATCACCAGTTGCGTCTGATACATCGAAATTGCCGGATGTAGAGTTCACTATGGCGTTCTGATACCGACCGGTGCATTTCACAGTGGCAGAGGCAACGCCAATGCGTATGTCACTATCGATAGGCGTAAGCACTTCGATCTTGAGCTGGACGCTACTTCTCAAGTAGCTGTTGCCCTTTGGGGGCTCGATCGTGAGTTCGTCTCCGCTGAGTACTACCGAAGTCGCTTCTGCGGCTTTACGATCCTGTCGGCTGTTTCCGAGCGGGATTACAGATACGTTGACGGTGTCACGTTCTTCAGCGACCACGTCTACCGATCCACTTGGAAGAGAAATTTTTATAGAAAGTGGAGTAGTGCGAGCAAATTCATGCATTAGATGTGCCCTTCAAGTGGATTGAGCACGTTCAGATCGGATCGACAAAAATCTCATGATCGTGCGAAACCTCGATAACTGCGATTACGTTTGCCATACCGGAAATGAACTCCAAAATCGCTTCCATCAACGACTGCTGACGCGATTGCTCCAACAAGCCATCCGTTCACGGAAAGGTTCTCGGATTTGGCTGCTTGCTCGACAGAGTCTTTGAGATGTTCCGGCAACCGGAGAGTGATCCGAGCGACATCGTTATTTGATTGCGAATCCGCGGATGCTGGTTGTGCTTCTTTGGCTTCGATGGCGTCCAGCTCACTCACGACAAAATCAACTTCTTGTCCGTGCAGCCTCGCCTCAACCGTTGTGTTGTGTAGATGAAGCGTGATCTCATCCGCGGCTCTTGACAATGCTTCCAACAGGCAAAGGCGTGCCGCTGGTTCGATCGCCTGTGCAAGAAGCGCCGCTGCATCCGCAACGTCTTTTCCAGCCGGAGCCGCGGTCGTCTGAAGGCTACTTTTGAGTGATTCTATGTATGTTGTCAGTTCCATGACGTCATAATGACATTCAAACTGACGTCACGCAAACATAGTGATTAATCCACCGCAGCGCCTAGCTGACAATTTCAGTGAATTACTCGGTGCTGTACTTCCGAATCACGTCCCAAATTTCGGGCTTAATCGAGTTATAGATGAAGAAGCAATAACGGGTTGCACCCTGTGATTGCATCTCTTCCAGCAAGCGATCGAGCTCGCTTGCCGTCAGCCAGTTTGATCCGAAATGCTCGAGACCAACCCACGGCATATAGCGCTTTTGCCCACCGCTATTGGCGAGCATCTTCGCCGTCTGATCACGAACCGCCGTGGTGAACCACTCGTCAGTCGCTTCACCGTTGTAGTCACTGATTGGATACGAGGCGGTCAGTGGATAGTCGAACATAGTTCCGAACAACTCCGAAGCCAAGTCGTGATCCAGGTCGTCATTCCAATCCACGAGCGTGTCGACCCAGTTCACGATGGTTCCTCGGAATCCGGCAACGCCGCCCGACCACCAATATTGTTTTGGCTGTTGGAAATCGATGTATTGCTGCTTACTAGTCGTGTTGTGCCCCGTCAACGGCTCGGCGAACGGCAATCGTGATGAGTTGCCTACCTGCAAGTCAGGAAGGTGCTCTTTCACTCCACGGTACGAACTGCTCACGCTCCATTCAACCGCGGCTTGCTTGAACGAATACCACTCGGTGAACTTGGGATGATCCCGCCACCATTCGTGACTCGCCAGTGCGCCCGGGGCCTTTGTAATGAACTTCCGAGCATAGTCTGAATTGAACCCATGCAGGAATTCTTTGAAGTGTTCGCGTCCGGCTAGAACCTTTTGGAAATCCATTCCGTTGCTAGAAGAGAATGCACGATTTTCTGGAGTATCGATTGGCTCGAGCCACAGGTCATCACGGTGTCCCGGTTGAATCTCCCACTTGAAGTCAGGGCCATCGATTAACAGACCTGTGACCTGTGGAAAGTGTTTAGCCGTGTCTCTTGCGCGAGCCACAGTCATTGCTGGCATGCTCGGGTCGGTGAAACTCGCAGTGCGCTTGGATAGATCGAGCTTTCCTGATCCGAACCCACCTTGGAGAAAATAACCTTTGTCGTCTACCGCGTAGATCGTGAAGCCCTTCGAGCGGCCCATGTCTAGCGCCGCCGCTAACTTCTCAGACTGACCCGCAAGATGATCCGGCATCGTAGGCGGTTGCCATGACAGGCCCTCGTAATATTCAGGTGTTGGGTTAAACGCTGCAGTTGGAACGCGGTTCACTCGTTCACCACCCATTGCCGCAAGGCCACGCGGGTGGCCGTCTTCTGGCTGAGGATAGACGTTGCCTGCGTCATCGGGTGCTCGGTCGTCGAGTAGGCAGAGCCACTGCAGTGCGATCTCTTTTATGCCGGCATCGGCAAGCTCGTCCCAGAACGACTCCTCGAACATAATGTCGTTTGGCGGCCTTAGAGCCATGACCGGTCTCAAGGGCTGTTTTCGCGTGTTATCGGATGCCATGGACTCATTCTCCAACTGTTGGTTGTTGTACGCCGAAAATGTACACCTGTCGCGCAGCAAAAAACCACGAACCAAATCGTGCTCCTTAAATGGAGAAGTGAATCGTCGAAGTCAGTCCTATGAACCAAGTGACTGCAATTGTGCGCCAATTGCAGAACCTGTAGATAACAAAAAGCGGCTAGTACATGTACTAGCCGCTTTGAATTGCTACTTGATGGTAGCCCCAAGGGGATTTGAACCCCTGTTTCAGCCTTGAGAGGGCCGTGTCCTGGGCCACTAGACGATGGGGCCACGTTGGCTGCCGATCCAGGGATCGAACCTGGGTTACCAGATTCAGAGTCTGGTGTCTTACCGCTAGACGAATCGGCATCTGCGAACAGCATTCAATAGTAGCAAGACGATTCTGTTGTGCCTAATAAAAGCAACCCAAATTTCTGCGATTCTCCTGATCTTTGTCGAACTTCATGCTATTTCGATTATTACCAAGCTTGTGCGATAGGTAACTCAACGAACACCACGCCAACATCTTCGATGCAATAACCGCTAGACTGTCGCCTTCACGTAAAAGAGGAAAATCCTCTGGAGGTTTCTGAATGGCGACGATCGCAACGGCTTATGAACGGGCGAAGGCATCTAGCAAAAGTTTTGAATGGAAGGGTGTGTTCCCCGCGAATCCAACCCCCGTTCACACCGATGGTCGAATTAACGAAGACGCACTTCGAGCGATTTTCGAAGACAATTTGGCTCACGGAGTCGATGGTTTCTGGGTTGCAGGCTCAACGGGCGAAGGTCCGGTGATGAGTGAGCAGCAGCGAGAAACGACCGCACGTATCGCCGGTGAAACGATTTCAGGCAAAGGTCTTTCGATCATGCACGTCGGTGCAGTCAGCACCGAAAGCGCCGCAAAGGGCGCCAAAGCAGCCAAAGATTCGGGCAACGACGCAATCTGCTGTGTGCCACCGTTTTTCTTCAAGGGTGACGATCAGATGACGATCGACCACTACAAACGGATCGCAGACGCTGCAGATGGATTGCCGTTTTTCGTCTACAACCTTCCGCAGTTAACTCAGGTTGAGTTCACTCCTGAACTAATGGAAAAAGTTGTCGAGCAAGTGCCTTCAGTGATCGGTCTCAAACATTCAGCTTTTACGTTTGGCAACATCCGAGCGTTCGCCGATATGGGACTCAAATGTTTCTCTGGTAATGGCGCAATTCCACTACCGGCACTGACAATGGGCGCGGTTGGAACGGTCGACGCTCCACTGTCACTTGCACCTTGGCACTACACCGAGCTGCACGGTGCATGGGAACGTGGTGATCTCGCCACGGCTCAGCGATTGCAAGATGGCGCGAAGAATATCGTCAATGTAGTGCGAATGTTTGGTGCACCTGCCAGTGTGACCAAGATGATTCTCTCGGAGCGTCTTGGCATCGACTGTGGTCGACCGATTCCGCCAGTGATGGATCTTACCGACGAGCAGAGACCGATCGTGATGGCAGCAGCGAAAGAAGCCGGTCTGCTTTCAAATCCGTAAGCATTCGGTGTATTTAGAACTTGAATAACCACTCCAAGATGCTTGCTTGGGGCGGTTATGGTTTAACTTCTATGCCCCACTCGATTGGTTGCCTTCATCGATATCCCGACCGGAGCGATAGCGCAGTGGAGGGATATTCGGTAAGACAGGCGTGCTCGGCAATTGATTTCTAATGAAAGACCGACGCGACCCCGGTCCAAAATACCTCGGCTGTACTCTGGAAGTCAGTTGTTCCAGTTAGAAGGAAATTGCGAACTAAACCGACCCACGGCTAATCGCCTTATTGCCGAAGCGTTCACGAATTGTGTCCAGAGCTTCACTGGTATCTGAATCGGACATCTGATTCAGATCGAGGAGTGACAGTTGTGCTGCTTGCTCCCCAAGACCGGTAATCGATACTCCGAGCAAACGAATGGCTTCACCCCGCTGTCGCATCGCTGTGACCAATAGCGCGTGAGCCGTGTCGTAGATCAACTGGTCACCATCCCCGGGAGCGGCTAACGTCCGTTGTCGGGTGATCGTAGAAAAATCTCCATATCGCAACTTGATGCTCGCACTTTTCGCTCGCTGACCTGATTTCCGCAGCCTCATGCCAACTCGTTCACTTAGCTTCCTCAGTGACTTTTCGAGTTTAGAACGACGTGAAACATCAGTCTCGAAGGTAGTTTCCGCACTGATAGACTTCGCTTTCACCCGTTCTTTCAGTGGAGCGTTGTCGATGCCCCTAGCCCGTCGTTGCACGTAGTCAGCGTGGTTCGGACCCAGCGCACGCCTCAATAGTCCCACCGGTGCGGCAGCGAGTTGTCCTAGGGTAGATATCTGGAGTTTCGCCAGTGTTTCGCTGGCTTTTGGTCCGATTCCCGGGAGATTGCGAACTGGCTGTGGAGCGAAGAACGATTCAGCTTCTTGCTGACGAACTTGAAATATGCCATCTGGCTTGGCGTGTTCTGTCGATACTTTGGCAACAAGTTTGCTGGGACCGATACCTATTGAAGCAGGGAGGCCTAGTTCATCCCGTACAGCTTTGCGAATCAGGTCAGCAGCATCGAATGGCTCGACGTAAAGTCGCTCTGTCCCGGTCATGTCCAGATACGCCTCGTCGACGCTCACCGGCACTACATTCGGAGAATATTCTCGAAGGATGTTTATGAACTTTTTTGAAACACCGCGATACAAACCGTGATTGCCGCCCATGTAGATCGCTTGCGGGCAGAGTCGACGCGCCACAGTGGTCGGCATCGCAGAATGAACTCCAAATTTTCGGGCTTCGTATGAGGCTGTGGCTATAACTCCACGCGGACCAATTCCCCCGATTACGACAGGTTTACCAAGTAACGACGGGTCGTTTTGACGTTCGGCCTCAACGTAGAATGCGTCGAGATCAACGTGAAAGATCACTCGTTCTTTATCAGAAGTATTTGGCTCGCCATACATGCCTGAAGATTAGCAGGTACGCCGGGGAATCACGAAGCGATAAATGACGTTAAGCCAATTCCTGAATTTGACGCAGCGTGTTGGCCATTTCGACCGCAGCATCTGCGTAACCGCTTGCGTGACCGATCCGAACGACGGCATCATCAGGGTTGTCCGTTGTCAGCACGCCGAAAATCACCGGCTTGCCTGAATCCTCACCGGCTCGGGCGATGCCTTCGGTCGCTGCACGTGCAACGAACTCGTAATGATCAGTGTCTCCACGGATTACCGCTCCGATGCAGATCACCGCGTCGATATCGCCACGCTCAGTAAGTCTTCGGGCCATCAGCGGTAGTTCAAATGCTCCCGGAGCCTGAACAACCACAATGTCGGCTGAAGCGACATCGAGTTCGGCGAGTCGGTTTACAACCAAAGCTGACATTTGATCGGTGATGTAATCGTTGAATCGAGCAGTTACGACTGCGATTCCTAGCCCTTTTCCGTCAAGGTTTTGTCCGATCTTACGAGGCGGCATTAGTTTTTAGCCTTATCGCTTGAATTTTTGCCAATCGAATCCGACGGGTCGACTTCAAGGTCATGTCCCATTTTGTCGACCTTGGTCTGCATGTAGAACCGATTCTCGTCGTTGATCGGTGCTTCCAATGGAAGTTGCTCAACCATCTGAAGTCCGAACCCTTCGAGTCCGATGACCTTTTTGGGATTGTTCGTAAGCAGCTTGAACCGTCGAACTCCGAGATCATTCAAAATCTGCGCACCCACGCCGTATCGACGCAGGTCCATCGGGAATCCGAGTCGTAAGTTTGCTTCGACCGTGTCTAGGCCTTGGTCTTGAAACTCGTAAGCCTTGAGCTTGTTCAAAAGCCCGATTCCTCGACCTTCTTGCCTCATGTAAACCAGAACACCGCGACCCTCGGCTGCAATCAGTTTCAGAGCCATGTTCACTTGGTCGCCGCAGTCACAGCGAGTGCTGCCAAAAACGTGACCAGTGAGACATTCCGACTCAACTCGCACGAGAACCGGCTCAGAGTCATCGATCTCGCCCATGTAAAGCGCTATGTGTTCCGACGGATCAACAAAGCTCTTGTAAGCGATCGCCTTGAACACGCCGTGAGCAGTTGGAAGCCGGGCTTCCGCACCACGCTCGACGAGCTTCTCGTGACTCATGCGATATGCGATAACGTCGGCGATAGAAACGATAGGGAAGTCGTGCTTCGCGGCTGTTGTTTCCAGCTGAGGTCGGCGCGCCATCGTGCCGTCGTCATTCAATATTTCGCAGATAACGGCCGCAGGGTGCTTGCCTGCCAAACGAACAAGATCAACAGATCCTTCGGTGTGACCTGCTCGGACGAGTACTCCGCCTTCTTCATAGCGAAGCGGAAAGACGTGGCCCGGCTGCACAAAGTTCGCTGCTGACGATTCTAGATCGGCAAGCAACTGAATCGTGTGCGCCCTGTCGGCAGATGAAATACCGGTGGTAATCCCGAATTTAGAATCGACGGTTACCGTGAACGCCGTCCCGTATTCCGCAGTATTGTTCTGTACCTGCATTGGAAGTCCGAGACGATCAAGATCATCTCCGATCATCGGAGTGCAAATTAGTCCTCGCGCCTCGTTCGCCATAACCGTGATGTTCTGCGGTGTAGCATCCTGAGCCGCCATCACCATGTCACCTTCGTTCTCGCGGTCTTCGTCGTCGACGAGGATCACGATCCCACCCTTTTTGATCTGTTCGAGTGCTCGTTCAACCGACTCGATGGCTCGGGTTTCTACTGAATCGGGTATGTGCGGATTTATCGTCATATTTTGTGGAAGCTTATTCAACGATGATTACGACTTGGGAAGATTATTCAGGTATGGCGCTATGAGGTTCGCAACGTACTTAGCGGTTACATCGGCTTCGAGGTTCACCTTTGACCCCACTGGGCGTTCTTTCATTGTCGTGTGATCGAACGTGAACGGGATTATCGCAATACTAAAACTATCGGTGTTGCGATCGACCACTGTGAGACTGGTTCCATCAATGGTGATGAAACCTTTCTCAACGACGTTTTCAATTATATTCTCTGCAGCCTCGATGACAAAGACTCTCGAATTCCCGTCTTCAATAATAGAGCGAACCCTTCCAACGCCATCGACGTGACCTTGCACCATATGCCCACCAACTCGGTCGCCGTAACGTAGTGATCGTTCGAGGTTGACCTTGCTGTCGGGTTTAAGATCACCAAAATTGGTTCGAACCACAGTTTCGGGGACGGTTTCGACCGTGAACGTGAAGTCGGTTTCGGAAAGTGCTGTGACGGTAAGGCAAGCGCCAGCGACCATGATCGACTCGGATATTTTTAGATCTTCGAGCACTTGATTGGCTCGAACGACGAGGGTTTCACCGTCGAATCGTACGACAGTTCCTACTTCTTCGATAATTCCTGAAAACATTGCCTGATTTTGCCTACTGCCGGCTTGGTTCAATCGAATTCGTCGAGTACATCAACTCGACTTAGAAACGAAGCCTTCTACAAGAATATCGCCGTCGATGACTGTGTGGGTGATGTTTTCTAGTATGAGAGCATCGTTCATTACTGATATTCCGAGTCCCGCTACTGGTCCAAGTGCTTCTTTTCCACCGATGATCTTTGGTGCGATGAACGCTGCTACCTTGTCGACAAGCCCGCTTTGGACGAACGCCCCAGCGAGTCCAGCCCCAGCTTCTATCATCATATTGTGAAGCCCTCTCGATCCGAGTTCGTCCAAGACGGCGGCTAAGTCAATTTTCGAGCCAGCCAAAGCGGATTTAAAGATCGATACATGAGGGGCGGGTGATGTTGCATCAACATCTTGTCCAACAACCCAAAGAATTTTGCCAGGTTCGTTTATTAGCGGCGCATCAGAAGGCATCCGCCCATGTGTATCAACGATTACTCGAAGCAATGGCCGACCAGTAGGATTGCCGTCAGAATTTCGTGCGGTCAGCCTTGGATTATCAGCTAGCACCGTGCCTATACCTGTCACCAGCGCATCGGTTTGTCTTCGCATTTCGTGGACTCGAGTACGCGAAGATTCATTCGTTATCCACTGCGATTCGCCGGTTCGAGTTGCGATCTTTCCGTCGAGGCTCGTCGCCAGCTTTAGTGTGATCAACGGGCGTTGGGTTTTCAGATGATGATGAAAGCCTTCGATAAGAAATTTGGCCCGCTTGGTCTGCTCATCAGTAGCCTCTCGGACTATCTCGATTCCGGCAGCCTTTAGCTGTCGGAAGCCGTTTCCAGAAACGCTTGGATTGGGATCTTCAAGCGGTGACACAACCTTGGCAATCCCGGCCGCAATTATCGCTTCGGTACAGGGCGGAGCCACGCCTTGAAACGCATGCGGCTCTAGCGAGCAGTAGAGAGTCGCGCCTTTCGCGTGTTCGCCGGCTTCTGCAAGTGCGGTCGGCTCGGCGTGTCGGCCCGGTCGCGGCTCGGTCGTGCCTTCACCAATGATTTGGCCGTTTTGAACGACGACAGCAGCTACAGCAGGACGGGGCGCAACACCTCCCATAGCCTGTTCGGCGAGATCTAGCGTTCTATCGAGTGGAGTACCGATGACTGAGCCTCAGTGAAATCTAAGAACGCTTGATGTGTCTGTCGAAATCGAGATGCGCCCGACTAGCAGTCGGCGATTCTTGGCCCTGGTAACGACTACTCAGTTCCTTCGATCCATATGGACGATCTACTTCCGTCGTCATCTGCTGGAACGAAATCTGGCCGATACGCATTCCAAAGTACAGAGTAATCGGCAGTCGCGAGACGTTCGCCAGTTCGAGCGTGAGAGTCCCAGACCATCCCGGATCGATAAATCCGGCTGTTGAGTGAATCATTAAGCCGAGTCGACCTAACGAGCTCTTGCCTTCGATTCGAGCAACGAGATTATTTGGCAGGGTCAGTTTTTCAAGTGTGCTGCCCAGAACGAATTCACCCGGGTGAAGCATGAAAGGCTCGTTGTCTTTGATTATTACCTCATCGGTCAGATTCGGTACGTCTTTGCGGAGATCGATGTAAGGGAGGGTCGAATTTCGAAACACCAATATCGTGTTTGCAAGATGAAAATCGACACTAGCGGGCTGGACGTCGCGGTCGGAATACGGCTCGATGCCAATTGTTCCAGCTTCGACTGCTTCCCTTATCGATCGGTCGCTCAGGACCATGCGGATTTCCTTCGTAATTGCTGCGGTAAAACTTATGCAGTGCGGTTCGCCAATGACCAAAAAACGCTGGCGACATCGAGATTGTATGTGCTGACGGAACACAGCGGACAGTGCCCAACACAAAGTAAATAATAAAGTGTGGATCCTTTTGATGAGGAATCCACACTTTATTATTTTAGTTGAACGCTTATCCGCCGATTGCGAATACTGCCTGAACAGTTACTGAAAGGCTCATGTCACCCGAAGAAATCGGAGTCGATTTGAAAGCACGGTCCATTGCTGCCATCTCTGCCACGGGTGCGCCGTACGACATTGGTACCGAGCTGCTAATTTCAGACAAGTAAACCAACTGTCCGAGAGTTACACCCATCGCCCGGGCGTAGACGTCTGCCTTAGCGAGAGCATCGGCGCCTGCGTACTGTCGAATTATTTCGCCGTAAGCAGAAGAGTCGTCGACAGTGAACTGAATCGAGTTGATTCGAATCAGGTCGCCGCCGGCTGTAGATGCGGTGTCGACTACACGGCTTAGGTTGTCGATATCACGAACAGTAACCTGAACGGTGTTGCTAACGGTGTAACCAGTGATACGTGGCTCGCTGTGTCGACCCAGTGAGTCAGATACCTCAACCCAGATCGTCTGTGGGTAAATGTTGAAGTTCGTAGTCACAATATCTTCTTCTGAAACACCGTTTTCTTTAATGGCATCCAGCACTTTTCCCATTGCGTCGGCTGCCTTCTGGCGCGCCGCTGAAACGGTGGTCTCACGAGATTCAACGCCGATCGAGACCTGTGCGATGTCAGCAGGAATTTCGATTGTTCCTTGTCCGGTTACCCAGATTCCTGAATTTGTCGCACCGACTGATGAGTTGAACGCTTGGCCGAATCCTCCAGAAGCTCCGATCGGTAATGGCGCGATCGCAGCTGAGTCGTATCCAGATGCGACTGTGTATGGCTCGTCTCGGGGCCATTCTTCAATCTGGTTACTGCTGGTCGATGAGCCTTGGGAACCGCCTGAACTAATGTTGCCTACAACACCGGATGGAGCTCCGATTGCTGGCGTGTCATCATTTCTTCCGGCTTTTTCATTAGCAGATGTATCGGCGCATGCCACAGCTGCGAGTGAGAATCCTGCAAAGGCGGTCACGAGAAACCAAGTTGCGGGCTTTCTAAGCTTTAAGTTAGTCACAATTAAATCCTTCGAACTATTTATTGACCAATCTACGTTTGAATTGTAGTTGTTATGAGTAGAGACGATGGATAGCCGTGATTTGTTCCATGTGAGATCGGTGAAGTCGGATACGGTTGGTATTTGGTTGAACGAAAGTCAGCCGTTCGACATCCCGTACGCAATGATCCGTAGTTAAAGGAATTAGGAACTCATGCCTCTGTCGAAAGTGAAGTTACTCGCCGCGTGATCGACGTAGTCCTGCCCATGCGCCGATAGCGCTGATTGCTAACGCGGCGAGCGAGGCTTGTAGCTGCCACAGCGGAAGTGAAATTCCATTGTTTGAAGAAACCGGTTCAAACGTGGTGTTTTGTGCGTAAGGTAATTCATCTTTAGGGGCAATCGAACTCATATCATCTCCAGATAAAATACCTGAATCGGTGTCGGCTTCGCTCGAATCCGAAGGCGTTGTGGATCCACTCTGTGTCTGTTGAATTGGTGAACCGTCGTCTAATGACCCAGCAATTGACCCTAGATCATCGGCGTCCGAGCTCAAATCGATAGCGGGCGCTTTCATCATGATGCTGGGCGGTTCAGATTCATCCGAACCGCCACTCGGACCTACGAGTTCAGCGTTTGGAAGTTCTATCACTGACGCAACTTCGACCGAGTCGTTGTCGCTGTTGAGTTTCGGTGCAAGAGCTGCCGCAGGTGCCGAATTTGCTGCTGGAGCAGCCGTGGCTGCTGCTGCTGAAGATCCTTTTTCGGTAATGATCATGTCAGCGCTGGAATCTGCATTGGCAGGATTGCTGGTTGCTCCTGCAAGGCCTGTACTCGAAACGCTACCATCGGCTGCCGATTCCAAAATGGCGGCGGTCGAGAATGAATCACCAGGAATTGAACTAGATTGATCGACAATGCCGGTCACATCACCAATTGTTAGCAGGGCAACGCCGACTGTCGCGATCACTCCGATAACTGCCGGGGCAAGCGCTAGGCGTCGTTGTGTTGCAAATAATTCAGTAACTCGTGACAACAGCGAGTCGTGTGCTTCCGCTGCCGCAACCATTTCAGGGGTGACCGAAAATGATCGCGAGGATTCAATCTTTTCGATTCTGCCAAGTAACGACCTCAACGCTTTCTGAGTGTAGAGGTCTCTTTCGAGCGAAGTGTTGTCACGCATCAAGTTTTCAACGAGTTGAATCTCGTCAGGTGACGCCTTGCCTTCAACGAACGCATTTACTGCGTCGATGCTCAAATCTTTACGACCTACAAGTCGATTTAGAAAATTGCGAACCACTCTGTTTTAGTTCTCCTTGTCATATAGACGCATTGAGTCCGGTAAAAGTTCCCGATCTTGCTGGACACAGTCGCGCATTCGTGCTCTGGCGCGGTTTAATCGGGATTTAACAGTTCCTATCGAAACATCAATCGAGTCCGCAGTCTCGTCATATTGGTATCCCTCAATATCGATCATCACCATGGCAAATCGATGATCGTCGGAAAGCCCGTCCATGCAATGTTCAATAAGGCGCGCTAGTTCGGCGTTTAGTGCATCCGCTTCAGGATCTTGTGATTCGTCTTTGACTGTTTCTGAAAAGTAGACGATGTCTTCGTCTATCGAGGTTTCACTACGACGTGCGATCTTCCTCAGATAGTCCAACGATGCGTTCTTCGCTATGCGTAAAAGCCAGGCCCGGAATATGGCCCCTCGGTAGGAAGAAATTTTGCGAAAGGCAGAAATGAAGGTGTCCTGCGTAATATCTTCCGCAGCGGATCGATTGCGAACCATCCGAAGAACAACTGCGAACACCGCGTCTTGGTACTCGACTACTAAACGATTGAACGCGTCGTAGTCGCCGTCACGGGTAAGTTGTATTAGTCGCTGTTCGTCGAAGCTGGCCATTTTGGAAATCGGTCACATGCCTAGGCAGCTCAATGCTACTCACCACCCAATAATTCGGGCAAACGTTACTTAGTGATTACGTGCAACTGGTAGCCACCTTGTTATATTCATATTAGAGCGTTTTATAGTTCTAGGATTCGATTTTGAGCGACCGAATTTTTGGTCACTCGACAAAGGCTACAAATGCGGTCAGCGCTTCGGGATACTGGCGAGACGATTATCACTGCTGTGGTGATTTTTCTTGCGTTGCAAGCAACGACCCAGAGTTTCCTTATCGAAGGCTCGTCGATGGAGCCTACGCTGGTTCAAGATGAGCGATTACTGGTCAATCGTTTCGTGTACACCCAATCGCCGTTTAGCCTATTCGGGAACGACAACTATCTATTTGGTGGACCTAAGCGTGGCAATATAGTTGTATTCCATCCGCCAACCGGCTCTGACACCGATTTTATAAAACGAATCATCGGTGTGCCGGGTGACTGGATCGACCTTGACGGCAGTTCGGTTTACGTGAACGGCGAAAAAACAGATTGGGTCGATGTTACGACCGCTCGCCGACATGACGATTACCCCGTGCAGGTGCCAGACGGAGAGTACTTCGTACTTGGCGACAACCGACGAGTGTCGGTCGATTCCCGAAACTGGGGTTTTGTCACGGCCGACGCACTTGTAGGTCGAGCATGGTCGGTTTACTGGCCCATCAACCAGTTTCAGCTTTACAGCTAGTCCTGCTGCGCTGACCTGTCATTGCAAGAAATTTACATTGAGGGCACGTGGCTATCAACGTTCTTTGCGGTGATACGGACTATCCGCTACTCACTCTGCTTTCATAAAGTCAGCGATGCGCTCGCCAATCATCATCGCTGGCGAATTGGTATTCGCTCTCGGACAGTCTGGCATGATCGAAAGATCAGCGATACGCAAGCCTTCGATACCGTGAACCTGACCGTATTGATTCGTCACAGCCATCGGATCGTCGGTCGTACCCATTCTTGCCGTGCACGAGATGTGATGCATAGTGCTCGCTCGACTAAGCATCCACTGATTCAGCGAATCATCTGACTCAAGATCAGGAGGCAGCGGATCTTTCAGCTCTTTCAAAATTCCCTTGTAAGCATCGTGTTTACCAAGCTCAATCTGCATTCGCACCCCTGCGCGCATTCGTTCAAGATCGTAAGGGTGATCTAGCAGGTGATAGTCGAGTTCCGGTTGCACGTGGGAATCGCTAGAAACAAACCGAAGTTCTCCTGCTGCCTTGGCAAGATATAAACCTGCGGTCATAGTGAACTCGCGTAAAGGCGAGTTCCAGCGCATCACAGCGATCATGTCGTTTCGCAACTCCGAACTCTGAGCCGTGTATCGCAGAGCCGTTTTCTGCGGACCTGTTTCAACGTCGGGCATTGGGAAATCATCTTCTGCATGCCAGCGCACAGCAACCGATGGGTGATCGCGTAGATTTTGACCAACGCCTCGCATATCGGCGATCACATCGACCCCAGCTGCTTGCAACTGCTCTTTCGGACCGACGCCAGAAAGCATTAATAGGTGTGGAGATCCGATCGGCCCTGCACTCAAAATCACTTCATCAGCGAGTGCTTGTTTTAGCTTGCCGTGTTTTTCATATTCGATGCCGACAGCTTTTGTATTTTTGATCAGGACTCGCGTAGTGTGACTATCGGCGCTCAGAGTGAAATTCGCTCGATCACGAGCCATCGTCAAGTAGCCGAGTGCCGTGCTCCAGCGGATACCATCGGGATTGTTCAGTGGTATGGGCCCAACGCCGCTCGAAGCGGGGTGATTGTGGTCGTGTGTTCTTGCAAAACCTGCGTCGGTAACCGCCGTGATGAAAGCAGCCTGATCAGCAACAAGCTCATCAGGCTGGTACCGTCGTACGACGATAGGACCATCGTTGCCATGGTATCGATCGGTAAAGTCGAGATCATTCTCAAGTTTGTTCATATAGGGCAGTGACTTATCGTAGGACCACTCATCATTTCCAGCATCCACCCACATATCGAAATCTTCTGGGATGGCGCGCAGGTAAACCTGCCCGTTGATGGCGCTTGTCCCACCAGTGATCTTGCCTCGAGGTACCGGCATATCCGTGTTCTGGGGAGTCGCCTTGCCCGTGAACGCCCAGTTGTGGATTCCCGAGGGATTAACCGCCAAGTCGGTTCCCGTGGCGTGCCCCTGTCGAATCTCATCAGGTAACTCATCGAAATTGGCGTAATCGGCCCCAGCTTCCACCAGAAGAACACTTCGGGATGGATCTTCCGATAAGCGTGTTGCTAGAACCGCCCCCGCAGAGCCAGCGCCGACGACGATAACATCGAACTTCGAGTTTGCCATTGGTGCGCGATCCCTGATTTCGATTAAAGCGCCGGGTTAGTTGGAGGACTGGCTGACCAGTCATCCCGGGATAGACCGTTCTTATCCCACACAACCTGTCCGTTTTTTACCGTCATCTCGCATACGATTCGTTTATCAGCTTTGTAAACCCGGTTGGCGGTTCCGTTGTCGACCAAACCAAACTCGCCTTCAGTAATGTTCAATACAGCGATATCGGCTGGCTGTGTTTGGCCAAGATTTCCGAGTTCTGGATGACCGATCGCAACTGCAGGATCCCAAGTTGAACGCTTGACGATGTCTGGTAATTCCATTCCCAACGCCAGCAGTTTCGACATCGTCTCTGGCATCGTTGCTTGGTTTACGAGAATGCTAGAGCGATGCATATCGGTCGAAACCGTGTCTGGAATGAATCCTTGTTCGATTGCTGCCTTAGCGATTCGGAACGAAAAACTGCCCGCTCCGTGTCCAACGTCGAACTGCACACCTCGTTCGCGGGCATCAAAGAAATACTGTTTTACCTTATCGTTGATATCTGTCATCGGCTTACTGAGCGCGTAGCAGTGAGTAACCATGTCGCCTGGTCGTAAGTGCTCCAGCATCATCTCGTCCATTGGGCGAGTGTGGATCGGCGACTGATCGACCATCAAGTAAACGCCGGTGTCTTCGGCAGCCTCAATTCCCCGGTCGAGCGGCTCCCAGCCCGGTCCCATGTAGTGGGCGACTTTCACGCCGACTATCAAATCGGGGCGTTGAGCGATTTTGACGGCCGTTAGTTCCGGGTCCATTCCGTCGAGGTCTTGCTCAGGCTCTCCGACCATTCCTTCTCCGGCAATGTTCAACAATGCAAATACGTTTATGGTGGCAGGTGCGATTACTTGCTCGTTGAAATCGTCGAACGTTAGGTGACCAGATCCGCCAGCATCGACAGCTGTGGTCGTTCCTTCAGGCAAGCAGTGCGCATCGGGAATAATCGCCCCGCCGTAGCCATAGAAATGTGCATGTAGATCGACCAAGCCCGGAGTTACTACTAGCCCCGTAACATCGGCCACAGTGCGAGCAAGGGCAGAGGCGATGTCTTTCCCCACCAAAGCAATGTGCCCTCCAGAAATCGCAACGTCGAAATTGCCATCGATGTTGTTGGCTGGGTCGATTACTCTTCCGCCTTTAAGTAGAAGATCGTACTTGCAAACTGTTGGGTCTGACGTCGTCATCGGGGTCTCCAAAATCATGTCGATGTGTTGAAGGCATGAAGCTAGTCTTTTACGGTGTGCGCCATATTAGCGCGATTGTGAGACTTTGGTGCGAGTAGATGGCGATTAAGCTACGAACTTTGTAAACGAAAGAACAGTAGACAGTTTTGAGACTCCCTATTCTGCCAATCGTGTCGTAACCTTATTAGCCGAGTTTGAAGGGCCTTTAGCTCAGCGGTAGAGCATCGGACTTTTAATCCGCAGGTCGTGGGTTCGATCCCCACAGGGCCCACCAAACTCGCTCTTTTCAGAATGGGAGCGCTACTCGCCGTCGCGTGAGCCGATCCGCTGTTCCCAGCCTTCTTCGTGCAAGTTGAAAAATGCGTCCCGGTCGTACGGATGCTCTTCTATTACCTCGAGATTTAGGTCGATTCCCAATCCTGGTGCCGTAGGAAAACTGAGGTGTCCGTTCGACTGATCGATCTCTGGATGCCAGGTGATGAGATCGCGCGTCCATGCTTCGTTAGTCGCATCGAAATGTTCCTGAATCAAGTAATTTTCAACACATGCCGCCAGCTGTAAGCAGGTCGCAGTTGCCACCGGGCCTCCGCTCTGATGAGGGGCGATCACTGCGTTATTTGCGCGTGCGATATTGGCTACTGCGATGGTGTTCGAGATGCCGCCAAGGGACATTGGCTCAGGCTGCCAGATGCTGACACCTCCGCCTTGAGCGAGAGTTTCAAACTGGCCGATTTTGTCGAATTGCTCCCCGGTAGCAATTCGGATCGGGCTCTGCAAAGCGATTTCGTTCGTCATGGCTTCACGCTCGTCCCTGGTCGGTTCCTCCCACCAGTACAGGTCAAGCGGTTCAAGAAATCGGGCTACGCGTAAAGATTCCGATGGGATAAATCGACTGTGAACGTCGATTAGGATTTTGAAACCTGGTTCAAATCGAGAGCGGAGCGCAGCAAGAATGTCATAACTGAGTTGCAGATCTTCTTCCTCGATGGTTCCGAACGACTGCCCAAACGGATCGAGTTTCACCGCTCTGAATCCGAGATCGACTACTACGTCTGCTGCCGCCACGAAAGCTTCGGGAGTGCGTTCTGCCCGATACCATCCGTTTGCATATCCGAGTATCGACTCGCGTTGCTTGCCACCGAGCAGCTGGTAGATGGGGACTCCCAGCGATTTCCCGAGAATGTCCCAACAAGCGACTTCGACGGCCGACATTGCAAGGCGGTGAATGTGACCAGCATCTTGGACAGTTTCTATGACTGTGCGAGAGATCGCATTGACATCGTGAGGATCTCTGCCGATAACGAGTTGGGACAGTTCGTGAATCGCAGCTTCGGTTGTTTTGATAAACCCATTAAGAGTCGCTTCACTAACTCCGTAGAGACCGTCTTGGTCAGTCATCACACGGACGAAAAGCCAATTCTTCCAACCGGCACCTACCGGATAAGTTTCGATCGATGTTATTTTCATCGCACCATAATAGGTATCACTGTTCGGTAAATCGATATCTATTTTCTTAGCACACTGCCATTTAATCCGCAGGTCGTGTGTTCGATCCCTACAGGGCAGACCAAACTCTATTTCAATTAGCTAACCGGTAGGCGATCCAGCAGTCGCTGGATC
>JAPKFF010000060.1:0-13538 GCA_028821715.1 Dehalococcoidia bacterium
ACCTTGCCTAAGCTCAACGTACGAAACGTGAAGCTGAAGCATGTGCTCCAAACGATCTAGCGCATGTTTATCTGATCGTGTCGCTCTCGAAATGGCCTGAAAGAGAGATTCTTCCACTTCTTGAATAAGAAGCAGAATCACTTCTTCTTTCGAATCCACATGCCTGTAAATGGCCGCTTCAGTAACACCAACTTTAGAAGCAATGCCTCTGATAGTCAGCGCATCAACTCCTCCGCTTGCGATTAAAAAGCGAGCAGCTTCAACAATCTGATGTTGCCGTGTTTGGTGATCTAGGCGCCTGTGTATTGCCATTAGTGAAAAATATTCAACCGATAGTTTATAACTGCTATGTTAGTGAACACTCACATACATAGCAACTGCGGATTATGCGATTTTATCGCTTCGCTTATACGTCCTAAATCATTCGTATACCAAAATCCTTACCTAAGTAATACACAATTACTCCGGGATCTTAATTCTTTCGGTAGCAGCAATCATTTCGATCGCTCGCCTCGTACTGTATCGGCACCTTCACAATCTGACCTAACGCGAAAACGGCTCCGAGAAATTCAAGAATTTCATCGGAGCCGTTTTGTGTCTACTTTCAGTCGTTCTTACGAACCACCGGAAGGATCCGAAAGGAACTTCAGAAGGTCGCTCTCAGGATCGAGAATGATCGTCGTCTTTGAATCCATGAACATCTTGTAAGCCTCTAGCGAACGCCGGAAGCTGTAGAATTCAGGATTCCTCTCAAGCGAATTCGCAAGAATCATAATCGCCTGCTCTTCCGCTTCACCTCTCAGCAATGCGGAAGTACCTTCAGCTGTTTCAAGAACAATGTTGACTTGTCGGTCGACATTAGCCCGGATCTCAGAATCAGCCTGTGTACCTTCGGCACGCAGACCACTTGCGATCTTTTCACGTTCTGCTTCCATACGAGAGAACACGCTGGTCTCTACGTCAGGCGGGAAGTCAGCTCGCTTGATTCTCACGTCAATGATCTCAATACCGAGCGCCTCTATAACACTAGCTGCGTATGTGATCGAGAAGCCCTCTAATTGAGAAGGGTTCGCACTGCCTTCAAGCAACGCCAATTCTTCTTGTGTAGCTGGGCGCGAACGCAACGTGTCAGATGTGTCTTCATCTATAAACACCGTTACGGCTGGGTCTTTCAGAGAACCATAGTCTCTGAACAGATCCGCACGAGAAACCTCAATTCGGTTACTTGCGATAGTGATCCGGTTCATGATGTCTTCTCGAGTTTCAGAAATAACTTCTTCCTGATCGTCGAGAGCAACTTCTTGTCGAAGCTGCGCGTTGACAATATCACCCACACGTGAACCGGCCTGAGTTTCATTTCTCAGGTTTTTGAAGAACACAAGAGGGTCAACAATTTTGTACCTAGCGTACGAGTCGATTACTAAATTTCGCTTGTCGGCTGTCAGCAATGAAGCTGGTGCTACGTCAACACGAAGCAAGCGCTTGTCGAACCGAGTCACCTGCTCTGCGAAAGGTGTTTTTACCTGCAGTCCGGGCGCACGGTGCGAACGTTTGAATTCACCGAATCTAGTAACAATCGCTAACTCTGTTTCATCTACTACAAACAATGTTTGTGGCACGACGATTACAACAGCCAGAATGATTATGATCAGCGGGATAGTGAGTTTACTCATTACTGCCCCCCTCCTGTACCGGCAACAATCCCAGAGCCTGAAGACGAGCCATCAAGTGGCAAGAACGGCAGCACTCCGGAATCAGAAAGAATGAACTTGGTAACACCAGGTAAAATCTCTTCAATAGCCTCTAAATACAAACGCTGGCGAGTGATGTCCGGCGATAAGAGGTAACCCTCTAATATCGCATCGAAACCATCAGCCTCACCCTGCGCTCTAGCGATACGACCCTGTTTGAAACCTTCAGCAGCTTCGGTGATCTTTGCAGCTTCACCAGTAGCCTTTGGAATTTCAGCGGCTTCGTACGCCTGTGCAAGGTTGATCAAACGTTCCCTATCCTCACGAGCACGAACAACGTCTTCAAACGCCGACTGTACTTCTAGTGGTGGGTTTACGTTCTGCAACAACACCTGCAATACGTCGATACCAGTTTTGTAATCGGTAGATAACTTTCGCATTTTGAGAAGAACTTCAGTCTGAACCTGTTCTTTCTCGGTAGTGAGAACGTCATCGATATTTCGTGAGCCAACAACCTGTCGGAGGGCGGTCTCAGCGATATCTCGAAGAGTTCGACCATCTGGTCGACCCGCCGGAATGCCTCGATCGAGATCACCCGGATCATCTACTTCAAATAGGAACGACTGTAGATCGGCAATTCGATATTGAACAACCGCCTGTACGTCGACGATGTTTTCGTCACCCGTGATCATCAGCGATTCGTTAGTAACCGACTGTGCGACCGTAAAGCCATCAGCACCAGAACGGAAACCAAGCTCCATACGACGTGTTGTCGTAACAGCTACAACGTTTCGTTTGCCGATTGGGGCTGGGTAGTGCCAGTGAAGACCACCAGTAGTGGTGCTTTGGAATTTACCAAAAGTTCTAAGGACTGCTTCTTGGTCGGGTCCTACAGTGTAGAAACCAGTTCCAGCCCAAATAATGGCAATGACAATCAATACGACAAAGATGAGTCCGACAGACCCTGCTCCGCCAATCCCTGGGATGTTTGGCAACGACGCCTTTAGGCGTTCTATAACCTCGTCCAGGGTCATCTGGGTTTCTTCTTGTTGCGGAGGTCGATACATCTTGTTATCGACGACCTGCGTGTCTTGGTTTGACGCCGCCATCGCTTCTCCTCGCATCAACCGTTGATTCGGCCAATGCGCTGCGTAGTGTTCATTTGCTCACTGTGTAGTTCACACAAGGTGAAACACATTGAGCCAGTTAATTTTGCCGACCAAATTACCGGTCAGATTTACTTGCGTTATGCAAGTATACCGTCGTATAAGGAGTTCTAACTAAATCTCACAGTATCTACACCGCTATGCCGACCTATCTTCGACAATAAATGCTGCGTTATTCAGTGTTTTACAGTTCGATTCCTCGAAAAACAAGTAGTTGTTCAAATTCTTCATACGTACGAATTGGCCTGAGAAGCTTCACCAAATCGCCAATAGTTTCTAATTGTTCACGCAGATCCCATAGATATCTGGCTATCGGGCTCGTTGACGAAGGACTCTCAGCGTACGTTCCGTGAAATGCAAAATATGCCTGATTGATCTTGCGAATCTGATGCCCATGATCCAGAAGCTCGACTCGACGCGATTCCATGTAAGCTTCGGCTTCTTGTATCAATCCTTGACCAAGTAAATTATCTGTTTCACTTCGAGTCTCACCCATAAACCGATTGAAGCTGAACGTCTCAGGATCTTCAACTGCTTCATCGTCCCTCACTTCCTTTGACGCGGTTTCAGGTCGCATCGGTGCAACGAACTGATCGCCCGTAACTTCTGAGTAGACCCGAAGCCCGACCTCTCGACCGAATATATCGGCCAACGTCTCGTTCATCGATCGAATATCGCCGCCAGAGAAATATGCTTGTCCTAAAGGATAAAAAGCCAAGTGAGCGTGAAGCCACTCGTGGGCAGCTGTATCGACCAATCTCTTCAGGTGAATGGTCGGAATCACGTTCGGATAGCTCGCAAGCCCTCCTGTCTGAAGAATCACCGCTGAAATGTTATGGGAGTCAACCAACTCGTTTTCAATCAGCGACATGTCCTCAATCGATATATCCGGATCGATCAGCACATCTTCGATTCGTGATATTTCGCTTCGAGGTGAAGTGACCAGCAACTTCGGCGGATCGCCTATTCGAAAATCTACTGGCGGCCAAACGAACGATGAAACAAGATCGATTTCATCGGCACGAACGATTTCAGCGATGATTTGCTCGAGAAATTCCTCTACAGCAGGTCGAATCACATCCCGTTCACCAATCAAGCGATCCATGTCATTCTGAGCAGCTGCGACTGCGTTCAAATCGCGCGTTGCTACCGTAGTTACTCGGTTGATCTCTGCTTTTGCTGCACGGATTTCATCGACAAGTACTACGTATCGATCAAGCGCCTCTCGACGATCACTCCCGCTCGTTGGAGTCCACGGAAAAACTGTCCAAATACGATGAGTCCACTTGTCGGGGAAATTCTCTAACTCCCACGAAACAAGTCCATAGCCGTGATTAAGTGAAGCTGCAGAAGCCGGGGTGTCGAAGCGTTTGTCACCACTCGGAACTACCAAAGTTACGAACAGCACAACGATCAATAACGCCCGAAACACCCATTTAGATCGACGTCGCAGAGGGAACGTAACAATCCACTCAGAAACAGCGAACGCGACCAACAATAGTGAACCAATGGTCCACATAACTGATCTTTTCATAGGTACAAATTGGGAAGTAGGCAAACGACGGATCTTGAGCTAGCACAACGCTGAAAACATACGGATCGTGATCGAAACACGATCAGAGCGTACCCAACATATACGAACAGTGGGAGACGAACAGGCTTCACAATGTCCGCAAAATTGCCGCGTAATCGTCGGTCAGAGATGAAGAACTAGCTAGTCGGGCGTGCCCAGAGGGTTTCGTACTGCTCGCCCATTATTAGCTGAGCGAGTTCACGTCGTTCCAATCGAACTAGCTCTTTGAACGCTACTTCCGCAGCCGCAATAGCGTCAGCAAATCCACTTTCCTCAATGCGTGCAACAACCTTGTCCCAAAGACCTGACGTCTTCATTGCTTCGACGTAACCAACCCAAGGGATGGCGATGATGTCCTGAGGGCGAGGGAGATCGGGACGCATCCGTTTGATCGTGCGGAGACGGGCGGCGATGGATCGAGTCATCGGCACGACTCTCACTAGAGGAGGAATACCGTCTTTAGGACGAATATCAACTACGACGGACTGGCCAAACTTAGGAAAAAAGACAGCCAGCACTTCGGCGTTCGAGATGAACTTGAACACACCATCGACACCATTTCCGTAACCGAAATCCAACGTATTACCTATCGTTACGTGGGTCTCTATATGAGACCGTATTTCACACGAGTGATATCAGCTTACATCGATATTGTGAAAATTACGCCTTTAGCTCGCGAACAGTAGCAAGAAATGAGGGGAGCACTTTCTCCCAGTCGCCAACTATCCCGAATCTCGCCTCTTTGAAGATATTCGAATCGGCGTCCTTATTGATAGCTACTATCGCCCTTGAACTCGAACAACCAGCCATATGCTGGCTGGCTCCTGAAATTCCAACTGCAATGTAAACGTCAGGGCTTACCGATTTGCCGGTAAGACCAACCTGGTGCGAGTGATCGATCCACCCAGCATCACAAGCAGCTCGTGAAGCTCCAACTGCCCCACCTAAAGCCTTTGCTAGATCGGCTAGAACACTGAACGGTTCGGGACCGCCCAATCCACGTCCACCGCTAACTACGAAGTTGGCATCTTCCAACCGAACGCCCTCGCGAACTTCAGCGACGGTTCCAGTCACCGATGCAGCATGCCCGACGGTCACGCCCGAATCAAATGCTTCTATAGAAGGTGATCCAGTTTCGCTACTGGCCTCGTAAGCACCGGACCTCAGTGTGATTATCGCCGGATTCGATGTGATATCGAACTCAGCGAGAGCACTTCCACCGTAGACAGGACGCGTAACGCTAACGCCATCACCCCAATTTGAAATCTCTATACAGTCCACAGCAAATGCCGAGTCGGACCTGAACGCCAACCGTGCGCCAACTACAGACCCAAAGTCAGATTTACCGAAAATTACGACTTCAGGAGAAGTAGATTCAAAAAGTCCGGAAATATCGGCCGTTGCCTGATCGTAAATACCTTCATCGACGACGCTAACCTCAGTCAACGTTACGACTTTTTCGACTGCCAACGTGTTCGCCGAAGAAGGTGCTTCACCAGCAATCGCAACGGTTACCACAGCATCGACAAGTCCGTTCGCAGCAGCGATGGCTTGAAGAGTCGACTGGCTAATTTCGCCTTGTTCGTCGCGTTCAGCAACCAGCAATATAGATGTCATTAAATCAACTTCTCCTCACGCAGTCGTAGCGCAAGTTTCTTGCCATAATCGGCTTCGTCTTCACCCTCGATAAATTCAACCTGCTTGTTCGACTCTGGAATATAAAGTTTCTTCAACTCCAATCTCGGAGCGAGGTCATCGGCAGAAAGTCCCAAATCGGACAAAGAGAATATTTCCGGCTTCTTCCTGCTCGCCTGCATGATTCCTCGCAAGTTTGGATAACGAGGTTGACCAAGTTCATTTGTGATCGTCAGAACCGAAGGTACAGGTGCGGTGATCGTCTGGTATCCATCGGGAATCACTCGCTGAAGTGACACTGAATCGCCATTCAGTTCGAGCTTCTGAACAAGCGAAACAAGCGGCAAGCCCAATACTTCCGACAGACCAATAGTGACATGCGCCTGATCCCAGTCGGAAGCTTGTCGACCGCCAAGAATCAAATCGTAAGGTCCGTCTTTTTGGATAGCTGCTGCTAGAACCTTGACAGTTCCCGCCGAATCGATGTTGCCCATTCCTGAATCATCGACCAGAACCAGGCGATCGGCGCCCATTGCTAGTGGTTTCTTCATGGTATCCATAACGAAATCGCGGCCCACTGACATAACCGTTATCTCAACGTCGGCACCCGAATCACGTAGCAAAAGAGCAGATTCAACAGCGTTCAGATCGAATCCGTTCACGACCGGAGGCACTCCGTTCGGCGGAATGACACTTTTCGTCGATTCATCAATCTTGAACTGCGATGGCGGAGTTTCAGGGTCTGGAACTTGCTTAGCAAGAACCACAATTCGCACTGTCAATTCAGTAATCCAAATTCCTAAAGGTCGACGTACAACATGTACGAGTACGCCAGTGGAAGGTCAAAACACGATAATAGCGATACTCTAGGCCAGTCGAAATCCCCAAAGCGGTCTATAACATTATCGTTTAGTTGCAATTGCGGGTAATTTTCTTGACCTGATATTTTGTGCTAATTTCTTCGATTCGGTAATTCACCGGATCGACCCACAAGTTCCACAAGGTAGTTCACCAGTTTTGGAATCCGTAGTCGCAGCAGCCCAACTACTTGGTGTCGATCTCGATGATCGACAACAAGCACAGTTCCAGCGGTATCGCGAGCTAATCGAACTCCGCAGCCAACAGTTCAATCTCACCGGTCACAAAACATGGGACAAAATCCGAGAAGAACTGTTCATCAGATCACTCCGAGTGGTGACTCCCGCCGGTGGAAACGTCCCGACGACCGAATGGTTTGCCGGTAAACGTGCGATTGATGTTGGCACCGGTGCTGGAATACCCGGAATGGTATTGAAAATCGCACTTCCTGATCTACAAGTAACGATGCTCGACTCCATGGGAAAACGAACTAATTTCCTCGCAGAAGTCGCAAACGAACTTGAACTGACAGGCCTAGAAGTAATTACCGGACGAGCAGAAGAGATTGGGCAAGAGATTGGGCATCGTGAGCAATACGATGTCGTGCTAGCTCGAGGCGTCGCACGCCTCGCAGAACTATCTGAACTGACCCTCCCGTTCGCTAAAATCGGTGGAACGGTCATCCTTCCAAAAAGCCAGGGGGTTCAAGATGAGATCGACGAAGCTAGTGCGGCATTGGAAGTCCTTGGATCGGCACCAGCATTAGTAATACCCGTCGATAAACCCGGCAACTCTCCGCCCGACGATATGGTTTACTTGATGAAAATCTCTTCGACACCTGAAGAGTTTCCGCGTAGAGTCGGAATTCCTCACCAAACACCACTAATCGTACAGTCTGATGACTAACGACGATTCAACCACAAATACCTGACTCCACTCTCGAATAAATGTCAGAAACGCCCAACGGACAAGTACATAATTCCAAATCAGGAATGCTAAGTGCAGCAACTTTGCGCGGACGAGTGCTATCGCTGCCGACACTTGTGGCGATCACCGTCGGGGCAATCCTGCTCGGATTCGCCATGTGGCGCATCTTCGATGTCGAGTGGGACGAAGTGTGGACCAACATCAAAGGCGTCCACCTAGGCAAATATCTGCTGGCTGCCGGTCTGTACTACCTGAGTTTCTGGTTCCGTGGAGTTAGGTGGAAACTTATAGCTAGAACAGCAAATATAGGTGGCGACAATGGAAAACACGTTCCTAGTTCCATAACGCTTTCAGGAATCATCCTAATGGGCTGGTTCGCCAACTCAGTTGCGTTCTTACGACTCGGCGACGCCTACCGTGGCTGGGCGCTAGCGAAAGAATCTAAAAGCGACTTCCCATCGAGCCTCGGAACAGTTCTCGCAGAACGTGTTCAAGACATGGCTGCGGTTCTGATCCTCGTACTCGGAGCAGCTATCTGGCTAACGACCGAAGGCGACTCAAAGGTTCCTGGTTGGGTCGTATTCGCTGCTTTTGTTCTTGTAGTCGGACTGATACTCGGCTTGCTCATCATGCAAATGGCCAGCGAACGGCTATCACGCCGATTACCAGACCGATTCGAAGCAGCCTATGTGAGCTTCCAGCGAGGAACCCTAAGCAGCTTCTCGGGTCGCGCCATACCGCCACAGCTTGTCTTGGGCATCATCGGCTGGATACTCGAAATTGCCCGTTTCTATTTCGTGGCCGATGCGATGAACATAGACATTTCATTCGGCATTGTAATGTTCGCTGCTCTGGCAAACGCCATGCTCACGACAATCCCGACCCCTGGTGGATTCGGATTCGTTGAAGGCGGGCTAACAGGCCTATTGATCCTGTTCGGTCTCAGCGATAACCAAGCGATCAGCCTCGTTGCCGTCGACCGAACTATCAGTTGGCTCAGCGTAGTGCTATTCGGTGGGATTTTGTTTGTCGTGTGGCACGCCATAAAAGCCAAAAAAACCACGACCACCTCATCTTAGCCCACAGAATAAGTCGCCCGAACCAATCAAAGTCGGCTAAGATCGTCGCCTCGTTGAGGGTTATTGGGATCGCTACTGGGATCATTCCCGGATTCGCGGACTCCACATTGGTAAACAGAGGTTCATTCGTATGGTTGACAAGAAAAAAGTGCTCGTAACTGGCCTAAGCGGACTCGTTGGATCCGCTTTGAGAAGTGATTTTGAAGAGAAATACGAACTCTCGTCACTCTCCCGTTACGGAACTGAAGGACTCGACGATGCCCACAATTTCAAAGGCAACATCGCCGAAATCGACACCATGATTCCCGCGTTCGAAGACCAACACACCGTCGTTCACCTAGC
This sequence comes from Dehalococcoidia bacterium, assembly GCA_028821715.1. Classification (GTDB taxonomy): domain Bacteria; phylum Chloroflexota; class Dehalococcoidia; order Lucifugimonadales; family Lucifugimonadaceae; genus Lucifugimonas. Next base: position 9,272 of record JAPKFF010000060.1, read on the forward strand.
CGCCGATCGCAGCGCCAACGCCAACTGGGAATCAGCCCTTCGTAACAATTTCGTAGGCGTATATAACGTCTATGAAGCCGCCAAACGCACCGGCGTAAAGCGAGTCGTATTTGGCAGCTCGCAACACGCCATCGGTGGCTTCTACCGTGACGAGCCGTACAAGTCGATTCTCTCCGGAAACTACGATGATATCGAACACGGAAAGTTCAAGAAGATCGACGAAACTGTTCCGTTCCGACCCGATGGATACTACGGCGCCTCAAAGGGCTACGCTGAAGGACTCGGCAGTTTCTACTCTGAATGGCACGGTATCTCGTCGATAAATATTAGAATCGGTTGGACCATTTCTGACGACGACCCAACGGTAGCTGCCGGTGGTCTCGCAATGTGGCTGTCACACCGAGACACCTCACAGATTCACGTTAAGGCTGTCGATGCGCCCGACGATCTGATGTACACGGTCGTGTTCGCAATGAGCGACAATCACTGGAACATCTTCTCGCTCGATAAGGCACGAGAAGTGCTTGGTTACGAGCCTCAGGATAACGCTGGACAAGTGTTGAATCCTAACAAGGGTCTTTCGCAGCGGGATGACACAGATTTCAAACAGCACGAAGAAGATCCAGAAACGTATTAAATCAGGTGCAGTGATGGTTTCGCTTCGCTACGAGATCAGAAGCGGGTTCGTAAAACCAGATCGCTGGTGAGAAGGATATATCGCCTTCTCACCAGCGATCTGGGCGAAGCTGACTACTCGACTCGCTAATTTCAGTGAATACCAGCGAAATCGATGCGCCCTTGTGCTACGATTTTTTAGTTGGGCATTTATGATCGCCGTGCATCGCACATGTAGAAGCGCCCAACCCGAATATAATGGGGCTGTAGCTCAATTGGTAGAGCGCTTCAATGGCATTGAAGAGGTAGAGGGTTCGAATCCCTCCAGCTCCACCAGAAATTTTTTAAAAACGCCGAATCGCAATAGAGTCGGCGTTTTTTGTTGTACTGAGTAATTGAACTCTTAAATCCTTCGAAGGCACCTGCGCCTATATCAACTCTCAGCACATCGAGTTATGGCGTTTATACTTCTCGAAATAAAACTAAGGACTTCGGCAAAATTATTTGAACCTCTCCATACTCGATCAAACCCCAATAAGTGTCGGCAAAACAGCACACGAAGCCGTACAGGCAACCCTTGACCTGGCTGAAATGGCTGACAAATGGGGATACACACGATATTGGCTGGCCGAGCACCACAGCTCAGGCACACTTGCCGACGCCAGTCCGGAAATTCTGCTCGCAGCCATGACTGCTCGAACAACCAATATTCGTATCGGCTCCGGCGGCGTGATGCTCTCTCACTACAGCGCACTAAAAGTAGCAGAAACGTTCCGGATGCTTGAAGCATTAGCTCCTGGACGTGTTGACATGGGCCTTGGACGAGCTCCTGGCTCTGACCAGATGGCAAGCTTCGCTCTGCAATCTGGCCCCAACTCCGATCCTATCGAGAAATACCCACAGAAGGTTTTCGATCTTATGAGGTATCTCAGCGAGACCTTCCCAAGCGACCACCCGTTCGGAAAACTTCGTGCAATGCCAGCGGCGCCAAGCTGGGCAGCTCCATGGCTACTAAGTTCATCAATGGGCAGCGTAGGTATCGCGGCGCGATTAGGACTTCCGCTCTCGTTCGCTCACTTCATCTCTCAAGATAACGGTCCAGAATATGTTAGGTGGTATCGTGATAATTTCGAACCGTCAGAATGGTTCGACAAGCCACGCGTCAACATCGGAATATCAGCCATCACGGCCGATTCAGCCGAACGCGCACACGATCTAGGAACGTGCCGTCACGTGATGCGTTTAATGCGGAATAAGGGCCAAGAAATGAAGGGCGTGCCACCGGTTGATGAGATTAAGGCAATGGACTTCAACGGGTCTGATATGCAATTCATTGAGCAGCAACGCACCAAATCAATCGAAGGCGAGCCCTCAACCGTAAAGACGAAGATAGAAAGCCTCGCCGAACAGTACGAAACCGACGATGTAATCGTGCTAACAATCACACACGATTACGCCGAACGCCAACGCTCCTACGAACTCCTAGCCCAAACATTCGATCTTAAAGGCGAAGGCCGTGTTGAAATGGCTAGATCGGGAATATAACGATTCGATCGGCTGTGAGATCCGTAATTGCGCATAGTAGTTATTCTGGATAAGAAATTAATTGCCCGGTTCGATCATTACAAAACTGAGTATGCAAAAAATCTTTACCTACCCCCACACCTCTGGCGTACACTTATTTAATTGAGACCCCCCCCGGTTGGTCCGGTTTATTTTTTGTCTCGCACGTTTCGGACACGTGACTAACCCCCGAAATATCGCCGTACGGCTATGACTACTGACTCTCTTTCGATAGAGAACTCAAAACCGAATGCCCTGAGACCCATATCCGGTCAGACATACGTAGGTTTTACCGTCGTAGCACTCAGTCTACTCACCGCATTTTTCATCTCCCGCACGAATGGCGAAGTTGCAGCCATTTGGGTTCTATCTAACCTATTCGGACTCACCCTTCAGCGAGCGCGCTTCTGCTTCGCATCCGCCTTCCGTGACCTTTTCCTTTTCGGATCGGGTCACAACATGAAGGGCATCATCATTGGCATGGGAATTGCGACCATCGGGTTTAGCGCAATCATGCACTGGATCATCCCGAACCCCGGCGCAGGTTTCCTTCCATCAGAAGCACACATTCTCCCCGTTGGACTTTCAGTAGTCGTTGGCGGAGTGCTTTTCGGCATTGGCATGGTCATCGCTGGCGGCTGTGTTTCCGGATCGCTCTACAGAATGGCGGAAGGCTACGTTGCATCGTGGGTAGCGATCATCGGAGTCATCATCGGACTCGGTGCCCTGACTCTCACATGGAACTGGTGGTGGGCGTTATCGATTTCGAACGAGCCTAAAGTGTGGCTTCCTTCAATTTGGAACCTCGGCTACACCGGTGCGATTGTTCTAACTCTGCTGGGCTTGGTAGCGATATACCTTCTTGTGACTTTCATGGAGTACAAGAACGGCTTGTTCATGCCACACATCAACAAGAAGATTATTCCTGCGATGAACTTCGACGACCGAGTTCGATCGACGCTCGATCCTATTTTCAAACGCGGCTGGCCGGTAGCTATCGGCGGAGTCGTTCTCGGAATTCTCGGCATTGTGATGTACACCATCCACATGCCTCTTGGCGTCACTGGCGAACTAATGCGAGCTTCACAGCTTGGTCTTGGCTGGATGGGCGTTGACGTGCCTGTACTCGACGGTCTATCGACCCTCGGAGGTTGCACTGGCCTATCTGGTGAGCCAGGCCTACTGGGTCACACATTCGCCATAACCGTTGGCTTGCTGCCGGGTGCGCTAATTGGCGCGTTGTTTGCAGGTGAGTTCAAGATTCGCCTTCCTAAACAGAAGCGTCGCTATGTTCAGTCGATCACTGGCGGAGTGATGATGGGTTACGCATCGGGTCTTGCAGTTGGTTGCACAATCGGCGCTTTCTTCTCTGCTGTTCCTTCGCTTTCGCTTTCCGGCTGGGTATTCGGCCTAGCAATGGCTGCCGGTGCGTTCACTGGCACTCAAGTGATCAAGAGGATCGGATAACCCTATGAGTGAAGTTATCGAAGTCGATCTTCGTGGTGTCGCCATGCCCGGGCACTTGCAACAGGCGACGAAGGCTGTGGAAGATGCTGCTGCAGGCAGCGAAGTAGTGCTTACTACCGATCAAGAGTTAATTATTAAATATGTTCCATCTGCTGCCGCTAAATTGGGAGTTAAGATGCGTATGTCGATGCCAGCTGAAGCTGTCTGGCAGATCAAATTATCGTTGAGTAAGAAACCAGTAAAGGGGTAGTAAGAATATGACTGATGAGCAAGTACCTGTATTGGATGTACGCGGAGAAATCTGTCCATACCCAATGATGAAGACAAATGAATTGCTCGATGGAGACCAGAAGGGTGTTCAGGTTTTGGACGTTCTTACCGACCACCCGCCTGCACTTTCGACAGTGCCCCCACAGGCGATGAAGCGTGGTTACGAGGTTGAGATAGACGAACTTGGTATCGGCGAATGGCGTTTACGTTTATCTAAAATTTAGTTTCTGGCTTTAGAATTTCAAATAGCACCATTATCTTGTGAATGAGTGCTACCATTGTATAGTAATAATGAAAATTCATTCGTTCCACATTTGCTGTTGTACCGGACGCTAAGCGGGGCGGTTGTTTT
>JAPKFF010000172.1:0-2857 GCA_028821715.1 Dehalococcoidia bacterium
ATGAACTATTCAGGCAGCATAACCGACGTCTCTGGAATCACGGTTGGACACCATACCGATCTTGAAAATGGAACCGGTTGCACGGTGATACTTTGCAATGAACCCGCCAACGCCGGAATGGAAGTTAGAGGAGCCGCTCCGGGTAGCCGAGAGACGGCTTTATTGGATCCTCTCGCAAGTGCTCAGTGGGTGAACGCAATCACTCTCACAGGCGGTAGCGCGTTCGGTCTTGATGCGCCCGGTGGCGTGGTTCGTTATCTGGAAGAGCAAGGCGTTGGGGTGCAGTTTGGTCGAACCCGTATTCCGCTCGTTCCAACCGCGGTTGTATTCGATCTAGGATTTATCAACTCGAAAGTGCGGCCCACCATATATGACGGCTATGCAGCTGCCGCTAGTGCTGCGAAAGATTTCGCAATCGGTAACGTCGGGGCAGGTACTGGATCGACCGTTGCGAAGCTGCTCGGTGCGACCGCTTCCATTAAAGGCGGAGTCGGCACTGCATCTGTGCGCATGCCAAACGGAGCAACAGTTGGAGCACTGATGGTCGTGAATGCTATTGGCGGGGTGGTAGATCCAACGACCGGTGAGATCGTTGCCGGACCTCAGACCGATGAAGGCTTTGCTGACTCGATTGAGCTAATGATCGAGTCTCCGCCTAAAGATCGAGGGTTCTTCCGCAATACAACGATTGGTGTGGTTGTCACTGATGCCCCTCTCGACAAGATCGGCGCTACTCGGCTCGCAATCGCCGCGCAAGATGGCATCGCACTTGCGATACGCCCTTCGCACACTGCCAACGATGGCGACACAATGTTCGGCCTTTCGACCAGTAATCACCCTGAGTCCGTTCCTGATGATGTATTGCATGCCGCAGCACTAAAAGCCGTTACAGGGGCGATTTTGAACGCAATAGATTCCGCCGAAACACTTGGTGGAGTCATGTCGGCAGCCGATGCTAAATCGGCTCAAACGAAAGTAGGAAAATAGTGAGTCCTCTTCCTAAATTGAACAAAGCATCACCGATTGCTGTGCTTGCGGCAGGGCGACTCGGATCAAGCCTTGCAATTGCGCTATCGAAGGCCGATTACAACGTGGCGGCTGTAACGAGTCGGCAATCGAGCCACCGAAAATGGCTCAGCGATCAAATATTAAACGCTATCGTTGTCGAAAACGTTCAAACTGCAGCAAACGTCGCCAGCATCGTGTTCATCACTGGTCCCGACGCTCATATCGAAGAAATATGTTCAGAGGTTGAGTGGCGATCGCATCAGGCTGTAGTTCACTGCGCCGGGGTTCTACCGCTCGCGGCATTGGACGAAGCGCGAATAGCGGGTGCGGAAACGGCTGGATTCCATCCGCTTCAAACATTCCCAACAAATGATTCTTCGGAACGGTTGAAAGATGTTTCCTTTGCCACAGAATCGGCAAGTCCAACGCTTTTCTACTGGCTTCGACTGCTTGCGATCGACCTCGGAGGTTCCGCATTCCGAATCGAATCTTCTCAAAGAGCTGCTTACCACGCTTCGGCGGTGATGGCATGCGGTCTGCTGGCTGGCCTAACTGGATTAGCCGCCGAAATGTGGGAACCGTTGGGAATCGAACGCTCAGATGCACTGAAGCGTCTTGTCCCTCTGCTACGAGCAACCGTCGATGCCTTAGATGAAAAAGGACTTCCCGACGCGATAACTGGTCCGTTCGTTCGCGGGGATGTCGAAACAATCGCTACTCACCTGGCGGCGACTTCAGAAAAATCACCTGAAATCGGTCACGCGTACTCTGTACTGGCGCTGGCGTCATTGCACATCGCTGAAGAGCAGGGCGGAATGTCGGAATCGGCGGTTGAAAGTATCAAAACGTTACTTTCTGACGAAAATCAAACTTAGAATGCCCACAAAACTTCCAAAATGGGTAATAATGAACTAACGCAAGTGAACTAAGGCTTGGCGGCTAGCAAGGTGCAGTCGACCGGTAGCGGAGGTACACGAATGGCTTTACGCCGAATCACAACCTACAAGATTCAGCAGATGAAACGCCGTGGCGAGCCGATCCCAATGGTGACGGCATACGACTACACGGCAGCTCGCATTGTCGACGCAGCAGGGATTCCTATGATCCTAGTTGGAGACAGTATGGGGCATGTTGTTCTTGGTCACGACTCAACAATTCCAGTAACCGTTGACGATATCGTCAGCGCGTCCGCTGCAGTTGTTCGCGGTACGACGAACCCCCTCATCGTTGCTGACATGCCCTTTCTTAGCTACCAGATCGATGCTGAGACGGCTCTCCGAAATGCCGCACGCCTCATTCAAGAAGGCGGAGCGCAGGCAGTAAAACTCGAAGGCGGAAAAACGGTTGCACCTATTGTTCGTCGACTTGCAGATGCTGGATTAGCGGTGATGGGGCATATTGGTCTCACCCCGCAGCACGTGAATAAACTCGGTGGTTACCGAGTGCAAGGCAAGACTGAATCGACAGCCAACGAGGTTCTAGACGATGCTATCGCACTTCAGGAATCTGGAGCATTCGCGATTGTCCTCGAACTAATTCCTGTCGAACTGGCGAAGAAAATCACCGAAATACTCGATATTCCTACGATTGGAATTGGTGCGGGTGTTCATTGTGATGGACAGGTTCAGGTATTCCACGACATGCTCGGTCTTGATCCTGACTTTAGGCCTCGTCATTCAGGAAAATATGCTGACTTGGCTACGATCATTGAGGATGCGCTCGTTCGATACAGTGACGACGTTCGTGAAGGAACGTTTCCGACCGATGCACAGTCATTCTTCTCTGATGATTCTCGCGTTCAATCAAATGCGGTAAACACTGTCGAACTAAGCGACTAGATCATGCGAGT
>JAPKFF010000061.1:0-13507 GCA_028821715.1 Dehalococcoidia bacterium
TGTTGCAATAGCACCGAATAAATAGCTGTTTCGGTCATCTGTCGTACCTGCTGACAACACCAAACGCCGATAGACCTTCCCGCCCCTTATGCTGATCAAAAATTACAAGCCGTAGAACTTGGTTTGACTAAACTTTCAACCCATAATTCATTTTGATCTTGAAGTTCCGCTCCATCAATTTTGAAATTAGCGGTGGATTTTGTCACGGAATCGGAATTTGAATTAATAATTTCTCCTGGCATTTCTACGGTCCATTTGAAGAGAAACATTCCGCGTAGCATTTCGTCTAAATCTATTAACTCTATATCTGACCCTGTACCGGCATCTTCAGTTGCATCTGAAAAGTCAGCGAGGGAGTAAGACGCACGGTAAATAGTTCCGTCTGGCGTATCGGTGGATGTGAGAGAAAAAGCAGTAAGGGGGTCGTCTTCTGAACTGCTCGATAAATATTCTTTAGCTTCATCACCTTTAAAACGATGGGAAAACTTAAATGACGTTGTGTCGCCTTCGCTTGTGATATCCCAACTTCCAGGAATTGACGGATCATCTTCCGGCAAAGATGTTTCCATCATCAACGCGAGTTCGTCGGTTGCAGTCATTTCAAACTCATGGGAGAAATCTTCTAAATCTCGAACCTTCGTATCTAAATCCATCCGGATCGTACCGCAGGCAAATAATGCAAAAACTAAAACTAAACCAAATAATGTTTTAACCCGCATAACGTGATCTCAAAATAATCCGACAAATTTATTTATTTTTGACACCCTACGCTAGTATCACAGCTGTGGCTGACCTGCCCCCCCCATTAGAAGATCAGGGTAAATGTTAGAAACTCTGGTTATAAAAGGAGGTAGAAATGCCAAGAAAAAGACACAGTTCGGAGCAGATCTTACGCAAGTTACGTGAAGTAGAAGTAGCCCTGTCACAAGGTGAGACTGTTGCTCGAGCAGTCAGACACATAGCGGTAACCGAACAAACCTATTACCGTTGGCGAAATGAGTACGGCGGACTTTCGATCGACCAAGAATTCATCAATTAAATGATTCCGGTGTCGTACCTGCTGGCAACACCCACCGCCGATACCCACAAGACCCTATTTCTTCAATGCTTCTGCACCCTGGAGAACGTCACGTGTACCATCCACCCTAGACTATCTCACGACACGTAAAAGTACTCTCGAAGAATAAACCTGATCTCATTCTTCGATCACGCCGACAAATTAATTGATTCTGGGGGCATTGGTAAGAATATGAAAATCACCGACATAACCATTGATGTGATCAAACGAAACACCGTATCGGTGCGGGTTCAAGACGAGAGAAGTGATCTCGGCGGAACGACTACCCAAGGTGTACTCAGGGTTAAAACCGATGCTGGTATCGAAGGTAATGCATTTGTAGGCGATCAGGGCGCAGATTCGTCGCAGCGCATGGAATCAATCATCAAAATCCTGAAACCGGCGATGATGGGTCGAGAACCGTCGGATAGAGAGTGGCTGTGGAATCAACTGCCGGTGATAGTTGGACACGGTTCGTCAATCGAACCAGTATGGGCTCCTCTCGACGTTGCACTGTGGGATGTCGAAGGCAAGTCGGCGGGTCAGCCAATTCACAAACTGCTCGGCACTGCCCGTAACGAAGTTCCTCTCTACGTGACATACCCGCCCCGGCATGGAACTGTTGAAGGGTTCATCGATGAGGCTCTTCAGTTGAAGGAGGAAGGATTTAGAGCGTACAAGATTCACCCCGGACCTCTACACTACAAGCAGGCCGCAATCGCTGCAGCGAAGGTGAGAGAAGCTGTCGGTGAAGAAATGACGCTGATGCTCGACCGCAACCATGGCTATGCCTTCAGAGAAGCTCTGTACGTTGGCCAAGCGCTCGATGAGAATGACTACTTTTGGTACGAAGATCCGATTCCAGCAAACGACATCGAGTCGATCACCGAGCTATCGAATCGGCTAGACACTCCGTTGAACATGAGCGACACGACGGGCTTCTTGTTCCATGAAGCAGCAAGCTTCCTTCAGAACAGCACGACCCGATTGATACGTGGAACGGTCCGTAAGATCGGAATCACCGGCCTCAAGAAACAGATGTCGATGGTAGAAGGATTCCACAAGATTTGCGAAGTTGGACTAGCAGGCAATTCGGCTCTGAACGCAGCGAACCTCCACGTAATCATGTCATCGATGAACTGCACTTATTTCGAATACTGGCTCCCCAAGGAAGTTCACCAGTGGGGTGTGAAAGAACAACTGAAAATAAACAAGAACGGAAATCTCGCCGCCCCGACAGGACCCGGTCTAGGAATCGAGCTCGACGAAGAGTGGATTACTGCGCACAAAGTAGCGACTCTTTCTTGAAACAAAACGTACTGGTACGGCGTATGATTTCGCAATGAAATCAGCAGTGACCGATCAAGTAGTCGAAATCACGCCACCAAACTTGGACGGATTCGAGATAAAACGCCGTCCAATTGTCGGTTTCGGATTACTGATGTCGTCGGTCATTGGCACGCTTGCCGTATTGATTTATTTTGGCGCTTGGGCATCGTCCGACCGTATCGAAAATCGTGCGCTGGCAGCCGGTATTTACGAAAGCCAAGTAGAGGGCGAATGGTGGGAAGACGGACTGGTATTCGCCTGTCCGCTTCACTAATAGGAATCCATGCGAAACGCTGCACTCTGGTTAGATAGACGCTTCGGGCTTGAAGAACACACAATCTCTCACTATGCATGGGTGATCGTCGCTATCGCGGGCGTTGTTCAAATGGTCGGCGCTGCGATTCGCATGGCGTTCGGGGTGCTCGTTGACCCCCTTGTAGAAGCGTTTGGCTGGACTCCCGGTTCGATCGGACTCGCCTACGCCCTAATGTCGATTGTTACAGCTCTGGCTTCCCCAATGGCCGGATATTTGGGCAACCGATTCGGAGCACGCCGCACGATGATGGCGGGTACGGTACTTTTCTTCGTCGGAATGATGTGGACTTCACAGACTCAACAGATCTGGGAGTTATACGGTGCCTACGGAATCGTTTTTGGTGTTTCTCAAGCATTCCTTCTAGTCCCAGTAGTACCTGCTGTCGCATCGTGGTTTAGACGCCATCTCGGTCTTGGTACAGGAATCATGATGGTGTCGTGGAGTTTAGGTCCCGCACTTGTGGTTCAAGTATTGGCGGTGCTTTTCGAAAACGTAGGCTGGAGCCAGGCTTTCATAATCGTTGGAGTGGCCGGCACCGGCACGCTGATATTCATATTGTTCTTCTTCAAGAACACCCCGGAAGACGCAGGCAAAGTCGCTTACGGTACGCACGAAACCGATAATCCGCTAATGACCAGCGGCAACATATTCGTATCAACCCAGAAGGAATTTCAGGGGTTTGTGTACAAGACGAACGCCTTCTGGAATTTGATCAATATTCACTTCCTTGGGTGCGTTGGGCACGCCGTAATACTGGTGGGGATCATACCGCTCGGCATTTCAAAAGGGCTTGGACCTCTGACGGCTGCGGGCGTACTGACGACTATTTCGATAGTGAGTGTTGCGACTCGATTTGGCGCCCCCGTTTTGGCCGAACGCATGAGCCCGAAAATGGTTATGTTCGTTTCGTTCTTCGGTCAGGGCGTCGGCGTCTTCCTTCTACTCACAGCCAATACGACATTCGATTTCTACATTTTCGCTGTGGTTTGGGCTATTCCTTACGGCGGTGAAGGCACAGCATTCCCAGTGCTGATACGAAAATACTTCGGTCACACTCCAATGGGCACGACCTACGGATGGCAACTGCTCGGTGCCGGGCTCGGCATGGCTCTCGGCGGTGTCATCCCCGGCATGGTGTTCGACATCACAGGTACATACACATGGGCGATTGTTCTGTCGGCGGCATTCAGTCTTGCCGGGTCGATCGCAATTCTCCTTCTCGAAAGCACTAGAAAGCAGTTGATACCAAACTGGCCTGAGATGAAAATTAAACCTGGGGACGGCAAAGTGTTTTCCACAACAATTGGCAGTCCCGAGCCCGGCATTGCGGGTCGGGACTGATTCATTGACGGCACAAAGCGGGATGGGTTCATCTAAAAATCGCAGTGGTTTATCGATAATCGATGACCTTGGAGTCATTCCTCTCATCAACGCTGGCGGACCCAACACTAAGAATTCTGGTTCACGACCACGATCAGAAGCCATCGAAGCAATGGAAGCTATGAGCGAAGTGTTCGTCGATATGGACGAACTATTGCTCGCAGCGGGTGAACGGATCGCTGAAATTACCGGAAATGAAGCCGCTACCGTTACGTCTGGAGCATCGGTGGATTAGTTGTTCAAGCCGCTGCCGCAATGGCAAAAGACGATCCTGAGCGAATAGCTCAACTTCCCATCACCGCTTGGCGTGCCAAGCGAGCTAATAATCCAGCGAGGGCATCGTTTTATTTACGACCACTTATATCTCGCACCTGGCTCTCGTTTTTTTGAGGTAGGTCGCCCAACTGACTGCACTATCGATGAAATTTAGGCAACATTCGCTGTTGAGGGACATGATGAGAATAATAATGTTCGGCCTGGTATCAATTTTCCTGTTAGGCGCAATCGCCTGTGAGAGCAGTTCGGATTTGCTCAGTTCTACGCCAACCGCAGAATCCGACCCAACAACTAAAAGCCCTCGAACTCCGTCTGCTGATGTTTCAACACTGGAACCAGGCGCAGCATTGGCTTTAGATCCTGTTGCCACAGCTACAGTGGAACCCGGACTCATTGCGACCCCTGATCCATCTGCTATTGCCACACTTGTGGTAATTCCGCCGAGCCCCACAATCATCGCAAGAACCTCTAGCGCCATCAGTCCAACGGCTGCTGCTGTCGCCGTGCCCGACTCAACGGCGACTGTTGAGAGCAATACAGATGACCCCATGAGAATCGTATATCTCGACGAAGTTTGGGCGAATGTCTGGCTGTGCCAGAACACGACCGTGGAGTCAACGGACTTGACGGCGGGCGTAACTCAGACCTGTTCAGTGTCGACTCAGGTTGTTGGAGACAACTTGGTTATCACTTCATCCGGAATCCCAAATCACGATTTTGAGTCGACACTCGGCTGCTGTGCGACTGAGCAAAACAGTGTGTGGACGATTCCGCTGGAGCCCGAGCTTTCAAACATTGATCCAGTGATGGCTCCTGATCGAGGGCCTGTGGCATTTACAGTCACTGGCGTCGCTATATACGGGCCTGAAGAAGGGCCTGGAGGGGATGCCGTTGCGTTGGAGTATGGGTACTTCCTGGAGGATAGGCAGGCTGTCGACCTCGGCGTTTGTGGAGGTCACGCCGGACCCGGTGGGGAATATCACTATCACTACGATTCAAACTGCATGCACTGGCACGAAGACAGCCCAGATATCGCTGGATACACCTTAGATATAGCCTCTTCAATCGTGTCGAAAGTGATTGGATTTGCATTTGATGGGTTCCCGATTTACAGCACCTACGAGCGGGACCAATCAGGAGACGATATCGAAGTAACTTCGTCCTACCGCTTAAAGTCGGGTGAAAGCGGCTACGGCGGTATCGACGACTACGACTACGTGGAAAATCTCGGTGATCTAGATAAATGCAACGGGCATTTCGGAACGACGCCAGAGATGCCGGAAGGCACATATCACTATCACTCGACACTCACGAATGGCGAAGGTTATTTGGGTTTCCCGTACTTCCCGCTCTGCTACAAAGGGAATGTAAACGAAGACAACTACCAAACGATAAATCTTGGCAGAGGCGGATTTCCGGGAGGGCCACCGCCGCCACGTCGTTAGCCGCCCTCGCCGTGAAACCGGGTATCTGCTCGAATTCGCACGGATACAATGCGTCGATAAACACACACCCAGCATCGATTTCAATTCAGCGAGAAAGAACTAAGAACATGCCCAGCGGTTTACCAACAGCAAAGCTCGGCATAACAGACCTCGAAGTGACTAAGCTCGGATTCGGTGCGATGGAGATTCGTGGCGTTCCCAGAGGTCGAGACGTAACCGCTGCTCAGGCCGACACGACCCTTAACGCAGTACTCGACTCGGGCATCAACTACATAGACACATCGATCGATTACGGCCTGAGTGAAGGCTTCATCGGCAATTACATTTCAAACCGACGAGACGAATACTTCCTCGCCTCCAAATGCGGATGCATGGTGAGTGGGGCAACCGTTCCATCGGGTCCACAGCCCCACGTTTACACCACAGAGAACATCACTGTGGGCATCGAACAGAGCCTTCGTCGAATGAAAACCGATTATCTCGACGTGGTGCAGTTTCACGGTAGTCCGACACAAGAGACCCTCGAAGAGAATGGATCGATCGATACCCTTCTAGAACTGAAACAGCAAGGCAAAATCCGCCACATCGGAATGTCGGGAACCCTTCCCAACCTGCCTAAGCAGATCGATATGGCCGTTTTCGACGTGTTGCAAATCCCTTACTCAGCACTAGAGCGCCAGCACGAAGACCTGATCTCAAAAGCAGCCGATGCCGATATAGGTAACGTCATCCGTGGCGGGGTCGCTAAGGGTGAGCCCGATGAATCTGGTGTCTCGAAACCTGACCTTTGGAAGATTTTTGAAAAAGCCGGACTCGATGAACTCGTCGATGAAGGTGAGAGCAGAACCGACTTCCTGCTAAGGTTCACATTGAGCCACCCCAGCATGCATACGACGATAATCGGAACGCTCAATCCAGATCACGTCAAACAAAACGTGGCAACTGCTAACAAAGGTGCTCTCGCGAGCGACGTATACGAAAAGGCGAAAAGCTTGTTGGCGGCAGCTGGAGAAACTTCGGCGTAGTCGATTACAATCCGTCCTCATGTCTAATACGCTATTGATCCTGTTACCTCCTTCCGAAGGCAAATCGTCGGGAGGACATGGGCCTTCGATCGATCTTCCATCTCTATCATTCGATCAACTCAATCCGACCCGGGTGTTGATGATGAAGGCGCTCGTTCAGCTTAGTGGTAAGCCTCGGGTGGCTCAGAAGCTATTGGGAGTGAAGGGAAGCGCCCTCGAAAAAGCACGTGCAGATAATGCGGCCGTTTCGAACTCTCCAACGACTTTGGCGATCGAACGTTACACCGGAGTCATGTACGACTCGATCGACCACGTATCTCTCGACGATTCAGCGAAAAAAGTATTCGGCGAAAGTACAATCATAATGTCGGGACTGTTCGGGGTGCTTCGACCGTTTGATTTTATTCCGTCTTATAAGTTGAAAATGGGTGCAAAGCTTCGACGCAACACGGCTTGCTCGACGATCTGGAAGCCACTTGTTACGAAGGTTTTGGCTGAGATTACTGCAGGCCGAGTGGTTTGGGATTTGCTGCCCAGAGAACACTTAGCAGCGTGGGATCCTTCAAAAATGGCGGTTCGGAATCGGTTCACGGTTAAGTTTCTGGAAGCGAATGCTGCTGGACAACTTCGGACGGTTAATCACTGGTCGAAATTACTGAAAGGAGCGCTTATTCGCCATCTCGTATCGAACCCCGAAGCAGCTGGGTCAACCGAGTTGGTACCTGAACTGCTGGCTAATTTTTCGCACCCTGAAGGTTACGAATATCGCCCTGATATCTCAAACGAGATCGACGGTGCAACTGAGATTGTCTTCGTGAAAAAACACTATTAGTCCGTGAGTTCAAGTCCCCAACCGCCTGTAGTCTAACTAGAGTGAGATGTCGCCGGCTAAGCTCGGAAACCTCACTTCATCACAATTATCTTCCAAATGACCCGGTTCGCCGGGTCGATTTGTGTCGGGGTTTATCTAACCATTGATGAGTAAAAATGGCACGTATAGGCAATTGCGCGTAGAGTCGGCTTTGACGACGCTTTGGTCAAATAATTTGAAACAGAGATATCAAAAGAACTTCATCGCCCGAGATGAACTGAACGAAAAACTCGATGCAGTTTAAGACTTCAAATTCGTTTGCATATTGAACGAGTGGGCGTTTCAGGCGATGATCGAACCAGTTCAGAAGCAGTCTTCGCAAAACCATTCGCCTTTATCGGTAATTTCAACCTAGAATTACTGTTCGCCGATTCCGCACCCAAGGAGCGCCCGAAATTAGCAAGCTATTCACCCCCATCGAAATTCGAGGGGAAACAATCCCGAACCGAGTCTTCTATTCGCCAATGTGCGAATACTCCTGTGATGACGACGGGTTACCAACCGACTGGCACATGGTTCACCTGGGCTCGAAGGCTGTCGGCGGGACAGGACTTGTAATGGCGGAGGCATCAGCTGTCACCCCTGCAGGTCGACTTACGCCTAGCTGCTCCGGTATATGGTCGGACGCCCATGTTGATGCTTGGCGACCTGTAACTAAATTCATCGCCGACCAGGGCTCCGTCTCAGGTATTCAGATAGCCCATGGTGGTCGAAAAGCTTCTCACACAGAACCTTGGAACACCCCCAAGAGACATCTTGGATCAGACGAAAAAGGCTGGCAAATAGTCGGACCTAGCGCGATTGAGTTCGACGGCTCTTTCGGCACCCCCCAAGAATTGACGAACCAGGAAATCGCAGAGATTACTCAGCAGTTCGTCGATGGTGCGCTGTATTCGTTAGAGGCAGGATTCAAAGTCGTTGAACTCCACTTCGCTCACGGTTACCTCGCAAGCTCGTTCATGTCTCCTCTTTCCAATCACCGAGAAGATGAATACGGCGGTTCACTAGAAAACCGCTGCCGCTTTGCATTAGAAACGATCACTGAGATTCGCAAAGCCATTCCAGAGTCCGCTCCCCTATTCGTACGAATATCTTCATCAGAGTTTGTTGAAGGCGGCTGGGACATCGAGGATTCAGTTCAGATCGCAAAGTGGATGAAAGATGCCGGAGTCGATCTTGTCGACGCTTCAGCAGGCGGTAATTCAGCCGATCAAGTGCTGGAACTTAGACCCGGATACCAAGTTCCGTTTGCCGATGCTATTCGTAATCAGGCAGGAATCATGACAGCTGCTGTCGGCTTGATCACTGAAGCGAAACAGGCTGAAGAGATTCTCCAAGCCGGACAAGCAGATGCGGTGTTCATTGGTCGAGAGTTAATGCGAAACCCATACTGGTCTTTGTATGCACAGGCACAGCTAGACGGCGAATCTGACCGCTGGGCCAAACAGTACAAGCCTTCATCATTTGACTTCAAGTACACCGGACCATCAGAGGTTACCTCTACTAGTTCGTAATCGAGCTAGCGGCAAAGGCTCAGCAACCTGACGAAAATAGGTCCGTCGATCCAATGATCGACGGACCTGCAACTTTGTTTCGAAAGCAACGCTAGGCAATAACGTTGACAGAGTTTGCAATTAGTCCTGTTCAGCAGAGTCGGAGGCCTCGATGTTTTTTACGTTCGTACCAGATGGCTTGTCGCTGTCTTCATCGATGTATGAACTGACCCGCTGCTATAGGAAGATAAATACCGTACTGTGGTTCCAATAGCTGAACCCTGCTCCTCGTTCTAGTCACCATTAGCGATTGTGAACTTTGAGTAGTCTCGGCTGATTTCCAAGGAATCGCTAACGTTACCACGGTCGATGTTCGACATCGAAGGAGTCTTCGGAAGTACTAGTGCAGCCTAGATTTTCATCTGACCGCTTACGCCTTCTTCGTTAGGTCGGCATTGGCAATTGTGACGTCGGTGTAATCTCCGTCTGAGGCGCTGACTAAAGTTGCAAGGCTGAGAGCTGTGAGGGCTGAAATAGATACTCGTATGTGATTTTCTTGAACATGTTGGTTCTGTCAGAACCGTGTTTTAGGGTTCCCAATCCTCACCCTCGACGATGAGGGCATCGATCGCCGCTGTTCCTGAACGGTTGATCTTGACTCTAACCTCTAGTTCATCAGCTTGTTCGATTTCAAGACCGCTCCCTTCGGGAACGAAGTACTGTTCGACACCATAATCGACGGTTATCACATCGTTATTTCTAGTAGCAACTTGTCCTTTTATGAAAAGATCGGTTCGAGCAGATGGTTCACCGGTTTGTACATCTAGAGAGTATTCGTCGCCATCGATATTCGAGAGCGCTACGTACACCGTATCGCCTTCAATGATGTCACCCAATAGTTGAAACCTTTTCGAATCTTGATTGACCTGTGGACTACCGAGAGTGCTGATTTCATAACGTAAAGTCACGTATTCGCCCTTGAAAAGATCGCGCGGATCAACCGGGACGGTTTGTAATATAGCGGTACGGCCACCAGCGAGAATCGTTTCCCGATAACCTACCAGTCCGAGCAGGAATACGATCTGTATCGCTATTATCAGGATGAAGAGACGTTTAAGTTTGGAACTCATTGTGTGGCCTCCATCATCCCAAATTGGCGTAGCAATCTACGCCTTGCACGCTCCATGCTGTAGCCAACCCCGAGAAGTAGCAGACCGCCAATGATAAACGCCAGTGACGTACCGAGCATGTCGACCGTAAGTTCGATGTAACGGGTTGAAAGATCGATGACGAAGAACACTATTCCGATGTTTACGAATGCTTCACGTTTGTTGATTACGCCGAGACCGATAATTCCGAATATCTGAATTATCAATAGCAAGTTGAATAAGATGACGTATGGTGCTGCTGATTCGAACATATGGATCGACATAAACCAGCCGGCGATGATGGTCAATGTGATTATTGCTGGTTCAGCCAATCTGACAGAAAGTCGTTTTTCAGATCTGACTAATTTCCAATTGGCCACCATCAGCGAAACTATCGTTATTGCGGATACAACTGCGGCGAGTGCTATATATCCACTGGGAACTTCAAAGTTTTCTAGCGCTGAGTTTCGTTCGTAATCGTTCACAAATCCGGCGAAAGTGAACATGTACGTCACGATTATCGCCAGAAGTGCTCCGCCAACCATATAGGGGGCTGCGAAGAATTTTGCGCTCGCTCTTTGCATGTGTGCAAGACCAACCGAATAGATCGCTGCGCCTGCAAACAACAGAATAGCGGTCACTAGTAGTCCGCTCACTGCATCATCGGTTTGCGACGCCGCTTTCCACGAAATACCAACGACGAAAATACCAACCGCCATAACCGTTATTGCCTTTGATCGGGCGATGTAGGCGAGCGGTAATACGCCAATAAACCACCAGATCAACAGATCAGGATTATCGGTGGACAGGTGGTAGCTTTGAGCCACAAGGAACACATTAGCTCCAAACCAAGCCGCCCCTGCGAACATGATCGCTCCACCTACACGTGGGTAGCCTCGAACAAATTGGAACTGGTAAGCGACCAAGTATGTTGCGGTTTGCCCCACGATGAGGAAGCCGAGCTTTGCTATAGCTGGAATACCCTGCCAGTTGGCTGCGACAAACGAGATTATTCCCGCTCCAATTAGGATGGCGCCAAGAGTCGAGAGGACGACTATAAGTCGGCTGAACCGGACCCCGAGTCGGATGGGAGCCTCAGGCGCTGCTTCAAAGTTAATAATCGATTCGGATTGTTCGTCAGAAATAAGACCGGATTCACGCCACAGGTTGATTCGGCCTTTTAGCCAGCTCTGCCGCGAGTCCGTATGAACAGTTGAGATAATTTCAGATCGTTCCGAGATCTGGTCGTCATTCTGAGCGGAATCGTTATTTGGGGTTTCTGATTTCATACATCCAAACAGTACTTGTAAGTAAGGGTTTTGTCAGAACTCAGTGTTGGGATGGAATGGCATAGTTACTCATTTGCTGAGGAGATCTGTTCATGTCCTGCCCGCACTGCCTGATGATCGATGACTAATCCTTAGGGATGTCACCGATCGATAGTGCGAAACTATCCCAATACGGCTGCTGATCAATTCGAGCATCAATTACTGTTGCTTTTTCGGATGTCATTGCAGCTGCAAGGGCGACATCGAATTCTTCGGGTGACTTGGCGATTACACCGTTCAGACCTGCAGCACGCCCCACCGCTGCAAAATCGACAGGGGTGAGATCGAGCCCGAACGAGGACAAACCCCTCGATACCTGACGAGATTTCATCGTTCCAAGTGCCCGATCATTAACGATCACTAGCGGCATTGCCACGTTCATTCTTGCGAATACTTCAAATTCGCCTAACCGCATCAGGGTAGAACCGTCTGCACCAATCCCGATCATAGGTACATCCGGGTTCGCCATTTTGGCACCAAGAGCCGCTGGAATCATCAGCCCCATAGTGCGACCGCCGGATGTGCCGAGAAAACTGCCGAATCGGTCAAATTCCCATAGGTGTTCAAGCATCCGGATGAACGCTCCTGTTTCGGAAATCACAACACCTTCGGAAGGCAGAGTGTCACGACAACTGGCGACGATATCTTGTATGGCAAATTTTGCAGCGCTGGGTCGCTCGAAGTACTTCAATACATTCTGTTTCGCTAGATCAATCTCTTCTATCGACACACCAGAACTGTCAGTTTTAGAGAGTGCGCGAAGCGACTCTTTTAGAGAACCATTTACACGTACTTCCGGATTCGGAACCGTGGTGTTGTACTCAGCTCGTGATACAAGCTCAACAGCAGGCATATCGAAACCCCATGGAGCATGAGTCATTAACGAATCGGCACCAACCAATATGGCTAGATCACAAAGTTCTTGCAGTTCGCCCTCGACAGTATTTGGAACATAGTTTCCGGTCATCACACCAGCGAAACGCGGATGGGATTCAGGAAACACCCCTCGGGCGTCCATATTGACCTGCACTACTCCACCGATAGTCTCAACAAAGTCCAAAAGTTCAGACGTAGCTTTGGTTGTCGCTACATCGGCTCCCGCGATTACCATCGGGTGTTTTGCCAAAGAGATCAATTTCATGGCACTTTTGAGTGCTGCAGTATCGGGACAAGTTTCGACGTATTCATCTGCGGCAGTGGGAATATCACCGCAATCTCCATCGTCGAAATTAGACGGGTAATCGAGAACCACAGGTCCTCGCCGACCGTCTGTGGCAGTCGCAATCGCATCACCCAGCATCTTGTTGGCCGATGTTCGTTTAAGTGTGCCATAGGACTTAGTGATCGATCCGAACAATGCACCATGGTCTGTCACTTGGACAAGATCGGTATCCGAATTGGTTGCACCGGCTTCAAATGCACACACCACGGGCATTCGCTCAAAGAAGGCATTCGCAACACCACCAACCATGTTCGCAGCACCAACCCCTTTAACACCAATAGCTAGCCCGGCAGTACCAAGTTCCGCTCCATAATATGCAGCAGCGATGGCAGCAGAAGATTCATGGGCTACATGAACAAATTCGACTCCTGCCTTCCTGCCGGCCTCCATTGCATCCATCGGAAATCCTGATCCTGGCAAACCAAACACGTGTTTGACACCACGTTGGGATGCGTCTTGCATAAGTAGATCTGCAAATTTCATCGTCTGCTCTCTGTTGATTAGGTGGGTGCTGCTAAATCCAATGCGTAGCGAATCGAAAACGGATGAATTTTACCAACTACGATTCCGATTTGGATTCCAGAAACATGCTCTGATCCCAAGATTAGCTAACGCTT
>JAPKFF010000173.1:0-2821 GCA_028821715.1 Dehalococcoidia bacterium
GCCTCGAATCGGTCGAGAAAGTCTACCTCGTTGAACATCATCGAAAGGTTGGCGGCAAGTTTGGTCATCTGGCGTAGTTCTCCGTGCGGACATATTTAGGAACTGAGTTTTTGGATCCAATATCGGACGCGAAGAACGATAACTCGACGCCAGAGTCACACAATAATACTTGGTGATTGAGTGTTGTCGACGAGTACGCCGTCGTAACTGCGGTTAAGTCAGTTGATACGAACGCACTACATTTCGTTGCAATCGAACACTGACTAGTAATAGATGGCCGTTCCGACTCCGCCACCGGCGGCGATTCCATCGCCATTTATCGCAATCGAAAGTGGTGAAGCCAGCATTGTGACAACGTAGGCGATGTCGGAAGCATCGATAATCGTGCCTGACAAATTACCTTGCGCCAGCTTTTGCTCGACTTCATCTTCGCTAATCCCCTCGGCAATGGCACGCTTAGCGACAACGCCCGCGGTCGCCTCTGTACGAGTCATGCCAGGATGAATAACACTGACATTTATACCGTGCGTACCAAGTTCGGCTGCTAGGTTCTTCGTCATTGCAGTTACAGCAACGTTTCGCATCGATCCGACTACTGTTCCGGCGTTTCGAGATGCCATTCCTGAAATGTTGATGATCCGACCCCAGCCCTGCTCAGTCATGATCGGTCCCACTTCACGAGCACATCTCAAGTAGCCCATTACCTTCACATTCATGTGATCGTTGAACTCTTCGGTTGTCACCCCGGCGAGAGTCGGCACAGTGCTTTGTCCACCGGGACGAGCAGCACAGTTGACGAGAATATCGATGCCACCTAAAACAGATTTTGCCTCGGTGATCAAATTGCGCACGCTGTCATCCGACCCTGTATCAGCAACGACGCCAGTAACCGTCGAACCAGTTTCGTTAGTTAGTTCTTCGGCGGTCGCATCGAGCGCTTCTTGCCCGCGAGCCGAGATCACAACCGAAACACCCTCTTCTGCCAGCGTTCGAGCTATGGCCTTTCCAATTCCTCGACTGCCGCCCGTAACCACAGCACGTTTACCTAGAAGTTTAAGATCCATGTTGATTTCTCCTTATGTACTATTTCGCCGCGACTGCGTAATTCCGACTTCCCGAGCGAAGTCATCGGAGTCGAGGGATCTTCGGAGGGGAAGAGCGTTGGGTAATTTTTCGTTCATTTCCAATCTTCGCCCCCCGAGATGCCCAACCGCCGTAGGTCTCTACACTGTGCTTCGCTTCGGTCGAGAAGTCGTGCGTGCCTGGTCTCTTATTCGACCACGCTCGGTCGTTGTTTCCAGAAGTTTGTCTCGCCCTCGAATGCACTTGCCAACTGAAGTAGTCCCATCTCGTCACGAGGTCGACCCACCAGCTGTAATCCAACTGGCAGACCATCTTTCGTAAATCCAGCCGGAACTGACATTGCTGGCAGCCCTGTAACCGACACGGTGTAGCATGGCCACATCCAGTCAAGATACGTTTCTGGTTCAACACCGTTTATATCGTTCGGGTATTCCAGATCAATCGAAAAGGGCGGTACAGAGGTAACCGGCATTGCGAGAAATTCGTACTTGTCGAAGAACCCCAAAAGATGCTCCCACAATCGCGTTCGTAATCGCTCGGCATGAGCAACGTCTATCCCCGATTGCTTCAAACCCTGCTCGGCGTTCCATCGAACAGTTTCTTTCAACTTTTCGGGATGTTCTCGCAAGTGAGTCTCGTGTTTGACCGCGAAACTGTAAGCCCGCAGCACTTGGAAAATTTCGTCAGTCATTGAAAAATCTGGCTCGTCGTCATCCACGATCAGCCCTAGATCATCAAAAACATGCCTCACAGACTCTGTGACCCTACTGTTTTCTATGTCCATAGGTCGACCGCCAAGGTCCTTGCTCCACGCAATGTGAACGTCCTTGAAATCTCGTCCTAACGAACCTGCGTATCCCGCACTCGACTCTCGAAGCGACAGCGGCGAGCGAGGGTCATCACCAGCCATAACGCTGAGTTGAAGCGCAACATCGTCGACGGTACGACCCATTGGGCCATCTGTAGAAAGATTTAGCCAACCGAGGTCACCACCAACCGAAGGAACTCGTCCCGGACTGGGTCGAATACCAACAACGTTCGACCATGCAGCAGGATTCCTCAAAGAACCGCCCAAGTCAGAACCGGTGGCGAGAGTCGCCATTCCAGTTGCAAGCGCCACTCCAGCGCCGCCGGAGCTACCGCCACATGTCTTACTAACGTCGTACGGATTTTTGGTAGATCCAAACACAGTATTGAACGTCTGAGATCCAGCTCCAAACTCGGGCGTATTCGACTTACCAATTACGATCGCTCCAGCCTTTTTCACCCGCTCTACGATCAAAGCATCTGAATCAGGTACGAAATCTTTATAGATTGGCGATCCCTGAGTCGTAAGAATCCCTTTGGTGTTCTGAAGATCTTTGATGGCGATTGGAAGACCGTATAAAGGCCCCATTTCTTCGCCAGCCAAACGAGCCATATCGGACTCGCACGCCTGCTCCAAAGCCGACTCAGCAACCACCGTGACCATTGCGTTGACTGCTGGGTTCACCCGTTCGAGTTGATCCAAATGAGCGTTTACAAGCTCTTCGGACAATATCTCGCCGTCAGCGATCAACTTCGCCTGTTCACGAGCAGTCTTAAATACCAATTCTGAGTTCAAAGAACTATCCGACAAAACTCACAACCTCCAATAGGGGCAGCAACAAAAAGAAAACGTGCCATTGGCATCACGCAAAACGACCCTCAATCGTTTTCGATTGAGGGTCGTGATATTACCTGTATTTGGAAGGCCTCG
>JAPKFF010000174.1:0-2782 GCA_028821715.1 Dehalococcoidia bacterium
CAAGCGCATAACCTTGCCGCCTCTCGCCCAAAGGTCGTAGGCCAACTGAATGCGGAACTCGAAAGAGTCAACCAGCGAAACGCCGATCCGGATCATCGATATGTCATTGGCTCCGATCGACAAAATCCCGTCGAGTTCACCCCAGACCACTGGCACGGCAGGAAGGGGCTCGGTTGGTGGCAGCCAGGCATTATCGCGGGCGCTGGCGACCCATCCTCGATTCCGGTGGAAGTCGACCGCGCTGGCACATACGAGTTTCGCTTGCGGCGTTGGCCGGCAACAGTCAACCAGCCGATTTCTTCTGCGGCGGAAGTGCGAATTCCGTCCAATACCTACGGGGGGACGAAAATGGTTGCGGGCAAAGCACTGCCAGTGGTAAACGCTAGGCTCAAAATATCCGACTTCGACAAAACGATCGATGTAACCGACGACATGTTGGAAGCGAAGTTTATCGTGCCGTTGAATAAAGGGAGGCACGACATCCACACCAAATTTATGGATAAAGTCGGCAAAGGATTTGGAGTGCACTACCTGTACGTAAAACGGAGATAATCTGTAGGGAAATGTTGATCGAGTTCGGTGGCCACGCCGTCGACGACTCAGCGGGACAATAGTTGGCTGATGTCGGCACGGTTCTCGGAACGGGGCAAGTCTGAGTGTGATTTAAACTGGGTTGATGAAACAAAAACAAGGCTTTCTGTTATATAAACATGGGAAACAAAATGAGATATCTTCTGCATTTCCTGGCTGGATTCCTACTCGCATGGCCTGCCTCGCCGTTGTTGGCTGATGAACTTCGCCCAAACATCCTGTTTATTCTAACCGACGATCATCGGTGGGACGGGTTTGGCTCTTCGGGCAACGATCGAATCCACACGCCGCACTTAGATCGAATTGCCGAGCGTGGCGTTTATTTCCGTAACGCGTTCGTCACCCTGGCTATCTGTTCTCCTAGCCGAGCGGCCTGCCTGACCGGCAGATACGGCAGTTCTAACGGCGTCACTGCTCTCGGTGGGCGTAACATGAAAATGGGTGAACCGACATTTGCACGGGCCTTGCACAACATTGGATACCGAACCGGTGTCACGGGAAAATGGCATCTGAAGACGACACCGCAGGAATGCGGTTTCGAGTTTGTGTCGACGTGTCGTGGGAACGGCACATGGTACGACCGAGAATTCACGATCAACGGTATAACCGGTAAACAACCGGGATTTGTTGACAATGTGACCGCCGATGAATCGATTCGTTTTATCCGAGAATCGCAAGAAGCGAAGAAATCATTTGTTTTGTGGATGTGTACTCAAGTACCGCATTCCTCCGGCGGCGGATGGCCCGCTCAACAACAATATCTAAACAATTATAACGTCGACGAGATGCCGTTGCCGCAGACATGGAATGATGATCTATCCGACAAACCGGAGTATCTGAAGACCGCGCGTAATCGCACCAAGGCTCTGAAGTTTGGCTACGATAAGCCGGAGGCAATTCGCAAGCATGCCCGCGACTACTATGCGGCTGTTCAGCAGATGGACGCAGCCGTAGGCCGTGTTCTCGATGAGCTGGAACGACGGAATCTACGTAAGAACACATGGATCATCTATATGGGAGACAACGGCTGGCTGCTGGGCGAACACGGCATGACCAGCAAAGTCCTCCCATACGAAGAATCAATGCGAGTGCCGATGGCGATATCCGGTCCTGACACAACACAACTCACGGCCAATGAACTCGTCTTGAATATCGATCTGACGGCAACCATTTTTGAACTCGCAGGAGTACCTATTCCCGCTACGTTTCACGGTCGCAGTTTGTTGCCGTTGGTTGAGGCCAAGTCACCCAAAAACTGGCGAACCAGTTTTCTATACGAAGCGCCCACGCCACAACTCGGCAGCCAACCCTTATGGGCTGTTCGGACGCATCGCTGGAAGTATATCGAAACCCAAATATCCGAAGATCCCGACGACCGATTTAAGGAACTTTACGACATGCAGACCGATACGCTTGAGATTAAGAATCTTACTCGGGAACCTGAACAGCAAAAGACAGTTAAACAATTGGCCGCTCAGCTTCGGAATCACCAAAAAGAGATCGCTTCATCAGACGCTCGGACATCTCTTGAAACCGCAGTCGGCCAACGTAAAGGTAGCAAACTTAGACGATCAAACAATCTGGACGAGACAGCGGGAGAAACTGTTGCGCCGGTTGACAATTAAGCCGATTGAGATCGCTCAGATTCGTGACGGGCGTGGCAAAAAGAAGGCTGGCTGCGATCGGGGTAGTGCGATCTTCCCCAGTCCAGCGACCAATTAATTGCCGCATTTGCAAGACGGGTGCTCCTGTCTGTGACTTCGCACCGTCAGGTAATAATGCCCGTCCTACTGATTTCGAGCGCTACTCACGGAAAAGCGGACTGTCGATCACCGCAGAAATCGTCTCAACGATTCGGTAGTCGTTCTCCGCGGACTTCGCCAGAATCTTGTCGATCTCTCCGTAATTCCTCTTGCCCGGTTCCACACCGTTCGCATAAGTCAGCAGCTTGGTAATGAAGCAACGGACGAAGCGATCGCGCCTGGCACCCTCAATGATGTATTTTCGATACTCGGTGATGTTCTGGTACTCAGATCCGTTGCGAAACCTGGCGCTAGAATCAACCGGAATGGTGCTAGTCGGCCATCGCTTCTCTGAGACCGTCTTTGCGTTTTCGGTCCGCTCGGGAGGAACGGCCACGACATAAGAGTTCCGCCAGGCGCCCGTCGAATCAAAGTTCTCAAACGCATAG
>JAPKFF010000175.1:0-2771 GCA_028821715.1 Dehalococcoidia bacterium
ACGTGATGATCAACGTCATGGACTATCACTCGAACAACGCTCGAATGACCGCCGCCGCTGCCAATAAAATCGGCATGCGCTACATTCTCGTGCTCAAGAACGCAGCGAATCGCAATGTTCAGGGCAACCTGCTGATCGACAAAATCCTAGGAGCTGAGCTTCACCTTCTCGACGAATATCAGTCTGGCGACGCCGAAGGCTACGCGACTCGCCTGAAAGAAGAACTAGAAGCTGATGGTCACAAGCCTTATCTGATTCAGGACCACCTCTTCCCGCGAATCGTTGGAATGGTCGGATTCGTTCAGGCAGGCATCGAAATCCTCGAACAAATTGACGAAAACGATTTAAAGAACGTCCACATCATCGGCGTTGCGGGTCGATCTCTAGCAGGGCTCATCATCGCTGCAAAATCGATGGGCCTCGATTGGAAATTCACCGGCGTTACGGTGAACTACGATGTTCCTCTGAGCGGATATATATTCGATCACAACAAGGACATTCAGGAACTACTCGACTTACCAGTGACGTTCGAGCAGAGCGATATGCGAATACTCGACCAGTACGTTGGCGAGGGCTACGGTGTGATGAGTGCACAGGTCAACGAGGCTATACACATTGCGGCCCAAACCGATGCGATTATTTGCGATCCGAACTACACGGGAACCGCTATGGCTGCTTTGATCGACCAGATACAAGAGGGAGGATTTTCCGACGATGAAACGGTCATATTTCTGCACACCGGCGGACTTCCTGCCGTGTTCACTTTTGCCGATCAGTTAGCGTCCTTCAAGGGCACGGTTTAGCTCCGATCATAGCGTGTGTTCATTAGGAATCACCAAAGGATAGCGATCATGAATATGTGGAACAGAGGCGGCGGCGATCGTGACCCTGATGGACGGCGGTCAGTAACTGTTCGCCAACTCGTTATTCGGACTTTTTTTTACGTCATAATTTTCGCCGTAATCATCTGGTGGGCGAAGGGCTAACGGCATAGCCGGCTTTTGAAAGGCAAAAAATCGAAGCACTCTTCGATCTGGGTACGTCTAGTATTAGCCAAGTTCAGACTCGCAGTCATCGGCATCCTGATGGCTTCGCCGTTCATATTGCTTATCCTGCTGTTCGTACTTTTTGACTGAATATACTGCCTTAAATCCTGTGACAAAGGTTAACAAATGAATTTCTAAGACCCGCATTTTGGAAGTCGGATGAACAGCGATGATATCGAAGCGAAAATCCTGAAGAATCACCCAAAATCTAACCCTCAGAAATCGATAGCGTCGTCACTAATCGCTTTAGCAATGTTATTGGTTATCATCGGCATTATCATTCTGTGGATGTGGATGAGCTAGAGAGAACGATTTTCGTCTCATCGACGCCCGTCGATCTAGCCCACTATCATTCTGAACTCCAAAAATAAAAAGACCGGTCCCAATTAAATGGAACCAGCCTTTTTATTTTCGTTCCTGTTGTCGAACTAGTGAGACTACGAAGTTACAGTGCTGATCTTGTCAGCAACTCGTGCCATGCCTCGTGAGAAGCGTGGTGTGAGGTAACCCTCGAAGATTCCAGCGCCGAATGCGAATGCAAACAGTGCCAGCTGACCAGCAAATATTCCCGTTCCGCCGTAACCGGCCAAGAACGACACTCGAGTTGTTGCTTCCTGATCAGAAATCAGCGGAAGTGAGATAATTCCAGCACCAAACAGTGCGAACACTGCCAGAGCTAGAACTCCACCAACCAATGGTCTAGCTAAGCCGACCATAAACAACGCCACTTTTTCGGTATATTGCAACTGCATTGTCACTGTTCGCAGAAGGACTGTAAAAGCGCTTCCGGCGATACCGAAAATGATTGCTGCAAATACGATTTCAAGCGGTGTCGATAGGAATAGTGCTTCAACACCTGAAACTGTCACCGTTACTGCCGCTAGCGCAGCCGTCAGTAACGTAAGGCCAACCATTGGCGCAACAATGCGGCGAAGCATTGTTCGAGAACGGATCATCTCAGACACGTTTCCATTGAGAGTTCCTAAAATCTTATCGCCATCCCGAAGGACGTCGATTCCGCCAGACATTGCTCGATCTATCCAAGCTTGGAGATTATCTAGCATCTGACCATGATCCTTGAGATTCGCACTACGAACTCGAATCATCAATCGTTCAACCGAGGCTACGAATGGTGCTGATTCAGCAACCATTCCTCGTCCACTCTCTTGCGGAGTGATCTCTTCGGCCTCAAAGCGTACCGGTTCTGTCATATCGTGCTCCTCGCTAGTCAACCCTGAGCCCTGAACTCAATATTGACTTATAGAGTGTGTCGACTACTCACCGGGAAGACCGGTTCCTAATTGATCGTCGCACACCACGTAAACATGCCGCAAACCTAGCACGGAGATCGGAAAGGGTCAATAATTCCGACCCGGTCTGTACTCAACACAACCAAAATCTATTTAACCGCGGAGCAACCTCAAATTCTATTTAACGAAGCCGGTCACGACGCTTGATCGCCTTCCTAGACGAGTACCAGACCCAACCAATACCAACAGTGAATGATAAAATCACCAGCGTGAACAGCGCTGTGCCCCATCCATTTCCAGTGCCATCTCGCCCACGTGATTCGACTTGAACCGACATTACAGTCGTGCCCGTTCCAAGTTCAGTCTCAACGCCTACTTCTAACGCCCAGAGTCCTGATGCTTCGAGATCAAGCTGCGATAAGTAGAAAACTGGGTCGAGAGGAGAGTTCAACACTAGTGTGTATTGTGCTTCTCC
>JAPKFF010000062.1:0-13151 GCA_028821715.1 Dehalococcoidia bacterium
TCAGGGTTACATACAAGCGATGCTTGAGGCAGTTACAGGTCACCGGCCTGAATAAGAGGGCTAGAGTTCTTATTGATTGCGGCTTTTCTCGTTAGGAACTTAATCAATACCACCTCGAACCGTTCCCTCAAAATCTGATCATCGATCCGAACGTATAACGCCAATTCGATTATTGGTGACTTGAACCAGAATTTGTCATTGTGATTACTTGTTCGCTTGTCGACCGCTCGACCCTGTCCCACGTACAGCGGCTGCTCACTAATATCGTACAGCACATAAATGCCGCCAACTTTGGGGTGGACCGGTTGGTTGTGTGGATTGAACTCGGAGAAGTCGCTGATGTTCGTATGTTGGCAACGCTAAACACTACTGCTTGAAATCACCAAATCATCACATCCACGCCTCATTTCCCTTCAACATTGGAAAGTTGCCTTTTCAGGCTTACTTGCTTCGTTATTTGCCTGTCTTCAATCTTTGATAGAGCTCAAGAAACTTCTGAGTTATTTATCATGCTTTAAGTGTATTTCGTATTGAGTGCGGCTACCAATAACAGATAATAAAAGACCCGGAGAGAAGGTCGGTTCTCTCGGGGTCTTTTATTGACTCGTACTTGATTTCCTTCCGAAGAAAACGATCGAGCAGAGCTATTTGAAAAGTGGTTTTCTTACAAAAGTTCTAATCGCTTGCAGCCAACTCACGAGTCGAGCGTCGGCGAGCTGAACGGTGGTGTCGTAGGAACGGAGGAACATCAAGCGCTTCTTCATCGCCAAGCACATCGCTTAGAGCAGCTGTTACGGCCGCTTCTTTCTCTGCTGCTGCCTCTGCTCCTGGGAAGCCAGTTGCGATTATCGTCATCTTCACTTCGTTTTCCATCTTTGGGTCGGTGATCATACCGAAGATGATGTTGCAATCGGGGTCGACCATGTTTGATACGACTTCCGATGCTTGCTGTACTTCCTGAAGAGTCAGATCGGTACCGCCAGTAACGTTGAAGATCACTCCACGTGCGCCAGCAATCGATACTTCCAACAGCGGACTGTCGATAGCAGCTTCAGCAGCCATGATTGCTCGGTCATCGCCAGAACCCTGACCGATAGCCATCCATGCAGGACCAGCATTCGACATGATCGCTTTGACGTCGGCGAAGTCGAGGTTGATGTCACCCGGCACAAGAATTAGTTCTGCGATCGACTGCACACCCTGACGAAGAACGTCGTCGGCCATGCGGAATGCCATGTCCATCGAGAGGTTTTCGGTCGACATGATTAGAAGTCGGTCGTTTGGAATAACGATAAGTGTGTCGACTACTTCGGAAAGAGCCTTGATGCCTTCTTCAGCCTGTCGTCGTCGTCGTGCCCCTTCGAAGTTGAACGGCTTGGTTACTACACCAACCGTCAGTGCTCCGAGCTCTTGGGCTACTTCAGCAACAACTGGCGAACCACCTGTACCTGTTCCGCCACCCATGCCTGCTGCGATAAATACAAGGTCGGCACCTTCAAGTGCTCGCTTGATTTCATCACGATCTTCTTCGTGACATTCTCGACCTTTAGAGGGGTCTCCGCCGACACCAAGACCACGTGCTGTGCGGTCACCAACTCGAATACGAATCGGGACATCAGATCGGGTTAGTGCCTGAGCGTCAGTGTTAACTGTGATGTACTCAACTTCAGGGATACGGTCTCGGTACATACGTGAGACTGCGTTTGAACCGCCACCGCCCACGCCAACGACTTTAATCGTTGCCGATCCGATGTTTCGTTCGATTGGGTTTGTCGCCTGGTCGATCATTGTTTTTGTTCTCCTGGGGATTACTTGTTTACTTTTCGGGTGAAATTCGTAACCGCGAATGTTGGGGTTTGGTGCGCCGCCCTGTGAGCGGCGTTGTAAGTTTTGTTAGCGCCCGATTAGAGGATCTGTCCGCACGATGTCTACGTGCCAGCAGTCTCCTTCTCTCGTTTTGGCAACCAGCCACGGATCATCGACAGTGCACCCGCCGATTCTTTACTGGCTGAAGTTGTGGTTCCCGAATCTTCAGTTCTGTGAGATATCTTTCGTTCTACCACGTGGTTTTCGACAGGAAGGTTGCGCATGCCCCAAAGAGCAATTCCCGCAACCGCTGAGTAGGCAGGGTCGTTGGTGTCTTCTGGCATTCCATCGAGACCCCGAGGTGATGCGAGTCGAACTTTTCGCTGGAAGATGTACTTGGCGATGTTCAAGAATCCGTTGAGCTTAGCTCCGCCCCCCGTGAACACGATTCGATCGGTTGGGATGTCGGCGAGGTGTGGCTCTTCGAGCTTGAGCTGGATCATGCGGAACAGTTCAGATGTACGTTCTTTAAGAACTTGACCAATCTCACGCTTAGAAATGGTGAGAGGCTGCTTCATCGTCGTTGGGTGAAGAGTGATTTCCTCTTTCATTCCAGCAAGTTCAGGTGCAGCCGTGCCGTGTTCAATCTTCAACTGTTCAGCCGACTCGAAGTCGATTGCAAATGCGATGCTGAGGTCGTTTGAGAACTGGAATCCACCAACTGGGATCACTGCCGTGTGAACGACGGATCCGTCGTGGTAAACAGCGATGTCGGAAGTTCCGCCACCAACGTCGACTAGCACTGCGCCTTCTTCGCGTTCGTCGGCAGTCAAAACTGCGTCGGCGCTCGCTAGAGGTTCAACCACCATCGAGGAAACCCGAACTCCGGCGCCGGAAACGGCATTGTCTAGTTCAGTGATTTTTGAAATCGAACCGGTAATTACGTGGCTTTCGACGTGAAGTTCGCCAGTGTGCATTCCAAGAGGGTTGCGAACACCGTGAAGACCATCGAGGGCATAGCTACGTGGAATAACGTGAAGAAGCCGGCGGTCGTCGGAAAGATCCATCGAACCAGCTGCCTTCTTTGCTGCTGAAAGATCTACATCTGTTACAGCACGCATGCCTTCAGATCGTGGAACGTTTGCCCAGCGATTCTTCGACTCGACGTGACTGCCGGTTAGGCCAGCATAAACAGTGTGTACTTCAACACCGGCATCGGCTGCCGCTGCTTTTACAGATTCTTTGATTGCGGTGGTTACGGAAGCCGATTCGTCGACCATTCCTTTGCTCATGCCTTTGCAAGGCATCGTGCTAATTCCGCAGACTTCTACGCGGTGATCGGCGCGTTTACGAATGATGATCGTGCAAACCTTAGTGGTGCCGATATCTATGGCTACTCTGAAATTGTCTTGCGACATGATGGTCTCCTGTGCGGGATGTATGTTCGGGTCGGGTTGGATGGGGAGTTCTGATTAACGGAGGGGCCGCGTGGTATCTGGTGGTTCGGCTTTGGCTGCCGTTCCTTGTGAAATCGCCGAACGTACTCGTCGGTAGAGGCCTTGATTTCTGTAAATAATGAGGTTGCTCAAATCCGCTCAACCACCCGTAGCTTGGCACTGCGTGCACGTGGGTTTGAGGCAGTCTCAGCATCGGTCGGAATCAAAGGGCGACGGGTTATTACCTTCAATGTGGCTAAATGGTCGCAACGGCAGATCGGAGTTCCGGGAGGGCATACGCAATCAGATGCTTGCTTGCGAACGAAGTTTTTGACGATTCGATCTTCGAGTGAGTGATATGAAATAACCGCCATTCGACCGCCTTGGCCGAGCAGCGAAACAGCCTGATCGAGTGCCGTCTCTAAAGCAGAGAGTTCGTCGTTTACGGCGATTCGAATTGCCTGGAACGTCTGGGTTGCAGGGTGAGTGCGCTTCCCGCGACGTGGGTTCACCTTTTCGATGACCTCTGCAAGTTCGATTGACGTCAGGATCGGCCGACTTCGTATGATCGCCCGTGCGATTCGTCGAGCGGCTCGATCTTCACCCAAATGAAAAATGATGTCGGCAAGTTCCGATTCCGCGTAGCGATTGACGATGTCGGCTGCAGTGATCTGTTGATCGAAACTGAATCTCATGTCGAGCGGGTCTGCACGCCGGAAACTGAAACCGCGTGATTCACGGTCGAGTTGGAGTGACGACACACCTAAATCGAAAAGCACCCCATGCACTGGAACAAATTCATGTTGAAGGGCAGTGGCTCGAACATCTCGGAAGTTGGCGTTTACTGCCCTAAACGATTCGCCGTACTCGGCGAGCCGATCGGTTGCCACGGTGATAGCTTCGGCATCGGCATCAAGCCCGAGAACCTGCCCGCCGGGATCTGCAGCCCGAAGGATTTCCCTCGAGTGACCACCTTCGCCGAGAGTTCCATCGATATAGCGACCGCCGGGCTGGACATTAAGTGCCTGCATGATTTCCGGCATCATTACCGGTTCGTGGTGAAGTTCTAATCCCATGAGAATCACTCTTCCGTCCCCGCTTCAAACTGTCGAACCACGATCTGGGTTTGTTCAGGTCGAGGCTGAACAGCGGGAGCACCTTCTGCAATATCAGTGGCTTCGGTATCGAGCACTCGGCGCTCTTCCGCCCATGCTGCTGCCGACCATATCTCTATAAACCTGCCGGTACCGACAATCACTACGTCTTCACCCAAACCGGCATACTCACGGAGCTGAACTGGGACTACGACTCGGCCATTACGGTCGAGTGTTCCGGTGAACGCACCAGAGAATGTGAGCCGTGCCAACTTGCGGGCGCTTGCCGAAGTGGCAGGCTGCTGAGAAATATCGGTGGCGGCTCGTTCCCACTCTTCAGGGGTGTAGATGACAACGCAATTGTCGTAAGCCCTACCTAGAACGATGCCGTCGATAAACGCCAATTTGAACCGAGCAGGAATAGCGACCCTGCCTTGAGGGTCGATTCGGTGCTCATATTCGCCGGCGAAAATCATGCTGTTAAAGAAGTTCTCTTGGCAATGGACAGGCGGAAGTCAAACCAATTTTGCCCCTTTCTGACCCAATACACACCAAATTGTGACATATCGCCACTTTCTACGACAATACGTTCCGTATCTAGTTTTTACGAAAAAATGATGTGACGAACGTACTCTTCGGCGTGGTAGCATCCGATTTACCACGCTAGTACGTTAGTACTCCAAGTTCAGAGTTGAGTTTATTGGTACCTTCGTACTTAGGTCGCTTGTGGTCACCTAAAAAGACGTGCGCCGAGACGGAGAAATCGAAATAGTCACCTACGCAGTGCTAACAAGTAGTGATACTGGCTCCGCCGGGAAACGGGCCGATACCAGTGGCGACACCATCGTAGAGATCATGGATGGCGCAGGTCATAAAGTGGTAGATAGGGTTATGATGCCCGACGATATCGATCCGCTTTCGGACCAAATAACAGCATGGTGCGACTCGGGAAAAGTCGATGTTGTTTTGACGACTGGAGGCACTGGATTGTCGTCTCGTGATGTGATGCCTGAAGTGACCCGTGGTTTGATCGACTTTGAAATTCCCGGCATGGGAGAAGCCATGCGGGCAGAATCGCTAAAGGTCACGAAAATGGCGATGATATCTCGTGCTGTCACCGGAGCCCGCGGCTCGACGTTGATCATAAATCTGCCGGGAAGTACCGGCGGAGTTCGAGATAATTTGGGTGTCGTACTGCCAGTAATCGAGCATGCTGTCGAGGTGCTTCAGGATCGACAGGCAGGCGACCATCCGATTTAAGTATCGACGTGATGCTGTAAAGCAGGGCTGTGCCACTCTGTTATGCAGTTGCTTCTCGCATGCGCACACACGTGCGTGCGACGTTAGTCTTAGGTGACCTACCAAGCGATCGCGATCAATTTCCATGAAGATATCGATAGTCACACTGTTTCCAGAAATGTTCGAAGGCCCTTTAGGGATGAGCATTATTGGACGCGCAGTTCAAAATGGCAAAGTTGATCTCAAT
This sequence comes from Dehalococcoidia bacterium, assembly GCA_028821715.1. Classification (GTDB taxonomy): domain Bacteria; phylum Chloroflexota; class Dehalococcoidia; order Lucifugimonadales; family Lucifugimonadaceae; genus Lucifugimonas. The sequence continues at coordinate 5,823 of JAPKFF010000062.1, forward strand.
ATCGTTCAATTGAGAGATTTTGCGCGGGACGAACGCGGCACTGTAGATGAGCCTCCGTTTGGTGGTGGCGCAGGCATGGTGCTTCAGGCTGGTCCGCTAGTCGACGCTGTCGACTCGATAGCAGAGAAAACTTTGCAGGCTGGCTTGGGCAAACCGCAGGTGGTCCTGATGTCGGCCCAAGGAGCGCCACTCGCACATCGACGAGTTCAGGAACTGTCGGAGCTTGGCGCCATAACTATCGTCTGTGGCCACTACGAGGGAGTCGACGAACGGTTCATCGAACTACGAGTCGACGAAGAGATATCTATTGGAGACTTCGTTCTTACAGGAGGCGAAATACCAGCGATGGCGGTAACCGATGCCATAGCTCGCCTCATTCCGGGTGTGCTTGGTGACGATAATTCTTCGAAGCACGATTCGTTCGCTCCCGGCTCCGATTCGTTGTTGGAAGGTCCGATCTACACCCGGCCCGCCAAATTTCAGGGACACGAAGTACCGAAAATCCTTCTAACTGGTGACCACGCTAAAATCGAAGCATGGCGTCGGACGCAGGCGTTACGCCGTACTGAAGAGCGCCGCCCCGACTTGCTAAACGACTGGCCCGTAAACGATTGATCTGCTCAACTGTGGATGCTCTCGGGCGTTGACAGGTGAAAAATAGTGATTAGCGGTATTGCTGGATCACGGTTTTCGGTTATACACTTAACGTACTGCACTGAAACACATCGACGCCTCTGGGCGTCTTTTCGCGACGAAAGAATTTTGACATGGACGCCGCATCACTGATCGAGCGAAAAACGCTTGACCATATCGAAGACTTCCAACCTGGTGATACAGTCACGGTTAACCTCCGCATTGTGGAAGGTGACCGACAGCGTGTTCAGGCTTTCCAGGGCGCTGTTATTTCTGGCAAGCACCGAGTTGAACGGAACCCTCTCCCGGGTGACACGTTCATGGTTCGCCGAGTTTCGTACGGCGTGGGCGTAGAGCGAATCGTTCCGTTCCACTCACCAAATGTTGACTCGGTCAAAGTAGATCGACGAGGAAAGGTACGACGCTCACGCCTCTACTACCTTCGTGGTCTCACTGGTAAGAAGGCCAGAATCAAGGAACGTCGATAGTCACATTTCGACCTCAAGTGTCGAAATTGAATTTGAATGCCCTCTCCCCGAAACGGGAGAGGGTTTTTTATTTCTGTGTGTCAGCGTAGTTTGATCACGCTAGGCTTGAGAGGATAATTGCCAGCACCGTTAGTTCATTTCAGGTGACCCAATGTTACGGAGTAGGTTGTAAGTGAGATTCGCAGAAGTAGCCGTCGATTTTCCCGACGAACACTCGCGCACGTTTACCTACTCGATTCCTGAAACTTTGACCTTGGTAGTTGGCGACTTGGTGTGGGTTCCATTCGGTTCTCGAACCATTCAGGGCGTGGTTTTCGAAACGACCGCAACAGCGGAAACCGAACTCGACAAGATTAGATCCATCACTGCCCGGACGGTTGATGGTCCGTTCGTTGCTGAACATCTCATTCGAGTAGCCAGATGGGTAGCTGAGTTCTACCGAACTACGTTATTCACAGCTTGTTCGCTATTACTTCCCCCCGGCGCATCGTCCCGGCTGCGAACTTGGATTTCGCCCGGAGTGATAGATCGGGAGCTTTCCAATCGCGAACAAGCTGCGGTTAGCTACGTCATTGAAAACGACCGAGCCCCGAAGTCACGAGTAGCGAGACGATTAGGTTTAGGCGGTAGCCAAATAGTCGACCGACTAGTTCGGCAGCAGATATTTCATGCCGAATCTGAATGGGAGAAGCCACGAGTATCAGCGGTCTATTCAAATCGGATCGAACTCGCTGTGAGCGAAACTGAGGCTGAAAGTCTCATCTCTGAGCATGCTGAAACTCGTTCTCACAAGCGTTCTGATCTGCTCGAATGGTTCCTCTCTGGGAAAGTTGCCCAGACCAAATCAGCGCTTAACGAGCAGTTTGGGACTACTGCGGTTAACTGGGCGTTTGGCGAAAACTTGCTCAGTACACGAAAAATTCGGCGTGATCGAGACCCTTTAGCCGACTACTTTTTCCAACAGGAATTTCCCCACTCACCAACGGAACTGCAAAAAGACGCAATTGATAAAATCGTTGCTCAGATCCTCACCGCTCAACCCACCTCGAATCCGAGTGATCGGCAATTTCTCCTTTACGGGGTCACAGGTTCCGGTAAGACCGAGGTCTATCTTCAGGCAATCGAAGCGTGCATTGCCGCCGGTAAACGAGCGATGTTCCTTGTGCCTGAAATCGCCCTCACGCCGCAAACGCTACGTCGGATCGCATCACGTTTTCCAGGCAAGGTTGGGATACTCCATTCAGGTTTGACCATAGGGCAGCGCTACGACCAATGGTGGCGAGTGAAAAACGGTGATTTTCCGATTGTTCTTGGCTCGCGAGGAGCTATATTTGCGCCTATTGATAACCCCGGACTAATCGTGATCGATGAAGAGCATGAGTGGACGTATAAGCAGGGCGACCAAACACCTCGATACCACGCTCGAGCAGTTGCTGAACGAATATCGGAAGAGACCGGAGCAACTCTGGTCCTCGGAAGTGCGACACCTGAAATTTCCAGCTACAGAGCCGCCAAAGCCGGTCGCTATCAATTACTGACACTTCCTGATCGTGTAGGCTCGTCTCAAAGCGCCGAAGATGACGCCGGAAATAAGGCTGGAAACGAATCAGTATCGAGTACCACTCCGTCGATGGCGAAGGTCGATATCGTCGATATGCGAGATGAGCGATCCGACGGGCATTTCGAGATGCTCAGTCGCAAGTTAATCGATTCGATGCGGGATGCCCTTCAAGTTGATGGAAAAGTAATTCTTTTTCTGAATCGACGTGGTTCTGCATCGTTCATCCAGTGCAAGGATTGCGGACAGGTTCGGCAATGCAAAAAATGCGACACCGCACTAACATTTCATCGTAATTCCGAAGATTCACGAGCACAAAACGGCAAGCTAGTTTGCCACTATTGTAGCTACACAGTTAGCGCAGGTACGAAGTGCCCGGCATGCGATGGGAAACAGATGCATCGGTCGTCGCCCGGCACACAAATGGCAGTCGAGGCTGTGAATCAATACTTTCCTAAAGTAGAAGTGGTTCGTTGGGATTCGGACAGTGCCAAAACGGCCGCCGATCATCAGCGGATAATGGACGAATTTGTTCAGAGCAAAGCAGGCGTTTTAGTAGGGACTCAGATGGTCGCCAAAGGGCTCGACATTCCTAAAGTCACATTGGTTGGGGTTATCTCGGCCGACACTGGTCTTGCTGTTCCCGATTTCAGAGCAGGAGAGCGGGCGTTTCAGGTTCTAGCTCAGGTCGTTGGAAGAAGTGGCAGGGGAGCGTGGTGCGGTCGAGCTGTGATCCAGACGTTCAATCCCGATCATTACGCGATTCTTGCTGCTGCCGATCAAGACTACGAAATGTTCTACGACACCGAGATACGGCTACGAGCGGCACAGGCGAATCCTCCGTTTACTCGATTACTTAAATTGAGCCATTCAGCAGGTTATGCCGAAGTCGCTAAAGCCGAAGCCGAACGAATGGCGAAAGCTCTATCGGAAGCGAGAGAAGCTCACGGTGAAACTGGTATTGAAGTCATTGGTCCTACGCCCGGATACCCAGTAAAAATGCGGAATATGTACAGGTGGCAAATCTTGCTCAAGGGATCACATCCTGAGAGACTTCTAGAACTGGTTCCGAGTGGCTCGCTATGGGCAGTCGATGTCGATCCGGCTTAGTCGGGTGTCGGTAAACGCTACTCGGCGGTTTCTCTTAACAAAATTACTAGGATGTTCCGTGGAGCATAGCCTGCGGAACATAGAAGGATAGAAAGTGTCAATTAGGCGAATCAGGGTGTTTCCCGATCCGATTCTGCGCAAGAAGTGCAGAGTAGTTCGCCGCGTCGACGACAAGGTAAAAGAACTCGCCGCCGACATGATTGAAACCATGGATTCAGCGGGCGGAGTAGGTCTCGCTGCCAATCAGGTTGGCGCACTTCAACGAGTAGCCACACTTCATCTACCCGGCGACGAAGACGCGTTCGTCCTTGTTAACCCTGAGATTCGAGAAACCGAAGGCGAGCGAGAAATTATCGAAGGGTGCCTTTCGTTTCCCGGATACGAAGGAATGGTCACTCGTTCTGTCACCGTTAAAGCGCGGTGGCTCGACGAGAACGGCTCGAAGATGAAGATAACGACCGAAGATCTGTTTGCCCAGGCACTTGAACACGAAGTCGACCACCTTAATGGCATTCTCTACGTCGATCACCTTCTCGCCCACGAAAAATTGGCAGCCGCTGGAAGTCACGTAGAAGAAGACGAACCGCACATGCATGACGTCGAGGTCGAAGTACACGCCGACCACAGCGACGAGGATGCTGAACCTGAGGAATCCGACATCGAAGTGGTTTACACCACTATTAAATTCAACGATCTGTATTCGGAATCGTCAGTCGATCAGATGCAGTACGACTTACGGCAAGCCGGGTTCGTCATTGATGCACCAAAAAGTACTGCTCATACGCACGATCACGTTGAATCGGACGATCCCCACTTAGATGGTGGCGTAATTCTTGGCTCCGACGATTCGCATTAAATGGCTTATCTTGGAATCATAAAACAGCAAAGAAAGCCTAAAACGTGACCCTAATCCTGAAGAGAATTTACGTTGAGCCAGTGCTATACTTTTCTCTTGTCTGAATTCATCCGAGGCCACGCCACGGTGTGAATCAGCAATTTCAAGTTTTGATCGATGCCGCTGTTTGAGTCAATTTCGACACGGCGGTATCGGAAGTTCGTGCTAGCAAGATGCTGACGGCACCAGATTGGTGAATTAACGTCAGATAAATCACATAGACACGCCGCCTGTGCGGCGCGTTTCGCGTAAGAGCCTGAAACTATTGAGTAGATTCAGAGGCCTAGTCCTCATTGCAATATTGGTTGTCACTTCGGTTGTTGTATTGGCAATTTCCGAAGTTAGTGTCCTCGGTCTCACCCGTGGTGGAGACAGCCCGTTGGGCCTGACTCTCGGACTGGATCTGGAGGGTGGAACGCATCTCGTTTACGAAGTCGTTCCCGAAGATGGCAGAGAGCCGACTCGTGAGGACATGGAAGGTGTAAGAAACATCATCGACAAACGTGTCAACGAGTTTGGCGTGAGCGAAGCTAGCGTTCAGCTCCTCGGTGGCGGTGTCGACTCGGTAGCTGACAAAGTATTGGTTCAGATTCCGGGACAAACCGGTGCATCTATTACATTGAACTTCGGCGCCAATACCGTTGGTGCAGAGACGCTCGAAGCGTTCTTCCAGAACGAACTTGGTAGACCAGACGCATCGGTGAAAGAAAACGAGAACGGTTCTCTCACGGTACAACTCGACGATATCCGAGCAGAAGTTCTCGACGCCGCTGGCAATGTTGTAACCGAGAACGAAGCCGACGCATGGCGTGAAGCAATTATTGCTCAGTACCCAGTCGCACTTCAGGTCGGATACGTGATTCCGCAGGTCGATCCACCGGTGATCAGCGATGACACTGCAATCGACCCAGCTCCTACTGAGGACATCGAAACTCTTCCTACACTTGAAGAGGTTCAGGCCGCCTTCGCTTCGGTAGGTCGTTCAGATGCCGACGTAGAGCAGGTAGACGGTGCTGAAGGTCTCTTCTCAATTCTAATGTACGGTCTCGATATAACTTCTACTGACGATGCCGGTAACCCGATTCTTGGTGAAGACCAGCGAATTCTCGGTGCTCTTCGTGAAATCGGAAGCATTCAGTTCACTTCCAGACAGGGCACACTCACTCAGTGGATTGAAGGTGGCGGAGTTCAGGAAGCTAAGGCCGTTATAGGTTCTACAGCAAAACTTGAGTTCCGATACAGGGAGTGTGGTGACGCCCTTGCTTCTTCCAATGACATTCCTTGGCCGCCAGATGGGCTATCCCCTGAAGAGTGGGCTTTAGAACGATGTACTAATCCTGCCTACTTCAATGAAACAGCAACGGAAATCGATCCTGCCGATCTTGATGACGCATTCCCAGCGGTTTCGCAGGGAACTATCCCTCGACCAATCGTTACTCTTGTGTTCGACGATAAGGGTGCAGACGCATTCTTCGAAGTTACCGACCGAGTTTCCCGCCAGGGCGACCGTTTGGCTATCTACCTCGACAATGAGGAACTCGTTGCTCCTGGTGTGAGCGACGGTGGCATCTCAGGTGGTCGAGCGATCATCGAGGGTGGCAGCTTCACTACAGAGCGAGTGCGTACAATCGCAATTCAACTCCGGTCTGGTGCACTGCCTGTAGAACTTGAACTTATTCAGGAACGGAACGTCGACGCCGTGCTCGGTAAAGAGTCTCTACAGAAGAGCCTTATTGCCGGTGGTGTTGGACTTGCTCTGCTCCTAGTCTTCATGATTGCTTATTACAAGGTCCCTGGCCTCGTAGCTGCGATCGCCCTTGTTGCATACACGATCATGCTGCTTGGCATATTCAAGATGCTTCCTGTAACCCTGACACTTTCAGGTGCTGCAGCGGTCATCCTGTCGCTTGGTTTCGCAGTGGATGCAAACGTTCTGATTGCAGAGCGTACTAAGGAAGAATTACGATCTGGCAGGAGCCTGTTGGCTGCTATCACCGCCGGATTTGATCGTGCATGGCCATCGATTAGAGACGGAAACATGTCGACGATCATTGTAGCTGTTGTTCTCTTCTGGTTCGGTGACCGTTTCAGCACTAGCGTTATGCAGGGCTTCGCTCTGACACTCGCAATTGGTGTGCTGTTGAGCATGTTCACCGCATTCTTCGCCAGCCGCTTGCTGCTTCGATTGTTTGCATCGACGGGACTGGGTAACAACTCTAACCTGTTCGTACCTGTGCGTGGTCAAAGCGATACTAGCGACTCAGTGGCTGGAGGTAACTCCTAATGGATATCGTAGGAAAGCGCCGAATCTTCCTCACTATTTCGATAGTGCTTGCTGCACTTTCGGTTGTGGTGCTAGGAACTTCAGGCTTGAAATTGGGTATCGACTTCACGTCGGGTAGTACCATCACGTACCAGTTCTCCGATAACGAAACTGCAGCTGCAGACGTTACTGGAGCTTTGACTGATTCTGGTCATCCTGAAGCAATTGTTCAGGCACTTGGCGACAATCAGTACTTCATTCGTACTGACGACCTCGGAGTAACTGGCCTAGACGACGTGGATATCGCAATTCTGAAACTTGATCAAGGGGCATATGTTCTCGACACTTCAACTGTCGGAGCTTCTGTTGCTGAAGACACAGT
>JAPKFF010000063.1:0-13127 GCA_028821715.1 Dehalococcoidia bacterium
ATGCGAGTTATTCGTAATGCCGCGGAGATGCGGGAAGTTCGGCGCGTGCTGACTGGTTCAGTGGGTCTTGTTGCTACCCTCGGCGGTTTGCACCGTGGACACAGTGCGCATTTGGACACAATTCGACCGCACTGCAATGTGATGATCGGATCGTTGTTTCTGAACCCAACGCAATTTGGCGAAAACGAAGATCTGTCGACATATCCGTTGAACGAAACTTCCGATCTTGCAGAGTTTGAAAAACACGGAGCCGACTTCGTATTCGTGCCATCGCAAGAAGAGATCTACCCACCGGGTGAAATTCTTGCAGTTGTTGATCCTGGTCCTGTTGCAAACTTGCTCGAAGGTGCACAGCGGCCTGGTCACTTCGATGGAGTGGCGACTGTAATTGCACGTCTGTTCTCGATTATCTCGCCAACTAAAGCGACGTTTGGTGAGAAAGATGCTCAGCAACTTCGGATCATTCAGCATGTAAACGAATCACTGAGTTTCGGGATAGAAATTATCCCGATACCGACGGTTCGCGAAGAAGACGGGCTCGCCATTAGCACCCGCAACGCTTATTTGTCTCCTCAAGAACGACAAGCCGCAACGATTTTGTTCAAAGCGCTAACAGTCGCCAAGTTATTGTTCGATTCAGGAGAGCGTTCAGGTGAAGTGCTGCGGTTTATGCTCAATTCGATATTAGCCCGAGAGCCTCTTGCCGAAGTCGACTATGCATCGATAGCTGATGTCGATACTTTCGAAGAGCTGGATGAAGTCAATTACTCAGCTCAGGCGTTGTTGGCTGTAAAAATCGGGAACGCTCGTCTTATCGACAATTTTCTTCTCGTGTAGAGTTGAGATCAGTAAAATAGGCCTCAGCAAAACTTCGCCTTTGACAATCATGCAAAGCATCTGGGTTATCTCTACGATTTAGCGTATGAAAATTCTTGTAACTAACGACGATGGCTTCGACAACCCCGCGATTTGGTCATTGGTGCGAGCCGTAAAAGATCTCGGCGAAGTGACAGTCGTCGCTCCTGCTGGTAACCAGTCTGGTATCGGCACTGGGCTGACGCTCAGAACCTCAGTGAAAATCAATGAAGCCCCGAGCCGAGTGGAAGGAGTGAAATGCTACGCCGTTAGTGGTACACCCGCCGATTCGGTGGTTTTAGGACTAGAGCACGTCTTACTTGGTGGTGCCGATGCTGTCGTATCGGGCATAAACCCCGGTTTCAACACGAGTCGTAACGTTTTCCTCTCAGGCACGATGGGTGCTGCGATACAAGCTGCGGCAAAGGGCGTGAAAGCCTGTGCATTCTCGATGGATGCTTCTGATAATTTCGACGACCCTACAGTTAAAGACGTTATCGGTGCGATTACGACTGAGCTGCTTAGTGCTGAGACTGAGCGAGGCGCACTGTTCAACGTGAACATTCCCACATTCGACGAAACTCCAATCGAAGGAGTCGAAGGTGCTGCGCCGGCGCCCTCCGAGTTCAAGAGTTTCATCGAGGAACAAAGCGACGGTGGCTTTGAAATTATTTCTGGGCTAGCCGTACACATCGACGGATTAGAACTGGTTTCTGGAACTGACGTCGAAGTGCTAAGCCGCAATCGAATTGCTATTTCTTCCCTCGAAGGTCCGACACTCGCTCACCAACCTCATGACCCGACACTTCAGCGAATGATCGAAGCTGCGACCGTATTATCGGTTGACGAGCCGGGCGCGGCTATTCAGAATATTGTCAGAACGTAAATTTTTGATCGCCACTTTGGGATCGATATGATCTGGTGATAGGAATTCTGATGCTCTACGAAATACGCGTGTACGAATGTCTGCCGGGTCAGCTACCGAATCTTCATGACCGATTCGCCAACCACACAACTAAGCTTTTTGAAAAGCACGGCATCAAGAACGTTGGCTACTGGACTACTGAATTCGGTGAAAGTAATCATCAACTCACCTACATGTTGGCCTATAAAGACGCCAGCAGTCGAATGGAATCTTGGGCGAATTTCCGCGCCGATCCAGAGTGGAACAGAGTTCTCGACGAATCTCACAAAGATGGCCAGATTGTGAAGAACGTGCGGAATCAATTGTTAGTTCCGACCCCTTACTCCCCAATGCAATAAGCGTTCGCCACCGCTAATTGGTTGCCTAAGAATCGGTGACCGGCAGTTGGATCAAGTTAATAAAACATGCCAAATATTCAGAGACTTAAAAACCTATCGGGTCAGGCTCACATCGTGGGCGTTGGCGAATCGAACAAGCTTGGGAAGGTTCCCGAGAAATCACCGCTCGCTCATCATTCAGAGGCCGCTATCAATGCGCTGGACGATTCAGGGCTAGAACTATCTGATGTTGATGCTCTATTCACCGCTGGATGGTCAACGTTAGATGTCGCCGAATATCTAGGCATTCAACCTCGCTACACCGATAGCACATCGGTTGGCGGATCATCCTTCGTTATTCACGTTGCGCACGCACTTGCTGCGATCGCAACTGGGTACTGCGAAGTTGCGCTGATTACGCACGGGCAATCGGGGCGAAGTGATAGAGCTCCTATCCCACGCAATCCCGGCACGCCGATGGCTCAGTATGAGGCGCCGTACGGCATTATTGGCCCTCCCGTTTCGTATGCGATGGCTGCTCGACGATACATGCACCAATATGGCGAAGATCGAACCCGACAGGCGATGGCCGAAATCGCTGTCTCGACTCGCAAATGGGCGAATCTGAACCCGATGGCGTATTTCTACGATAAGCCGACCTCGTTCGACGATTATCACAACTCTAAGTGGGTAGCCTGGCCGTTCCATCTGCTGGATTGCTGCCTTGTGACCGACGCTGGCGCAGCAATCGTTATCACGACGCCCGAGCGAGCGAGAGACGCCAAGAACGGCAGTGTGAAAATTCTTGGGGCGGGTGAAGGACACGATCATTCAGGTATTTCTCAAATGCCCGATCTCACACGTGCGTTCGGTAGAAATACAGGACCTCAAGCGCTGGAAATGGCAGGCGTATCGCATTCAGATATCGATTTGGCGATGATCTATGATTCGTTTACGTATACCGCTTTGGTCAGCCTTGAAAATCTTGGGTTCTGTGCATCGGGAGAAGGACCTGACTTTGTTGCCTCGCAGCGAACTGCGCCCGGTGGCGACTTCCCGATGAACACTAATGGAGGCGGACTATCGTACACGCACCCTGGCATGTACGGCATCTTCACCGTCGTTGAGGCTGCACGACAGTTGCGGGGACAGGCCGGCGAGCGTCAGGTAGAAGATTGCAATTTGGCGGTAGCTCACGGCACAGGTGGACTTTTATCGTCGACCGGAACAGTTGTATTGGGGGCTGATTAGATATGAGCAACGTAACACCAAAACCTCAGCCAGTTCCGCAGCCCGAGTCTGATCGATACTGGGAAGGTCTGAAGAGCGAAGAAATCTGGCTTCAGCGATCGAAAGCCACCGGAAAGTACCAGTTCTATCCAAGGAACTTTTCAATCTCTGACCCTGAAACGGGCAGTGATGGAATCGAATGGGCACAAGCATCGGGCAATGCAGAGCTGTTCACGTTCGCGATTATCCACGTTGCACCCCACATGGGGTTTGTTGGTGATCTACCGTACATAACTGCCCTGGTTCAACTGGAAGAAGACGTGATCGTGCCTACTAACATTGTCGGAGTTACGCCCGAACATGAGTCGCTTCAGATTGGAATGGCACTGAAAGCAGTGTTTGAACATGACCCCGACGGCCAGACACTACTCAAGTTCACTCCAGCTTGATATTCGCTGTGTAAACCAATCGGCGTAGTTTCGCGGGCAATGCAGAGTTAGAATTGTTAGTTCGTCACACGAATCGTATCTAGTGACGAGTAGCGAATCACGAATCTCGACCATGAAAACAAGAACGCTCACGTTAACATTCGGTCTATCCATAGACGACACTCGCCGTCTGCTTCGACGACTCCGAACTAAGGGTGCATAAGCACCCCGCAAATACTAGTGTTCTTCTTTTTATTTCTTATTCGAGTCGAGGTTACTCTAAATATGGTCAATCACTTCCTAAAACTTAGCGACATCTCGCCTGATGAACTTCAGCCGATACTCGATCGCGCAATCGCCCTAAAAGCCGGTACATCGAGCAACGCGCTCGCTGGTAAGTCGGTGGCGATTCTGTTCGAGAAGCCTTCTCTACGTACAAAGCTTTCGTTCTGGGTAGGCGCTGAGAAACTCGGTGGTAATCCCATTTACTTCGGACCAGAAGAGGTTGGTCTTGGCAAACGGGAGCCTGTTGCCGACGTTGCTCAGGTAATGTCTCGAATGTCGGACATTGCGGTGATTCGTACATTTGAACAGTCGACTATCGAAGAGTTCGCTAAGAACGCCTCGATCCCGGTTATCAATGCACTAACCGACGCTGAACATCCGTGCCAGGCCCTCGCTGATACGCAGACTATTACCGAGCAGTTTGGTAGCGTCAAAGGTGCCAACATAGCGTTTATCGGCGATGGCAACAACGTTGCGGTGAGCCTCGGATACGCGGTTGCCGGTCTTGGTGGTCACCTAACGGTCGCATCACCAAACGGTTACACCGTTCCTGCTGAAAACTTTGAGGGCGTGAACACTTACGGTGCAGCATCCGGTGGAAGCATGAAGCAGGTTACAAGCCCGCAAGAAGCAGTCGCCAAAGCCGACATTGTTTATACCGATGTGTGGACGAGCATGGGTCAGGAAGCCGAAACCGCCAAGCGATTGGTCGATTTCGACGGTTACCAAGTGAACCCTGCGTTGCTCGACCAAGCTTCAGCAAATGTGAATTTTATGCACGACCTACCGGCACACCCCGGCGAAGAGATTTCGAACGGTCTGCTGTACGACTCAAGATCAGTCGTGTTCGATCAGGCAGAAAACCGTCTGTGGGCGCAAGCAGCATTGATGGAAAAGCTTATTCAATCCTAACGATTACGGTTCGGAAATTCTTTACGAAAAACGAACGTGTGTTTTTCCCACGTGCAATTATGTGTTGATAGTTTGTTCGATCACGAGCAAGAGAAAATCTAGTCCCTTTATGGCACTCCCTGTATTAGCAATCATCGGCCGACCTAACGTCGGTAAATCGACTCTGTTCAACCGTTTGGCAGGTCGACGAATCGCGATCGTAAGCGATATTCCCGGAACCACTCGTGATCGAGTATCGATCGACGCCGAATGGGGGCGACACCGATATCTGGTTGTCGATACTGCCGGTGTTGAAGATAGACCACACGACTATTTGATGTGGGATGACATCAAGGCGCAGGTGGAGATTGCTATTTACCAAGCAGATGCGATTATCTTTGCTGTCGACGTGAACGACGGCGTAACCGACGCTGACCAAGATGCCGCCGACATGGTGCGACGTGCTGGAAAACCTACCGTACTTGCTGCAAATAAGGCAGACACACTTTCGCGAGAAGACATGATCCACGAGTTCTACTCGCTTGGTCTCGGTGAACCCAGGCCCATCAGTGCCTACCACGACATTGGTATCGGCGATTTGATGCAACAGGTGTTCGAGCAACTGCCGCCTTTCGAAGACGAACCAATTGGTCAGAACTCAATTCGAGTATCAATCGCTGGACGACCTAATGCTGGTAAGTCAGCACTGTTCAACGCAATCACAGGCGAAAAACGGGCAGTCGTTAGTCCGGTTGCCGGAACGACTCGTGACACGGTTGACTCTCTATATGATTACGAAGGAACTCGAATCACCTTCCTTGATACGGCTGGATTACGGCGAAGAGGTAGTGTTGAATCTGGTATAGAGAAGTACAGCGCCATTCGAACTCTAGGCGCGATCGAGCGATGCTACGTCGCCGTTCTAGTGCTCGACGCCACTGAATTTGTAACTGCGCAGGATCAGCACATCGGTGGGTACATAGACGATGCTTCACGCGCTGCCGTCGTGGTTGTGAACAAATGGGACCTCGCTGAAGAATTAGGACTCGATAAGGTAGAGGCAGCAGAAGCTGTTCGCAACCGGTTCAAGTTCATTCCAGAAGTGCCGATTGTGTTTACTTCAGCTCTGAAAGGCTGGGGAATAGAAACACTGTTACCCACAATTTTGGATGTTTACGCGGAGTTCTCGAAGCAAATGCCTAGGGTCGAAGTTAGCCGGGTAATTTTCGATGCAATGGGCGACAATCCACTACCAGGCATCGGAACTAGCCGTCCAAGAATTTATCGCTGTATCCAAAGCCGGACCTCTCCTCCTACGTTCTTGTTCACCACACGGAACCCAGAACTAATACACTTCAGCTACCGCAGGTATCTGGAGAACAAACTGCGAGAACAATTTGGATTTATGGGTTCTCCAATGAGATTGGTATTCCAAACTCGAGACGATGAGTGATCCCGCTATCGCAATAGTTATTCTCATAATCGCCTACTTTATTGGCGCTATTCCGTTCGGAGTGATAATCGGCCGAGTTTTTCGCGGCGTCGATATTCGTAGCTACGGTAGTGGCGGTTCGGGTGCTACAAACGTAAATCGAACGCTTGGTCCTGTCGCTGGTGGGGCTGTTCTAGTAGCCGATGTGGTCAAAGGTCTTGTGGTTGTCGCTCTGGCGCGATGGGCAGTGGAAGGCGATGCTTGGCTAATCGCTGCTGTTGGTACAACAGCAGTCCTCGGACACATGTTCCCGGTCTACATCAAGTTCAAAGGCGGTAAAGGTGTGGCGACTGGACTCGGTGCATTGGCGGTTATTTCCCCGATAGCGGCAGTTATCGCACTTAGCGGAGTCGGAATTGCTGTGATCACTAGATACGTGAGTTTGGGTTCGATTATTGGTAGCGGCCTAAGCCTTGGACTGCTCATCATATTCAGTATTTTCGAACTCACGATTCTCGGTTGGGAACACGATATTTGGTATCTGTTGTTCGCCATTCCCGTTCCTATATTCATCTTTTGGAGTCATCGATCCAACGTCGATCGATTGGCAAAGGGTGATGAATCTAAGCTGGACGGTAAGCCAATCCCGCGCAGAGCGCAACGAACCCCGTAAACTGCACTGGTGACACAAATTGGCATCATAGGCACGGGAGCTTGGGCAACCACTCTCGGAATACTTTTGGCACTAGACGGAAAAAAGACCGTTCTATGGTCTCGTACCGAGTCACGTGCTCAAGAACTGACTACAGCGCGAGTGAACAAACGCTCGGTACCGGGCGTTGAATTCCCTGAGTTGATGACCATCTCGGCCTCGCTAGAAGAATCTCTCGGTAATTCGGATCTCGTAATCATTGCTGTTCCTTCCGTAACCATTCGAGAGAACATTCGGAAAGTTCGTTCTGCAATTCCATCGGAATCCAAGATTGTTTGCGCAACTAAGGGAATCGAAAGTGCCTCCGGAAAGCGGATGTCGCAAGTGATAACCGAAGAGTTACCGGGATTCGATCGTTCACAAATTGGCGTTCTTTCTGGACCCAATCTTGCAAGAGAAATTGCAGCCGGTAACCCTGCAACCGCAACGATAGCGTTCACATCCGACTCGATTGCCGAACAAGTTCAATCGACGCTAAGTTCCAAATCTTTCCGTGTGTACCGCAATGAAGATGTCATAGGAGTCGAACTGGGTGGGGCACTGAAAAATATTATTGCTATTGGAGCTGCTTTCATTGATGGCGCAGGGCTTGGCCCTAACGCAAAGGCTGCTTTTGTGACTCGTGGTCTCCATGAGATCACCCGCCTCGGAGTAGCGATGGGTGCTCGGCCAGAAACGTTTGCCGGGCAGAGCGGTATGGGTGATCTGATTGCTACGTGCTACTCGAATCTCAGTCGAAACTATCGACTCGGAATCGGGTTGGCGTCGGGTAAAGACCTTCCCGCCATTCTAGAAGAGTTAGGCGAAACTGCAGAAGGCGCACCGACTACGCAGGCGGCGGTACGTCTCGCCAAGGATCTGAACATCGATATGCCGATCACCGACGCCACACATGCAGTGCTGTTCGAGGGTAGGTCCCCAGTCGACGTTATACGCGATCTTATGGGGCGATCGCTTCAACCAGAAGTGCGCTACTAGACGGTCCTATTTAACCGCCTAGATCACCAAGTTCGTACAAAATAGCCGACATAACGGTTATCGCCGCAGTTTCGCTTCTCAGTACACGACTCCCTAAAGTGATTAACTGTGCGCCGGCTTCACGAATACTTGTGGCTTCATCGGCACTGAACCCGCCTGGGGGTCCGATCAGGGCTGCTAGCTGTTGCGAATCTGTATCGAGTGATTGGAGCACCTGACGCAGTGGCCTTGATTCTTCAACCAACTCCTCCCACATGCACAACAGAGGCTGTTCGTTCATGATCGCCTGTATCGCATCCATAATTGGAGTGGGAGCCTCTACGATGGGGACTGTGGCTCTGCCGCTCTGCTCTGAGGCTTCGATGGCAATACGCTGCCAGCGTTCGAGTCGCTTATCAGAAGGCGTACCCGTATTTCCGCCTTGCACACGTTCCGACATCACTGGAATGAATCGAACAGCACCTATTTCGGTGCATTTCTGAATCGCAAGCTCGATTCTTTCGGGTTTTGCCAATCCGAGCATCATCGTGACCTTGTTCGCTGGCTCTGCAACGGGTCGAACGGCTGATACGAGAGTTGTTAAAACCTCGTTTTTACCGACATGATCTATCTCAACTTCCCACTCAGATCCAGAACCATCGAAAAGCCTGATGTGCTCGCCGGCATCTGCACGTAGAACTGTTTTCAGCTGCCGCGCAATCGACCCGTCTAAGTAGATTGAACGGTCAGTGGCGTCGATGTCGTGGACGTAGAATCGATGCATTGCTATTTCGATCCTGCGGAGCGCTTAATCCGAGTTGATGTCCAGTCTTCGATCATCCTGCTCGACTCGACCTTTCCGCCGACCTTTTTGAATGCTGCAATAACGTCATCAAGCCGTGTATCGAGAACGCCCGAAGTGATTATCACTCCATCGTCGGATACTGAATCGATTAGTGGTTGTGCGAGTGCGATAAGCACGTTTGCTGAGATATTTGCACCAACTACGTCGAACCCTCGATCAGCAACATGGTCGTGAGGTATCGACCCTGCGAGGATCGTAGATTTATCTGAAAATCCTGCGGCTGCTAGATTCGCATTCGATGAAATAACGGCGTCATCTTCGATGTCGAGTCCAGTTGAGTGGCCTGCACCGAGCGCCAGAGCTGCGATTGATAGCACACCAGAGCCGCAGCCGACATCGAGGAATCGATCACCAGGTTTTACGACCTTTTCGATCTCTTCGAGGCACATAAGAGTTGTTGGGTGATGACCCGTACCGAAAGCTAGGCCGGGTTCGAGTTCGATTACAATGTCGGTAGGATTCGCATGAAAAACGGTAGATCGAGGAACGATTACCAGGTTCGTTCCAACTCTGATTGGCTCGAATTTTTGATTTCGCCATTCACCGTCGCTGACTTCGAGTTCTTCGACTTCGGGAAGGTCGACCAAGTGTCGAATTAATCGGACACCAACGTCGATGGCTGTCTTTCGAGTTTCTGTCGTGGGATCAAGCGGAAGCCAGCCGCGAATCGTTACCCACGCAGTGGGATCTGGCGATTCGCCTTCGTCGGGATTAAAACCTCCCTGTCGTTCGACTGAAGCCGATCCTTCACCGTGAATATTAAACAGGTGGGTGAGCGGTTCGACGTACTCGGGCGGTGCTTTGATGCTGAGCTGAAGCCAACGCATCTGTCCTGCCTCTTTTGTTGGATGAAAGTGCTTAAATCGGTAGAGCTGTAAGGCGACTGTTACGAGTTGCTGCCTTCGCTGCGGAATGCATCCTTGAAGCGATCAAAGATCCCTTGATCCGCACCGGAGTTTTCTTTGACCCGTTCTAAGCCGAACGATTCTGCAAGTTCTTGTAGAAGTTCCGTCTGGTGGTCGCTTAGCTTGTTAGGTGTCATCACCTTTAGTTCAACAAGCTGATCGCCACGTCGGCCTGCTGAACCCATATGTGGGATGCCTGCGCTTTTGATTCGAGTGACTGCACCCGATTGTGTGCCCGGTTTCACATCGATATCGATGGAACCTTCTAAGGTTTCCACATTGATGATTCCGCCCAAAGCGGCCATCGCCATATTCACTTGTGCGGTCATTAATACGTCGTTGCCGCGACGAATAAAGACCTTGTCACGTTGCACACCGATGTGGACATATAAATCGCCGTTTTGAACACCCTTTCCACCTGATTCACCTTCGCCATGAATCAACAGTTTTACGCCGTGCTCAACACCGACAGGAATCTTTACTTCGATCTTCCGAGATTGTCGTTCAGTTCCACGACCTGAACACTTCTTGCAGGCGGTTTTTATCTGTCGGCCTTCACCTTGGCACGTTGGGCAGGCTGTGACCTGTTGGAATTGACCAAAAAACGTGCGCTGTGTTCGCCGGACTTTACCTTCACCGTGACAGGTAGAACATTCAACGACGTCGGTTCCAGGTTCTGCTCGGTTACCGTCGCACCGCTCGCAGCTTTCCATTCGATTGAGTTCGAGTTCGCGAGCGACACCGAATGCGGCGTCTCGGAAAGATATGTTTATCTGAAACTCGAGATCGGCTCCGCGTTTGGTAGTCTGGCGAGTGGACCCGCCAAAGAACGAATCGAAAATATCTCCGAAACCACCGAAGCCTTCGAAACCGTCAAATCCACTACCTTCCTGACCGTTCACGCCCTCGTGACCGAACTGATCGTACTGCGCTTTTCGCTTAGGATCGCTTAGAACCTGATACGCCTCATTGACCTCTTTGAATCGGTCGCTTGCGTCCGCCGACTTGTTGCGGTCGGGGTGGTACTGCAGTGCCTGCTTCCGAAACGCCTTTTTGAGATCTTCGGGAGTGGCATCACGGGCAACACCGAGAACCTCGTAGTAATCACGTTTACTAGTTGTCATATATAGCGGTCACTGATCCTATAGCGAAAGTCTGTTTTATAGCGGAGTTTGAGATCGGCGCGAAGAAATACGAGAATGGAATAATTATAGACCTGAGGTGAGATAAATCCGAATGCATAACTCCTCGCCACTTTGTTCCTACGTAGCATTTCAAGTGCTGAGAGCGCTTGAAGTTTCTAACGACCACGACATGTTTCGATCGGGTATCGTCTATTTTGTGAAATCGAATCAGCCTGATTTTGGCGGTTGGGACCCGACCGGACCTGTGGTCGACGAGTTTGACCGTGCTCCTTGGTGGGACTATTCGTCGATTGAGGTTCGATAGGCTCCACTCAGAATAGCGAATCCTGGGTCTGAGATTTTGGGACATATGAAACTATTCGGTGCCGATGGCACTTCAAATATAGTTGTCGACACGGTTGTCGGCGATCTACTGAATTTGTTCTTCGATCTTCCAGATGCGATCGAAACTCAGGCGTTGTTGTGTTTCATGCGCATGGAAGAAATGTTGGCTGATGACATTGCAGAGAGAATGCTGCTGAAGTTGGTTCGTGCATAGCGTCTTGCCGTGAGCGATAACGCTGAATATTGCCAGAGTTACGGAGGTCGTTCACGGTGGTTTGCAGCTGCGCCATCGAGCCTGCTGGCCCACTAATTTACGGGAGGTTCAGAAAACCAATTAGATTTTGAAATTGAATCTCAGAATACCAATGTCGGGTGTCTACTGCTTTGGTCGTACGGCGATCGGAGTTCAGCGCTTCAGTACGCTATGAACGAGTGGGCAGGGTAGTTTGCTTTGTGGAATTTAATTGCGTTCAGATCATGGGGGGGTGTATTTGAGACGCAGTACAACCGCCTGATTGGGCGGCGGGGGTATTTGCGTCCAGTCACTAACGATGCAGTTGAGCGACCTCGGATACCAACTCATCTGAGTTGATATTCAGAGAATTCAATTGACGCTCACGCGTGAGCGTAGTTAAATTAGTTTATTCAACTGCGTTCATGTTGAGAACTCTCTTAGCTATGATTGCGCATCACCGATCAAATCGAGGAACGTTCGCATGGAAATTCGCTGGTTAGGCAATTCGACTTTCGAGGTCAAATCTTCAGTGGGCGTGGTAATTGTCGATCATCAGGGTGATATCCCTGCTGCCTCGGAACTAGAAGACGGAAACACTGTATTTGTTTACAGCAAAGGTGAGCGTCGGAGTCATCCGGAAAGCGATTCGCAAGTCCTCGCAGGCCCGGGCGAATATGAAATTGGTGGTCTTGCGATACGGGGAGTGGCCACTCCGGCGGACGATCCTGCGATTTCGCACGATATCAATACCGTGTATGTAGTTGATGCCGATGGTCTTCAGGTCGCCACACTTGGTAATCCCGGTTACCAGCCATCGGCTCAATCGGTTCAGCAGATCAGCAAAGTCGACATCCTTATCATCAACACCGAATCGCAAGGGCTCGAGCCCGATGAAATGTCGTCAGTGATCAGAAACCTCGAACCCAAGATGATCGTTCCCTCGGGTTACGATGCTGTGACTGGAAAGCCCAGCGCCGCGATGCAGCGACTGTTGACCGAGTTAGGCGTGAAAGATTTTGAAGCAACATCCAAACTCACAGTGAGTAAGAGTGGTCTACCCGACGAACGTGCGGTAATAGTGCTACAGCAACGTCCTGAGGCGTAGCCAGTCCCAAGCGCTTGGGACTTTAGCGGCGTTATTTGATAAGTAAAAAGCCCCTGCAAATTGCAGGGGCTTTTTTATTTTTCTGATTGCGGTTCGCAACGGAACCGAACTGAAGTACGCCGATTACCGAACGTTCCGCTCGAACCGTCGCCATGCTAACAGAGCCAGAGGAGCCAGCAACAGTGCAATGGTGCCTAATCCTGCCGGACCACCCTCTCTTGCGCTGCAAGAGCCACTAGCTTCTTCTTCAACCACGGCGGTTGCCGTTGCCTGAGCCGCAACTGTCGCCGTCATGTCGGCAATTGGAGTTGGCGTCGGCGTAGACGTTGGCACCACGGTCGGTGTTGGCGTCGCCGTCGGCGTACGAACAGGCTCCGGAGTTGGAGTCGGAGTGAGTGTTGGAGTCGGAGTCAGCGTTGGAGTCGGAGTCAGCGTTGGAGTCGGTATTGGCGTGTTTGTCGGAACCGGAGTCGGCGTCGGTATTGGCGTGTTTGTCGGAACCGGAGTCGGCGTCGG
>JAPKFF010000064.1:0-13084 GCA_028821715.1 Dehalococcoidia bacterium
TGTGTATGCCGCGATAGCAGTGATCCGGCTTATCGACATTGAGATGACGGCGTGTAACGCGTGGACTGGGCGCCGTTCCATGTACCCCTGATCCATTGCGTTCTCTAGCTCGCCTTCCATCGCCCAGAAGCCCGTGTCGGAACTGAGTTGATCCCATTCTGTTGGTGAAAGAACGGCTTCCCGTTCAGTGAAAAGAATCCGCCTAACGTCGGGGTTTGCTGCTGCGTCGATGGTAGCGTGCACGGCACAAATAAACGCGTCCCAGGGATTAGATGCGTTATCTATAGCTGTTTTAATCGTTTTTACGCTTGCGGTTTGCATCTTGTGGCAAACCAATCGATATAGTTCGTGCTTGCCGGTGAAGTGGTGATACAGGGCGCCTCGCGTGACTCCTGCATCTTTAACAACCTGCTCTAGAGACGTACCCGAGTAACCGTGTTTAGCAAAATGTTTCGTCGCTATCGCCAATATGCGATCACGACTCGTATTGCGCCTACGAACCGGTTTTTGATTCGTTGTTATGTCGCTAACTCCTCGTCGTTTACATCGTTATGAATATACTATAAGATGCCCCAAACATACACTCCGTATGTATGTTCAGCAAGCAAAATGTCGAATAACACTATTTTAGAAAGGCCGTTAAAGACGATGCCTAAGCGATTAATTCTACTGCTGTCTACGCTGTTTGTATTGACAGCAATTGTTGCGTGTAGCAGCAACAGCGATGAACTACAAACCGAGGTTGATGACCTCAAGAGCCAACTTGCCGCAGCGCAGGCTAACGCAGGTGGCGATGGACCGTCACAGGCCGAGTTGGATAGTGTGAAAGCTGAACTTGCCGCAGCGCAGGCTAACGCAGGTGGCGATGGACCGTCACAGGCCGAGTTGGATAGTGTGAAAGCTGAACTTGTCGCAGCGTTGGCTGCGGGATCTTCGGCCGCATCTGGCGACGACGCCACCCAGCCATCTGGTTGGGGTAGCCGTTTGAAACTCGTGAAAGATCGAGGCAAGCTCATCTGTGCTGCGACGAACGACAGTCCCGGATTCAGTTTCATCAACGAGACCGGAGAATGGACTGGCTATGGCATCGAGATGTGTAAGGCATATGCCACAGCCATCTTCGGTGACCACGAAAACCGCTTTGAGATGCAGGCGATCGGCTGGGCCGACCGCCCAACTGTTATGCAGGCAGGCAAGATCGATGTGATGGTTCTTGCGAACACGCAGAACGCCCGCCGAGAGGCAACCTGGGGTAACTTCACGACGATCCACCACTATGCCGGCATGGGAATCATGAGCAGGCTCGACAGTGGAATCATTGCAGACGACTGGATGAGTCTCGATGGCACATCAGTCTGTGTAACAGCCGGTACAAACTACGTTCCCGCTGCTGAAGACCTTAAGGGTCAGTACGGGATCGATTTCGAGACGGTCCAGCTGGCAGACACGGGGCCGGCCTACGACGAAGGCAGATGTGACTTCACCATCGGCGGAAAAACAGACCTCGGTCGAAACCAGATCGACCTGACCGATCCTGATGCCCACATCGTGTGGAACAGTCTGATGGGCAAGGACCCTTGGGGCATGCTTGTCGGTCACGGCGACGACCAGTGGTACGACCTCATTCGGTTCGTCGAATGGGCGATGATCAACGCCGAAGAGCTGGATGTGACGATGGACAACGTGGATGACATGGTTGCTAATTCAGAGAACGCGAGGATCCTACGCATGCTCGGTGTTGAGGGTGAATACGGCCAGGAAGTACTCGGCCTGGACATCGACTTCGCTCACAACGTCATCAAGAAAATCGGAAACTTCGACGAACTCGTCGAGCGTTTCTATTCAATAAATGATGAAACGCGCATTGGCGGGTTCTACCGACCAAGAGGCAACGACGCTCTCTGGAACGAAGGCGGGCTTTTGTTCGCTCCCGGACTCGAGTAGCACTGGTACGTGGCTGCGAACGTAGCAGCCTGATTGCGTAAATAAGTCAGCAACCTTGCACTTTGGTTAGTGCAGGGTTGCTGACATAGTGCCCCGGCTCATCAGGTGAGCCATTGGTGTCACGTTGCCTCACAGCTTGATTATGAATGCGATCTGTGTTGCACTTCGACTTTCTAGATGAGCCGAATCCGAAGTTCCTTGAGAGAAATTAAACCACCAGATGTCCACGCGACCTTCGCTTAAATTACTGAATTATCATGGTGTGCCAATATGGCGGAACGTCGTTTTTATTCGGCTCGCCATGCAAGCACTGGCGGCTCTGGTTGTTATATCAATAATCTGGCTGCTAGCAACCAACCTGATGGACAACGCTGAAAAACGCGGCCTGAACCTCAGCTTTCGATTGCTGAGCACAAATGCCGGTTTCGACGTCCCGTATAGCCTGATTCCGTACGATTCCAGTAATTCGATCCTGTACGCGTTCATGGCGGGTGTGGCGAATACTTTGCGTCTCGTCGGAATCGCTATGATTACGACAACCGTTCTCGGGATTCTTATCGGCTTAGCCCGACTTTCCAGCAATTTCGTAATCAGCGGGCTGGCAAAAGTTTACGTAGAAATCATGCGTAATATCCCGCTTATTACTTTCGCGTTCTTCCTGGTCTTTGGTCTCCTGGCAGGGCTTCCTAAAACATCAGAAGCATGGACCTTACCGGGCATCGGTACGATGAGCAATCGTGGAATTTATCTAACGAGCGTTGATGAAAGCTCGTCGTTAACGCCGTGGCTGGTTATCGTCATGCTGGGTGTGGTCGCAGCATATTTATTGCGCCGGTTGTACCTGAAAAATCGTGGCGAGCTGAGGCTGTTTGGGATCCGATTGAACAGAGGGTTCACACCGATTGTTCTATTGATACTGGTTGCAGCAGTTGGATGGATAGTGCAGCCAGACGCCCCTTTCGTATTTGATCAGCCAGAACTAAAAGGCACTAACTTCGTGGGCGGGATGAAGTTGACCACCGAGCTCTTCGCTATTCTGACTGCGCTTACCGTGTACATAGCGTCCTATGTCGCGGAGATTGTTCGCGGATCCGTTCAGTCAGTTCCAAAGGGCCAAGTAGAAGCCGCCAGGGCACTTGGCTTGAACTACTGGCAAGTAACTATAAACGTCGTCCTACCGCAGGCTGCCAGAATCGCCGTACTCCCGATGATTGGCCAGTGGGTCAATCTGACAAAGGGTTCAGCCCTGGCGATGGTAGTGGGCTATGCAGAAGTCTTCGTCGTCGCCAGAACAGCGATAGAAAAAACCGGAATGGCCATTCAAATATTCGTAATGGTGATCGCTTTCTACATGATTATGGGCGCAATGTTTTCCCTGTTAGGCAACTGGTATAACCGTAAGGTGCAGTTCGATGGCCGTTGAGAACATAACAGAGGCGACAACGAGCGAACTGCGTCCTGTAGAGGATCAGAGCTTTGCGACTTGGGTCAAGGCGAACCTGCTCAGCCCCTGGTACAACTCTGTATTAACAGTTGTCGGCGCGGTGTTGATTATCCTGCTGCTGAAAGTAGCGATTCCGTTCTTGCTCACAGCTCAATGGGCGGCAGTAACAACCAACATACAAATATTGTTGGTCGGACAGTACCCCTCTGATGAACTCTGGCGCGTAGGCGCTGGTGTACTGCCGATGCCGTTCATAGTGGGGGTCGCATGGGGGGTGTGGGGCTCGATGATGCGAACATTCGCGGTGGTCCTCATCGTTGCGTCTGCTCTCGCAGTTATCTCGTCGCTTTTCGGTGACTCGATGTCTACTGGTTTGGTGTTGTGGTTCACGGTCAGCCCGGTTCTAGTCCTTCTCGGATACACAGTCGGCCGCAGGAGCTTCATTGGCCCTCGTCACGTCCTCATAGGGTGGTTCCTGTTCCTCATGCTGACGTTGTTCTTACTGCGCGGCTTCGGAGAAGATTCGGCGATGCCGTACGTCTCAACGTCAAGGTGGGGAGGGCTGCTCGTAACAATTCTGATCGCCCAGGTTGGAATCGCGATTGTTCTTCCTCTCGGCATCGTTTTGGCTCTGGCTCGCCAGTCCAATCTGTGGTTCTTTAAGGCCGCGGCGTTGGTATACATCGAGATTCTACGGGCGACACCGCTTCTTGCCCTGTTGTTCCTGATGCTCATCGTGAGCCCGATGTTTCTCCCGGATATCACCACTCCCGATCGCCTTATGCTCGCTTTCATAGCAATCGTCATGAACAACTCGGCGTACATGGCAGAAAATATTAGAGGCGGACTACAGTCAGTTTCAAAAGGCCAGATAGAAGCGGCTCAAGCTCTGGGCATGCGCGGCAGCCACGTGACCCTGGTCATCGTCTTGCCACAGGCAATACGGGCGACTATCCCGGCGATTGTCGGGCAGTTCATTATTCTGTTCAAAGACACTGCCGTTATCGCACTTGTTGGCCTTTTGGACCTCTTGGGAGCAGCGTACGCAATCATCCTCGGGCAGGATGCATGGCGCACTGCCGATCTCGAGGTGTTCCTATTCGTGGCGGCCGTGTACTGGATATTTACGTATGGAATGTCGAGCGTTAGTGCAGGCGTGGAGAAACGCATGCGAGCCGGTGCTGATTAGGCGTACATACCCTTCGGGGGCGGATGCCACGACAACACCACTAAAGCAATTCAGGAGACTTCAGGATGTCAGCTCAGAGTGTAGAAAATGATGTGATGATTCAGACAACCGATGTCGAGAAATGGTTCGGTTCACTGCACGTCCTACGCGGAATCTCCGTGACTATTAAAAAGGGCGAAGTAGTAGTGATTTTCGGGCCGTCTGGCTCGGGTAAATCGACATTCATTCGAACCTTGAACCGGCTGGAGGAACATCACAAGGGCGAAATTATCGTCGACGGTACTAAGCTGGATAACGACGTCCGAGCTATCGAAACCGTTCGAAGCGAAATCGGTATGGTGTTCCAGCAGTTCAATCTGTTCCCACACAAAACCGTGATCGACAACGTCGCGCTAGCTCCGAAACTAGTCAGAAAAATGAGCAAGGTCGAAGCTAGCGAACTCGCCATGAGTATGTTGGAACTGGTCAAAATCCCCGAACAGGCGTACAAGTACCCCGGCCAGCTATCAGGTGGTCAGCAGCAGCGTGTCGCAATTGCCAGAGCACTGGCGATGCGGCCAAAGATAATGATGTTCGATGAGCCTACTTCTGCGCTGGATCCAGAAATGATCGCTGAAGTGCTGGACGTGATGATAGATCTTGCGAAGTCAGGCATGACCATGATCGTCGTCACGCACGAAATGGGATTTGCGCGGGAAGTAGCGGATCGGCTAATGATGTTCGACGAAGGGTTAATTGTCGAAGAGGGAACACCCGACAAAATGTTCGACAACCCGCAACACGATCGCACCAAAGAATTTATCTCAAGAGTTCTTTAAAATACAAGTTTGATTCGCTCCATACATGTAGCGAATCTCAGGAGAATAGTTACTGATGTGGAAGCACCTGTTCGAGCCGTTACAGATCGGCCCGGTGACCGTTAATAACCGACTTGGCTTCGCCCCGAACTGCCCGGTGACAGATGGAGATCTCTCCACAGGCGTTTTCGGTGATGATTCTGTCGCCTACTACGCCGAGCGCGCAAAGGGCGGACAGGGCCTTGTAATCATCGGCAACTCACGTATTTCGGATAGAACACCCTATTTCCCATGCGTTGACCCGAACATGTTCGACGATAGGAACATCCCGTGGCTACAAAAGATTTCCAGCGAGGTTCATAAATACGACGGAAAGTTGTTCATCCAACTGTTTTACACGTCGTGGGGCCGCAACACACTGCCGCAACAGAGTTCGATGTACGAGACCGAGCCTGTGCTAACAGTCCCCGGACCATCCAGCATTACAAATGCGACTCTCGGGGTGCATCTGGCTGAGATGACCGTGGAAGATATCCAGCAAGTTAGCGAGGAGTACGCCGAGGCGGCAGTGCGTGCGGTCAAAGGTGGAGTAGATGGTGTTGAGATCAGTCTCCACCACTTGATGCTTCACGCGCAGTTCTTCAGCAAGGTGTACAACCGACGAATGGATCAGTACGGCGGTTCGATGGAAAATCGCGTCCGGTTCGCAATCGAAACACTCCAACGAGTGCGTCGGGCGGTAGGCAACTCGATCGCTATCGGATACAGGATTAATTCCCACTACGAGAATCCCGCTGACAATAATCTCGAAGACATGAAAGAGATCGTTCAGTACATTAACGTAAATTCAGAAGTCGATTATGTGAGCGTTAGCGCCGGGGGTGGAGATTCACCAGATATGATCGCACCGATGGGTCATCGCTCACCCGGTTACCAGATGCCTGATACAGCCGAAATCAAATCGGTAACTGATCTTCCCGTATTCGGTATCGGTTCGATTAACAGCCCGTATCAGGCAGAAGATGCGCTCGAAAAGGGTCAATGTGACCTTGTGCTTATGGTGAGACAGCTGTTCGCTGACCCAGAGTTCGCTAACAAGGCTAAGGAGGGGCGACCGGACGACATTCGACCATGTGTCAGGTACAACTTCTGCACCACCAGATTCCCGTTCAGGGTTGGTTGTTTCCAGAATGTCGCACACGGCAGAGAGGCCAAATGGGGCATCGGAACGATCGAACAAGTAAGTGAACCCAAAGGCGTTGTAGTGATCGGCGGAGGAGCCGCCGGGCTTGAAGCCGCGAGAGTGGCTGCCGAACGTGGCCACTACGTCGCCCTCTACGAAAAAGAAGATCGTATAGGTGGTCGTCTCCGATTGCAGGCGAAGCTGCCCGGGCAACACGAATGGGGCAATCTCACGGCGTGGTACGAACATATTTTGAAGAAGCCCAACATCGTCGTTCATACCGGCGAATCGGTTACAGCAGAAAACTTGCACGAAGTGATCGAAGAACAGCAGCCCGACAGTGTCGTGCTGGCGAGTGGCACGTTTTCGGCGCCGGATGGGTTTGTAGAGTTCACAGGGGGACCAATCCTTGGCTGGGACAACGAAATGGTTCTCCACTACGAGGATGTGCTCGATCAACAGGTACAAGTTGGTGAGTCTGTCGTGATATTCGACAATGTCTCAAATGAATTGGCGATCGGCCTTGGATTGTTTCTAGCAAGGTCTGGTAAGACGGTTACGATCGTCACGCCATATTCGAGACTTGGCGGTGATCAGCACACCAACCACGGCTTTAGTGAGTTGCATGTGCATGAATTGCTCAGTAAACCGGATGTCTCGCTCCGAACGCACACGAACATTAAGAGCATAGAAGATGGCAAGGTTATTCTCGTCAATCAATACTCAAACGGCCAGTCGGTGGAACTGGAAACAGACAACGTGATATTGATCAACCATTTTGAAAGAGATCAGGCCCTACGAGCAGCGCTGGCCGCAACAGAGCTTGAAGTAAGTGTTATTGGCGATGCACTCGGCTACGGCCCAATGCACGACGCTATCCTGGCAGGTCATCGAGTTGGCAGGTCAATCTAAACACACAGGGATTTTGTCCCTGATTTCGTTGTGACTAATTTTTGGGCTTTGGGCGTTAGATGCGTAACCGCAAATTTATACGTCCAAAGCGGAATGTATAAATGACTCAGAAAAATATGATGCGTGTGGTCGGGCAGCGATTCCCGAAAATCGATGGGATCGACAAAGTAACCGGAGTTGCACAGTTCGGCGCCGACGTAAAAATTCCGGGAACGCTGTACGCCAAGGTGCTACGCAGCCCAGTCGCTCACGCCAACATAGTGAAGATCGACACTTCGCGCGCTGAAGCCTTTCCAGGAGTTAAGGCTGTAATCACGGGTGAAGATTTTGCCTATCCGTTGAATGAATCCGGCAACGCTCCTTCAGCCCTTGAGAATCAGTCTCGAGAAAAAGTGCTGGCACGTACAAAAGTCCTGTTTCAAGGACACCCTGTGGCGGTGGTTGCTGCCACTTCGGCCATGATCGCTGAGGAAGCACTCAAGCTAATCGATGTCGAATACGACCAGCTTCCGCATGTACTCGATATCGAAACCACGATGAGTGCCGACGCTCCGCTGCTTCACCCAGATCTGCGGACTAAATTTAAAGACGACGTCGCAGATGTTGGAAGCAACATCGCAGAACATCAGGAATTCATCCGCGGAGATGCGGAAGAGGCTCTGAAAAATGCCCATGTTGTCGTGGAGCGAACTTTCGACACTGGCACCGTCCATCAGAGCTATATCGAGCCCGACTCCGAGGCGGCGTGGGTACGCCAAGACGGAAACGTCACGGTGTGGGCGAATACTCAGGGCACGCATTTACAACGACGTGAACTTGCCCATGTACTGGGCATACCGATCAAAACGATCAACGTTATTCCTACTGAAGTCGGCGGGGCATTTGGTGGTAAAGAATCGGTACGAGTGGTGGCACTGTGTGCCGCCTTATCTCGCAAGACCAAATTACCTGTTCGGCTTTCACTTGGCCGCGAGGAAATAATACGAGCAGGTTGGCCGAGTACATCTATCAAATGTTCGATGAAAGTCGGAGCTGATAAGCAAGGGAAAATAGTCGGAGTCGAATCGTGGATAGCGTTCAATTCAGGAGCATATCCGGGAGCCCCGATTCAATCTGCAGTACGACGTGTGTTCTCTCACTATCGCGTGGAAAACATGAAGGTCGATGCCTTTGATGTGATTACCAACCGACCACCAAACAGTGCGTATCGGGCACCGGGGGCGACGCCAGTTGCTTTCGCTATGGAGTCGATCATCGATGAGCTGGCGAACGAGTTAGGCATGGACCCGCTCGAATTCCGTTACTTAAACGTGTCCCGAGATGGCGATCTGATGCCCGACGGGAACACTCTTCCTACGATCAACCTCGATCGAGTGCTCGACGAGGTGAAGCAGCACCCCTGCTGGACGACGCCTCTGAATGGACCGAATCAGGGTCGTGGACTCGCACTGGGGATGTGGACCATGCCCGGAGGCACCATTAGTTGCCAGGTCAATGTCAATTACGATGGAACACTCAACCTTGTGCTTGGGACGGTAGATCTATCGTCCACTCGGGCTACGCTTGCCCAGATTACAGCCGAAGAGTGCAATCTTGATTTCGATGAGATCCACGTGGTGATTGGCGATACGGATACGGTTGCGTATACCGATGCAACTGCCGGGGACCGGGTGACATATGTTGCTAGCAAGGCGGTAATAACTGCCTGCCAAGATTTGATCTCGAACATGAAAAAACGAGTGGCGCAACAGTTCGCTGTCTCCATCGAAGACGTGAACTACGAGATGAAAAAATTCTCGATCAACGGATATCCAGAGAAGTCGATGACTTGGGCAGATCTTGCTCTGAAATCAGCGATGCCCCACAGCGGTGAAGGTGGTGGCGCTCTCAGTGGGTTCGCAAGTGCGAGCGAAGTTATGCACGATCAGGCGATAGCACCCAACGGTTCCGCACACGTTGCCGACGTTGAAGTCGACCCGCAGACAGGAAAAGTCAAAGTATTGCGATACACGGTATTTCAAGATGTCGGGCGTGCCATAAATCCCGCCGGGGTTGAAGGCCAGATGCAGGGTGGAGCAGTGCAGGGAATTGGCTGGGCGTTGTCAGAGGAAATCCAATATGACGACGATGGTAAAGTAGAGAACGCCTCGTTACTTGATTATCGAATACCCACAATTCTGGATGTCCCGAGTATCGATACCGTTGTGTTGGAGTATCCATCGCCCGATCATCCTTATGGAGTTCGGGGAGTTGGACAGGTACCGATCGTCCCGCCGGCTGCAACTATCGGAAACGCTATTTTTCGAGCGACTGGGGCCCGACTGGATAAGCTGCCAATGAAGCCAGAACGGGTTCGGTTGGCAATTGCAGAATTAACGAAACCGGATGATTCACGATCAAATTAGCCCCGAGCTAATAACGATTTAACACAGAATATCGTGCTCGTTACAAGCACAGAAAAGGAAATTCGAAATGGGTGCTTTTGAAGACGTTGCGCTTGATGTGCTAGGCGGAGTTGGTGGCGGCCAGCCGTCACCGAGGTTAATGGAACTGAGGCCATTTCTGGCTTCCAACTACATCGAGGACGCAGCACAGTTCATTCTAGATAATCCGGGCCGAGCCTTCATTATCACCGGATTTTTCATTCCGGTGCCGTATTCAGACCCTCTGCCTCTGACTGGATCTGTAGAGACTGACGGCCCCCCAGGCGCTTACTTTCTGGGTAGAGCGCTCGAACAGCTCGATTTTGAAGTCACGTTTATCGCTGACAAATGGTCAAATCTTGTATTCGACCGTATTGATGATGTCGGCGAATACGTTGAGTTCCCGATCGTGAGCGAAGATGAGAGCAGGGATTTCGCAAATAAGCTGCTGAGCGAGAAAAATCCGTCGATTGTGATCGCCACGGAACGATGCGGAGTCAACCGTAACGGAACGTATCTCAACGGCCGGGGATGGGACATTTCCGAATTTTCCGCTAAAACCGATTTCCTGATGAATGATCGAATTAAATCGGTTGGTATCGGCGACGGCGGAAACGAGATGGGCATGGGTAACTTTGCACCATTCATCACGGAGATTGCCCATGGCATGGACGAACCGTGCATAACGAGCTGCACCAAGCCAGTGCTTGGACGCAGCTCGGACTGGGGCTGTTATGCCATCATCGCCGCGCTGTCGAAGATAGTCGGGCGGGATCTGCTGCCCACGGGTGACGAGGTAGCGCAGTTCATAACTGATATTGTCGATAATGGAGTGGTCACTGGGACGGGAAGAATTCAGTACGTTGTAGACGGCCGCTCGCTGGACGACCAACGTGAACTGATCGACAATTTGCGGGCTCTCTTGTAAACCGATTATTTAATCGCGAATGTTCGGCCAGACTACTTTTCTGGTCGAGAAAATAATGAACTTGGTAGACTTGATAGCATCGAACTGATTCGTTGCAGGAGGAAAATATGGCAAGGGATGGACTGAAACGCCTGGGGCTACTAACCCCACCGGCCAATACCACGATGGAAGACGACTTCGCTCGTTGGATGCCAGACTCAGTCAGGCTTCACACAAACCGGTTGAATGCACCAGACAATTGCACCAACGTGGAGTACCTGGAGGCTATAGCTGAGCACGTTGGCGAAAGCTCCCGGCTCCTGAACCAGGTCCCCATAGATGTCATCGCTTTTGGATGCACGAGCGGAAGCTTCCTGCACGGCCCGGGATACGATGACAAGATCAAGAGTGACATACAGAATGTAACTGGTGGAGTGAGCACGGTAGTCACCGCTGCTGCTGTTGTCGACGCCCTCAAATCTCTGAACGTGACAAAAATATCGGCCTGTTCTCCGTACACAGATGAGATAAACGATCGTCTGAAGGAGTTCTACGCTCACGCCGGATTCGACATCCTGAAGTTCGCAGCAGTAGACAAAAGCCGTGTTAACAGCATCCATGACGCACCGCCCGAAGTCGCGCTTGAATTGGCACTTTCCGTCGATACTCCCGAGTCGGAGGCGATATTCATCAGTTGCACAGCTTTCAACGGCGCATCCGAAGTAATCGAAGAATTGGAGCAGAAGACTGGCAAGCCGGTAGTCACATCCAACCAGGCTACTTTCTGGTGGTGCATGCGAGAGATGGGCATAACTGACGCCATCCCTGGCGGTGGAGCCCTGCTGGGTAGCAAGAGGCCCGCAGAGGCAGTGGTTCTCTAAACGAGTTTCATGCTTTACGCCGCTCCGTTGACGGATTGAGTAACACGGGCGTGGTCAAAGCCTTTAATTGACTTAAATTGAGCTGTGAAATCAAAAAGCCCTGGCAATAATGCCAGGGCTTTTTATTGCCTGTTTTATTTTGTGACCGCTCCATTTAGTTCTTTGAGCGCGACTTCCGAACGATTCCAAAAATGCTATCGTCGAGATCAAGTTCTGCGAGATTAATCTCGAAACATCGTTCGATTGGCGAGCATGAAGATTCTGACGACATAGAACCTTACGACCAACGACCCGGCGAACTGACTTCGGGCGGTCAGGACGTTATTTGTTATCAGGTTTTCTATCTAAAAGTTCGGATCCATGGAAACATCGAGGAACCCGATGGGACCACGGTCGTCGGCGTACCACAGGCGCTCGTCTTTCATCGTCATGCCATGCACCTGTACAGGATCGAGCACCCTGAACGCGTCATAACAGCGGCCGTCGTCAAGGCGGTGTCGGCTAACCACGCCAAAAGCGGTATCAGAAATCCACACGTGCCCTTCCTCTTCGGCCCATGCTAAGCCGTGGACCCGGAAACCAGGAACCTTCATGCGGTGTATTTCCTGCCAGTTTTCTGTGTCGATGACGTGCAAATATTGCGAAGGCGGCGAGGCGACGTAAAGCTTCCCGTCCTTCCACTCGAGCCCATGATCACCGGTCGGCTGGGAATGGCGACCCGCGGTTTCGTCAAGTTTTTCCCTCGTAGCGTTGATACCAGCACCTACCCCTGGATACTTTTCAACGGTTTTTCCAGTTTCAATCTCAATTTGGAATATCTCGCAACTGTATGTCGACGCTATCCAAAGGTAGCCGCCACCCAGCGTAATCCCACTTGATTTATCGGTCTCCGTCGGCACCTCGTGGAGTACCTCACCGGTCGCCCAGTCGACTTTGTGGACGAGGTCGTTAGCCTGGTCGATTATCCACAGGCCATCGTCAGCTGCCTGGAGTCCGTTTGGTCTCGGACCCGGCGAATTGAATTGAACGATCGAATCGGCGACTTTGTGGGGCATGGGGTTTCTCTATTAGCAGGGCTATTGGTGCGATGCGCCTGGCGTTGCGACAGGCGTCTCGGCTATCTTTTGGCAATTGGGCATGCGGCGGTATTGTAGCGGAGCCACACGTTATCAGGGGCTTTTGGCGAGTCTACTAATCTAATGAGCGCAGATCGAGACTTTGCTAGCAACCTAAACCAACTCAAAGCAATCGATTTCGGTTCCATCTATGGGATTCCCAACTCCACCAAAAGGGATTCGAACAGCCCTCGCGCCGCAAGGGCGCACGCCTGTGGCTAGAAGGCACCGTGTTCACCGGAGAGTCCAACTCTCCCTCGTCTCCACCAAGAACACAAAAAAGCCCTCC
>JAPKFF010000065.1:0-13047 GCA_028821715.1 Dehalococcoidia bacterium
CAACAGCCTCAGAGAACTTCACCTTGGAAAACTCTTTTGCAAGAGCAACCGCAGATTCTGGAGTGTGATCCCCCAAACCCGCCGCCTTCGCAGCATCGTTATAACGTTTTCCGTGCTTAGCCATATCTCAATCTCCCGCCGGTAATCCTGGCTCCCCCTAAACGGGGTAATTGCGCCCGGGTCGACAAATTAAAAGTCCTTCCAGTTCGAAACTCGAACTAGCCAGTAACTTCCACACCCATGCTTCGGGCGCTACCTTCAATAATTTTCATCGCCGCATCAACATCATTAGTGTTCAAGTCAGGCATCTTCACCGTAGCAATCTCTCGGATCTTAGCCTTAGAAATTTTGCCAGCAGTCGAAATACCAACCGTCCCAGAACCGCTAGCAATACCAGCAGCCTTCTTAATCATGTCCGAAGCAGGCGGAGTCTTCAGCTCGATCGAAAACGATCGGTCTGCATAAACAGTCAACTCAACAGGAACAATGTTTCCCGCGAGCGAAGCAGAACGTTCGTTGTATTCCTTAACGAACTGCATGATGTTCACACCGTGCTGACCAAGAGCAGGACCAACAGGAGGAGCCGGAGTGGCACCACCAGCAGGCAATTGCAACTTGATCATGGCTGTTACTTTCTTAGCCAACGAAACGTTCCTTCATTACTAACCCCACCAACAATAAAAAAAGGCAGGGATCGATTACTAAATAACTACGATTTCTCTATCTGTAAGAAGTCCAGTTCAACCGGCGTCTCACGCCCGAAGAACGAAACATGAACGCGAATCTTTCCGCGATCCTCAAGCACCTCATCAACAGTGCCCATAAAGTCAGCGAAAGGACCATCCTTGATCCGAACCGACTCGCCCTGCTCGTAGCCAACGCGAACACGCGGAGCATCCGAAGTCATACGACTCATAATCCGATCCACTTCTGCATCTTCCAAAGGAACTGGCTTAGGGCGCTTCTCGCGCTCATCCTCAGCAGAAATAAATCCAGTAACACCAGGAGTGTTCCGAACCACGTACCACGATTCCTCATCCATCATCATCTGAACAATAAGGTAACCCGCGTACATCTTCTTCTGAACAGTCTTACGCTGACCCTCTTTGATCTCCACCTCTTCTTCGGTAGGAACCACAACGTTCAGGATCTTATCCTTCACATCCATCGTGTTAATCCGCTGTTCCAGATTCTTCTGAACGCGGTCTTCCTGACCAGAGTAAGTGTGAACAATGTACCAGCGAGCAGAAGTACTCCCGGCTATGTCGCTGTAAGAAGTCATAACTATGTTCCCGAAATCGCGGAAATAAGTCGAGCAAATGCCATATCGACCAAACCGAGGAATAACCCAATCACAGCCGACAACATGATCACCATCACAGTAAGGCGTGTAGCCTCCTGCCGCGAAGGCCACGAAACTTTTCGGAGCTCCGAAAAGACCTCACCAAAGAACCGGAAGATTGAAAATCCTCCAGCGCCCGAAACGCCGGGACCCGATGTACTACGTGCTGGTGTTCGTGCCAACTCGATTCCTTACCTTTTCTCTCGAAACAACGTCACCTTGCGCTCAACTGGGCAGAATTTCTTCAGCTCAACCCGGTCAGGTGTGTTCCGTCGGTTCTTTTCAGTGTGGTAGTTGTATGCCTTGCACTCTGTACAAAGCATGTCCACCAAAGTGCGTACCGCATTCTTCTTAGCCATAGTTACGCTCTACAAATCCTATTGGGTTCAAACCCTAATACATCTGGAAATTACCAACCCCAGAAAGTCGCGCTAACGCCCGCTACATACACCGGGAGGGGGGCAACTAAGGAAGCTGCGTGTCCGCCCGGCGCCATAACGGGCGCCAGCCATAAGTTTCAGGAACTAGTCCAGAACCTCAATGATCACACCCGAGCCAACAGTTCGTCCACCCTCACGGATAGCGAATCGAAGGTTCTCTTCAAGGGCAACAGGGTAACCAAGTTCAATTTCCATAACGGTGTTGTCGCCAGGCATAACCATCTCCACACCGGTTTCCAAGCTGATAGCACCTGTAACGTCAGTAGTTCGGATGTAGAACTGAGGTCGGTAACCAGGGAAGAACGGCGTGTGTCGCCCACCCTCGTCAGCAGTCAAAACATAAACCTGAGCCTTGGCCTTCGTCGAAGGTGTAATCGATCCTGGCTTAGCCAAAACCGCACCACGAGAAACATCTTCTCGCTCAATACCTCTAATCAAACAACCAACAGCATCACCGGGCAGACCCTCTTCAAGAGTCTTATGGAACATCTCTACACCAGTAACGGTAGTAGCAACTGTCTTACCAAAACCAACAATCTCAATCTGGTCGCCAGTCTTTACAATGCCACGCTCAACACGTCCAGTTACAACCGTGCCACGACCCTTGATCCCAAACACGTCTTCAACAGGCATGAGGAAAGGAAGCTCAGTAGCACGCTCAGGAATGTCGATGTAATCATCAACAGCCTGCATCAAATCACCAATCGACTTGACCCACTTGTTGTCAGAGTCTTCAGCGTTCTCAAGAGCCTCAAGAGCAGAAACCTGAACAACCGGAAGGTCATCACCAGGGAAACCGTTCTTAGTAAGAAGCTCACGAACTTCCATCTCAACAAGCTCAAGCAGCTCTTCATCATCAACAACATCCGACTTGTTTAAAGCAACAACTAACTTTGGAACGTTTACTTGGCGAGCAAGCAGAATGTGTTCGTAAGTCTGTGGCATAGGGCCGTCGGCAGCCGAAACCACGAGAATAGCGCCGTCCATCTGGGCAGCACCGGTAATCATGTTCTTGATGTAGTCCGCGTGACCCGGGCAATCCACATGAGCATAGTGACGGGTATCTGTCTCGTACTCTGTGTGAGTCGTCGCAATGGTCACACCGCGTTCGCGCTCCTCAGGAGCGTTGTCGATCTCGTCAAATGCTTTCGCCGTAACGTTAGTCTGAGTCTGAGCGAGCACGTTGGTGATGGCACTAGTAAGCGTTGTCTTACCGTGGTCAACGTGTCCGATCGTCCCCACGTTTACGTGAGGCTTACTTCGGTCAAATACTTGCTTTGCCATTATTTCTCTCTACGCCTCCTATTACCGGAGGTCTCCTACCCATGCGCTTTTAAATCAGGCGCTTATATTAATTGGTGCTTAGCTTGGAGCCCACACCGAGGATTGAACTCGGGACCTCATTCTTACCAAGAATGCGCTCTACCACTGAGCTATGTGGGCCCGAGGTAGCCCCATAAAGGGGAGTGCTCCCGAAACTAACCCAAACTGTAAGTCTGGTGCAGGGAGTAGGATTCGAACCTACGAAGCCGTCAAGCGGCAGATTTACAGTCTGCTGGGTTTAACCACTCCCCAATCCCTGCCCAAACAAAAACTTTACCACAGCAAAAGCGAAATTCACTACGCGTGGCAACGATATTCGTAAGGTTTTTTTAACACCCAGAAATTGCGAACCAGTTACGATCCAAAAAAATGGAGCCCTTGGAGGGATTCGAACCCACGACCTACTGATTACAAATCAGTTGCGCTAGCCACTGCGCCACAAGGGCTCCGAAAGTTGAAAACAACCGTTATTAACAGTAGCCACCAATCCCCGAACAGGTCAATAGATATCGCAACGCGCTTAAGTCAGGCTCTGGTCGCCGTTATCGGTAACGGTTGCAGTTCCCGCTGTAATTGAGAGAACAGCGATCAATAACCCTAAAACCCTAAAATTCTCCAATCCACTAATTGGAGATGTAGCGCTCGAAACACTTTTATGGCGCAGGGGGCGTCGGTTCAGATGGCACCTGACCGCAAGTGTAGTCAGCCCAATCATTTCCTTTTCAGGGCGAGGAATTTCAAAAGTGTGGAAAGCGTCAACAAGAAAACGAGTTAAGTGAAGATTTCATATCTCAGACTTCCGAAAGACTCCATTTCACAAGCCAGTCGCATCGCAACCGACTGCCGATCTCGATTCCTATCAAACCTAAATCACACCCTCGCCCAAACAACCGACTTCAACTTAATCAAAACCAATCACACCGATTTAACGCACCAAATCTCACCAGTAACCAGCAAATGCCGAGAGGAAATCCATCACCTACCCGCTCCACGGCGAGCCGCGCATCGTCGCCTCATTCACCACGATCCGCATCACCTCCGCCAAAGGCAATCCCGTCTCGCGAGCAATCTCCCTACAAACCTCGTACTCCGGAGCCGCCTGCGCGATCGTGTCGCCAATACGCTTCAACTTCACCGGCACCTTACCCAACGAAGTATCCACATTCACAATCTGACGCTCAGCCTCGTACCGACGCACCGACCTACGACGCACACCCAGCGTCGATGTCTCCTTAATGATCAATTCAGCAGCAGCATCAACCAAATCCCGACCCACCAAAACCGAAAGCATCGTTGCCGGTCGGTTCTTCTTCATATGAATCGGCGTAAACCAAACATCTAAACAGCCCATCTCCATCAGCTGTTCATGCACATAGCCCAAAACCTCACCCGGAGAATCATCAATATTCGTCTCAAGCTCCATTATCTCCGGACGTCGCCGACCGGATCCACCACGACCCCATCGTGAACGACTCTCACCAAGCCACAACCCAACTACATTAGAAAAACCCACTGGATCACGCTGACCCGCACCATACCCAATACGATCAGCATTGAACTCAACCGGCATAAACTCCGCCAGAGTAGAAACAATCGCAGCACCCGTCGGGGTGACAGCCTCACCAACCGGCTGCCGTCCGCCCGCACGCACAGGCACAGCCGACGCTTTATAGATCGCAGCCGTAGCAATCGAAGTCGCCCCCATAGCACCATGACTACTGCCCGAAGAGCCAGTTCCAGTGGGGAACGCTGAAGCGTGAATCTTGCTCACACCCAGCAACTGCATCCCGATAACCGTCGAAGAAATATCCACCAACGTATCGATCGTACCCAGCTCGTGCAAATGCGTCGATCCAGCCTCACCACCGTGCGCAGTAGCCTCAGCAACAGCCAAAACATCGAAAATTCGCTTGATTGACCGCTTATCGGAATCTTTTAACGTGGAATTCGCAATCGAAGAATAAAAATCGTCCCACGTGCGCTTCCGCTCACCATCATCGTCCAACACCACTTCAACCAGAATCGCCTGTAAACCGCCACGGCTCACCAGCGTCTTCTCAAGCCGATACCCACGATCCGGCAACTTGTCGAGCTCAACCTGTAGCTCGTCCAAATCCAGACCCACCGCCACCATAGCGCCCAGCAGCATGTCGCCACTAGCGCCACCAATCATGTCAATGTAAGCAGTTAAATCAGACAACTTAGGCGAAACCTTTTCGGTTCCCCTTCCAGACGGAAGGGCGAGGGTAGGAGAATTATAAGGCTGAGCCGAGCTACAAAATAGCTAAAAGTAACGATCTCGACTAACGAGATTACCACGCTCTACCAAGTGCGAATGCACGCCTACACCATAACGATATGTGAGGGAGAACCCTACAACCCCTAGACCGACATTGCGAGGATGAACAATACTGCAAGTAGCGATCGTTGTCTCAAATATCCCCTTCCAGACGGAAGGGCTAGGGTAGGATAATTGCGACGCGTGATTGAGTCATCCGATGACGAACGCGACTAACGAGATTGCAGCCTGCGACCCCCATATGTCACCCTGTATTTATTTTTAGGGTCAAACGACCAACTACCAACAATCTCTCAATCTAGCCAACATTCCAGTCACACGTCCCGAGCAAAGCCGAGTGATCGGGGAAGGGGTAGTGAAACTCCGCTACGAAGCCGGCAACTACCGAGCGTCCAACTCTATGTTTTCAACTCGTGAAGAACCAATTTGGTCATACCGACGAAATTGTGGCGCTCGATACGTGTCAAAAAAGAACGCTTCGCTACAAGGCAACTTAACAACATCCCCAATCTACCGATGCTGTTCGACGCTCCACGCACCCCACAAGTACTACTACTTCGTCCGAGAACTTAAATCACCAAGCGCAGCATTTAGCCCACCCGACCTAAAACCCTTAGGCTCCAGCTCCATAGACGCATACCCAGCGCCAACAACAACAGCCTCAGCCTCAACTCGAACCACTTCAAATCGAACAAAATCTTCCACAGGAATCTCAACCCGGCCAACATCACCATAATGACGAACCCGAACCACACTGAACCCTAAGTCCCGCAAGCCCTTCTCGGCCTTACCAATCTTCCCAAGCGCATCAACCGAAACCTTCGTTCCATACGGAATCCTCGACGATAAACACGGCTGCGCAGGCTTATCCCAAGTCAGCAAATCCATCCGTTTGGAAAGATCCCGAATGTCCTGCTTATTCATCCTCGCCTCTACCAAAGGAGACACAACCTCGAAATTCTTGGCCGCCTCCATACCTGGGCGGTAATCGCCAAGATCATCGGTATTCGCGCCGTTAGCAACAAGCCCAATACTCTCGTCACCAGCCACTTTGTCCAAATGCGTGTAAAGCTCGGTCTTACAGAAGAAACACCGACGCCCATCGTTCGCCAAATACCGTGGATCGTTCATCTCATCGGTATCGACAATCAAATGCCGCCAACCGCGTCCGTACGCCAACGCCGAAGCAGACTTCAGCTCCTCAGGAGCAACACTCGGTGATCGAGAAGTCACCGCCAAAGCGTTTTTTCCCAAAATCTCGTGCGCAACCGCAGCAAGAAACGTCGAATCTACTCCGCCCGAATACGCTACGATCACAGCACCATAGGCCGCGATCAACGACCGCAACTTGGCGTCTTTCTCTTCCAAAGCAAATTCTATTTCGGGTCTCTTCAACTCAACCATATTGAAATAACTTACTCACTAACCCACTGAGCCCACTGTCACCCTGAATTCATTTCAGGGTCAATCTCGCAACCGACCTACCTGCCAACTCAACGAAGCCTGCAACCAGTCCTCCCCCGGATCAGTGGAGTTAATCTGAGCCGAGTCGTCCGATGACTAACGCGACTAACGATCTCGAACTAGTACGAAGTATCTGCACACCCACGCGAGCATCAACAGCGATCAACTAAGCCCTTACATAGAAGAATGAATCCGAGAACCAGAAGCGCCAGATTCCGCGCCAGCCGCACCATCAGCCGGCTTCAAAGCGAATCTTACAGCCTCAGCGATGTTCGCAGGTCGAACAACCTTCAACGAACCCACCTTCCCAGCATCGCCCGCGGCATCCGGAATCATGCACGAAGCAAAGCCCAAACGAGCAGCCTCCGCCACCCTACGATCCGCCCTCGGAACCGAACGCAACTCACCCGAAAGACCAATCTCACCCGCCACAGCAACCGCCTCATCGACCGGCCTATCCATCATCGAACTCGCAACCGCCAAAGCAATCGCCAAATCCGCCGCCGGCTCACTAATATCCAAACCACCCGTAACACTAATCACCAAATCATGATTCGAAACCGGCAACCGCATATGCTTCGCCAGCACCGCCGTAATCATGTGCACCCTCGACATCTCAACACCGTTCGCAACCCGTCTAGGCGAAGCCAATGAAGAAGCAGTAGCCAAAGCCTGAACCTCAACCGCCAACGACCGCGTCCCCTCAACTACCAACGCCACGCATGAACCCGAAACAGGACCCGATCCAGCCGCACGCTGTTGAATAAACACATGAGAAGGGTCAGAAATTCCGGCCAAACCCTCCTCCCGCATCTCAAATACACCAATCTCATCCGTAGGGCCAAATCGATTCTTCACCCCGTGCAACATCCGCAGCATCCCCACCTTATCGCCGCTCATCTGCAACACAGCATCCACCTGGTGCTCCAACACCCTCGGACCCGCAATATTCCCATCCTTAGTCACGTGACCGCTCAGAACCAATGCCGTATGACTAGCCCGAGCAACCTCGCCCAAAAATGCCGCACACTCCCGAATCTGCGAAACAGTCCCAGCCGGCGAATCCAAATCAGGATGGGTCGCAGTTTGAATCGAATCGACGATCGTCACCGCAGGTTTCAAATTGGCAATATGATCGACGATCGTCAAAGCATCGCCCGTGCCGACCATGAATACCCGATCGCCCGTCACACCCAACCGCGACGCACGAATCCGAATTTGCTCCAATGCCTCTTCACCCGTTGCGTAAAGAACCGTCTTGCCCGACTCCGCAATCGCCTCAGCCGCCTGTAATAGAAGGGTCGACTTCCCAATCCCCGGATCGCCCGCGAGTAAAACCGACGAACCAGCGACGAATCCACCGCCCAAAACGCGATCCAATTCGTCAATCCCAGTCGGCATATGAGCAACACCATCAGCGGAAATCCGACTCAACTCAACAGCAGCAAACCTATCCTCTCCCCCGGACCGGGTGAGACCTAGAGGGGAAGGTTGTGTCGCGGAGCCGAGTGACGAGTCATGAGTACTACTAGCGCTAACGCCACTAACGCTAACGTTCATCTCAGAAGCCTCAGCCGCCCGACTCACCCGGTCAATAATCCCCGGTGCCTGCCGTGCCGACTCCGGACGAACAACCTTCTCCACAACCGTGTTCCACTCACCACACTCCGAGCACTTACCAACCCATTTGGGCGTAGTGCGCCCACAACCACTACATTCAAACTTAGTTTTCGAAGATTTCTTTACCATACTTGCCAGTATGACGTTTCACTCATCTACCGCCAAGTGCTACTGACAGAGGTTGATGGATACGAATCCAACTCAAAACACCCAATCCTGTCACCCTGAATCCATTTTCAAAGTCAAACACCGATCTCACCACTCGGCAATGTGCGCCACTAATTCAGCCCGCCATTTCTAGAAGTCCGGCAGGGACCCGTGTCAATCAGTGACAGACACAAAGTAATATGCTGACTCAACCAACAACGCTCGTACCATAATCAACCAAACTAACGACCATGCCCACATCCCAACTCCAAGCACTCGCCAACACCGTCGGAGCCCTCCTTAAAGAGCGCAGCGAAACCATCTCCATCGCCGAATCATCAACCGGTGGACTCCTCTCCGCAGCCCTCCTCGCAGTCCCCGGCGCATCCGCCTATTACGGTGGCGGATCAGTCGTATACACCTCCCCAGCAAGAGAGCTATACCTAGGCATCAACTTCGACGACTACCCTGGCATGCGTTCAGCAAGCGAGCCCTACGCAGCACTCCTCGCAAAAACCAGCAGAAAGCTGCTCAACTCCACATGGGGGCTCAGCGAAACCGGAGCCGCAGGACCAACAGGAAACGCATACGGCGACGCCGCAGGCCACACATGCGTCGCTGTATCGAATGAAAATATCGAAATAGAAGCAACTCTCGAAACTGGCGACAACGATCGCGAAGGAAACATGCAATCCTTCGCCATCACAGCACTCGAACTCCTACAAAAAGTTCTACAAGAACCCTAAGTCCACCTAGCCGCTGCGTTAGGTCGCGCTCATCATCGGACGACTCGGCTCCGCGTCGCGGTCTCCCCCTCTAACTCCCCCACTCTGGGGGAGAACCGTCAAACGCGGTCATAGCCACCGCTATCCCCTTCCAGATGAAGGGCCATGGAATGAGAATTGCGACGCGAGATCAAGTCGTTCTACGACGCCCGAATCCGTATCACAATTGCAGCTAGTGCCCAAGTCATCCGATGGCGCCAGGCACCTAAGAAGTAGGCACCGGCTCTTTATCATCAGCATCCGAATCATTCGAATCCGAAACAACAACCTTAGCCTTAGCCTTCTTCTTCTTAGGAGTGCGAACAATAATCGCCCCTGCATCGATATCCAACTCAACGGAATCACCCGCACCGAACTCACCACGAAGCAGCTTCTCAGAAAGCTGATCCTCAATCTCATCCTGAATCAACCTGCGCAACGGCCTCGCACCCATCTTCGGGTCGAATCCCTTCTCCGCAAGGAAATTACGAGCAGTATCAGTAACGCTCATCATCAGCCCGTGCTCGAGAACACGACTCTCAACTTCCTTCATCATGATGTCCACAATCTCAAGAATGTGCGCACGCTCAAGTGGCCTAAACACAACCGTCGAATCGATACGGTTCAGGAACTCAGGCTTAAACCCATTTGCAGGATCTTTCACCGCTTCCAAAACTCGACCCTTAACACGCTCATAATCCAGCGCCTCACCATCAGACTTACCAAAATTGAAGCCAAGCCCACCACTCGTCTGAATCAAATTTGAACCCAAGTTCGAAGTCATCACAATCACAGTGTTCTTAAAATCAACCCTCCGACCCTTGGAGTCGGTCAAATGACCATCTTCAAAAACCTGCAGCAAAATGTTGAACACATCAGGGTGAGCCTTCTCGATCTCATCGAGCAAAATTACCGAATATGAACGACGGCGCACAGCCTCAGTCAGCTGGCCACCCTCGTCAAAGCCAACATATCCAGGAGGCGCACCAATCAAACGAGCAACCGAATGCTTCTCCATGAACTCACTCATATCGAGTCGAATCATGGCATCCTCTTCACCGAAGAGATACTCAGCAAGCTTCTTCACACTATGCGTCTTACCGACACCCGTAGGACCAAGGAACAAGAAAGCACCAATCGGGCGCTTCGGATCCTTAAGACCCGCCCGTGACCTACGAACAGCCTTAGAAATAACCGAAAGAGCCTCGTCTTGACCAACAACGTTCAGACGCAGCGAGTCCT
This sequence comes from Dehalococcoidia bacterium, assembly GCA_028821715.1. Taxonomy (GTDB): domain Bacteria; phylum Chloroflexota; class Dehalococcoidia; order Lucifugimonadales; family Lucifugimonadaceae; genus Lucifugimonas. The sequence goes on from JAPKFF010000065.1 coordinate 10,642, forward strand.
CCATCTTGATCAAGCGCTCTTTCTCTTCAACATCCAACCGCATAACCGGAATACGAGTCCACATTGCCACAACCTCAGCAATGTCATCTGAAGTCACCTTAGCCTCACCGGCATTCGGGTTCTCCTTCTTCCAATCAGCCTCAAGCTGCTCAATCTTCGTAACCAGCTTCAGCTCACGGTCTCGCAACTCAGCAGCAGTCTCGTACTTCTGAGCCGAAATAACCTCATCCTTCTCCCGACGAACAGCAGTCAACTCCTTCTGAGCCTCACGAAGCTCCTTCGGAATAGTCGAATGCTTGATACGAACACGAGAAGCCGCCTCATCAATCAAGTCAATCGCCTTATCAGGCAACTGTCTATCAGCAATGTATCGATCCGCCAACGTAGCCGCCGTCTCCAACGCCTCATCCGTAATCTCAAGATCATGGTGCTGCTCATACATACCCTTCACACCACGGAGAATCTCCACAGTCGTAATAGCATCCGGCGCATCAACAATCACAGGCTGGAATCTACGCTCCAAAGCCGGGTCACGCTCAACATATTTGCGGTAATCATCCTGCGTAGTGGCACCGACAACCTGTAACTCACCTCGAGCCAAACTAGGCTTCAAAATATTCGCAGCATCAACCGCACCCTCAGCAGCACCAGCACCAACCATCGTGTGCATCTCATCAATGAACAACACGCAGTTACCAGCACTCTTCAGCTCCGCAATAACCTTCTTAAGGCGCTCCTCAAACTCACCACGGTACTTCGTACCAGCTACAAGCGCACCCATATCAAGAGTCACAACCCGCTTACCAATAAGCGTCTCAGGCACATCTCCCTCAACAACCATGTGCGCAAGCTTCTCAACAATCGCCGTCTTACCAACACCCGGCTCACCAATAAGAACAGGATTATTTTTCGTCCGGCGACTAAGAATCTGAATCACACGCTGAATCTCGCTATCCCGACCCACAACCGGATCGAGATCTCCATCGCGTGCCTGCTTGGTCAAATCAACACCAAGCTCATCAAGAGTAGGTGTGCGGCTAGTGCGAGCAGCCGCCTGAGCACCACTTCCGCTCGAACTCGAGCCCGAGCTCTGGGTGGCAATGATGCTATTAGTCTCCTCGCGAACCTTCTCTAGGCTCACACCAAGACTCTCCAAAACACCAGCAGCAACACCTTCACCCTCACGCATGAGACCAATCAGTAAGTGCTCAGTGCCAATGTAGTGGTGGCTCAAGCGCCGAGCCTCATCAACTGCGAGTTCGATCACCTTCTTCGCACGCGGGGTAAGACCAATCTCACCCGGGGTAGGGCGTTCGCCGCGACCGATTATAAATTCGACCGCTGAACGAACTTTTACAAGCTCGACGTTCAGATTAGAAAGGACTAGCGCAGCCACTCCCTCGGTTTCTCTCACAAGACCCAGCAGAATGTGCTCGGTACCGATGTAATTGTGGTTAAAGCGTTGTGCTTCTTCCTGCGCTAGGGAAAGAACCCTGCGGGCCCTCTCCGAAAACTTTTCAAATCTGCTCGGCATATAGCTTCCCCCCCCCTCAGGACACCACAAAACTGCAGTGCTGAGTGCTATTCGTTGTCTTCGAAAATATCTCCGAAGTCACCAATTTCATCTGATTCAGCATCTTCTTCAGCAGCAATCACCACTTCATCAGCTGAATCCGTAGTCTGCTTCAAACTCAGACCCAAACGTCGACGTTCAGGTTCAATCCGAATGATCTTAAGCTCGAGCTCATCGCCTTCATTGACAACATCCCTCGGGTGTTTGATCACCTCGTGAGCAAGTTCACTAATATGTATCAGTCCTTCAATACCGCGATCAATGCGAGCAAACGCACCGAAGTTAGCAAGCTTGGTCACAGTACCGGTAACCGTCTGACCAACCGCGAACTTAGTCTCGATCTCATCCCACGGCTCAGGCTGCAAGCGCCGCAAGCTCAACGCAATCTTGAGGTTTTCCCGGTCTACACGAAGCACGAATACATCGATCTCAGTACCAACAGTCACGATCTCGTCGGGGCTCTTCACTGGCTCCCACGACAATTCGGAAATGTGGATAAGACCATCGGCTCCACCAAGGTCTACGAAAGCGCCGAAATTCGAAATTCCAGCAACTCGACCTTTACGAATCTCACCCTCAGTGAGTTCCTGAACCAAACGCATCTTCTGAATCTGCTTCCAAGCCTGAAGCGCTGCACGTTCAGAGAAGATAGCTCGGTTTCGGCGTCGGTTAAGTTCAATAATCTTGAACTCAACTTCCATACCGATGAAGCCTTCCTTAGGCGGCTCGCCGCCAGGCACATAAAGCTCTCGAGCTGGTCCAACCAACTGCGAAAGCGGCACGAAGCCCTGAACACCCTCAGACTCAACAACAGCACCACCACGGTTTGAACC
>JAPKFF010000066.1:0-12912 GCA_028821715.1 Dehalococcoidia bacterium
CTGGAGGACGGGGCCCAATGACAGGACTGCTCCGCGGAAAGCTAAAGGCTTTCCTACTAATTGGTACGATGTTCGCCCTTATGGCAGCTATTGCTTGTCAGGGTGAACGCGGTCCGGCTGGACCCGTAGGTTCACCTGGCGCTCCTGGTAACCCAGGTAACTCAGGCGCTGCTGGCTCACCAGGTAACCCAGGTGAACCAGGTAACCCAGGTGAAGCTGGTGAGCCAGGTGCAGCAGGTAACCCAGGTAGCCCAGGTAACTCAGGTAGCCCAGGTAGCCCAGGTAGCCCAGGTGAACCTGGTAACCCAGGTGAACCTGGTGAGCCAGGTAACCCAGGTAACACTGGCGCTGCTGGTGCTGACGGTGCTGACGGTGCTAACGGCGCTGACGGCGCTGACGGTACAACTCTGATTGCCGGAATTGTTGTCTTCGACGCTAACGGTCCTTCGACCGGTGCCGCAGAGATCAATGCTGGCGCTGCATCTATCACCGTAATTGGTGGTGGATTCGCAGCCGGCGAAAGCATCTCAGTTTCGTCTAAGCCAGGTAAATTCCCATTCCTCCTAGGTGATGCGGTCGCAAATGACCACGGCGCATTCGAGGTTACTGTTGATCTGGAAATCCAGGTCGGTGGTTCCGGTGGTGGATTCCCCTCTGGTGAGGTATTTACCGTCACCGCTGAGGGAGACCAAGGCAATCGTGGTGCTTCAGCATTCATACTTGTTGACAAGGTAGCTGGATAACACCTGAATCTAGAGATTCGAAAAACGCCCCGGTGAAAGCCGGGGCGTTTTTGTTTAACCTATTACCTCACCGATATGAATCAGAACAGCACTCGCAGTCGACTACATATTTGTAGCTGACCGCATCTTCAGTAGTCACACAATCTCATTCGTACCGTTCGCCTCATCCAGCTGGATTGGCTCACGTGATCGGCTCGAGTATTAATCTAAGTCTAAGTGGCGGGAAATACTGGCGAATGAATCGCTCGAAACGCGAGTTTACGTCGCAGAAAGCAACCAATAAATCGTCGGCACAGTCCGCATATCACCAACCGATTCAAACGATTTCGATCCGCAACTCAACGGAATGCACGTAGTCCCCGTCGCAACGGGCGCTGGCATTGGCAGCCTACTAATGAAACAAGTCATCGCGTTCATCAAAGAATGTGGGTTCAAAAATGTAAAGCTTGGGGCCATCGCCGCCAACAGTAGAGCGAGACATTTCTATGAGTCAAAATGACTGGGAATTCGTCGAGGCGCTTCCTGATGTCATAGAAGGCGTGCCAGTCGCCATCTATCACCTACGTCCGCAGTCAGGCACTACGAAGCTAAACAGTTTGCCTGACCGTAAGATGCGCACTACCTACGATTCAATGCGCTCGATCTTCACTCGACGTATTCGCCGTCCGATTACCGACTGAACCGTAATCATCACGCCTTCGACCAATACTGTGTCGCCAGGCGAAGGCATCTTGCCAAGTTCACGGAAAACCAAACCGCCAACAGTATCAAAACCTTCAGGAACAATCGAAGTTCCGAGAGTCTGGTTCATGATGTCGATAGAAGCACCCGCGTCGGCGAACATCTCCTTCGAGTCTGCCGCCTCAACCTCGGGGCCATCCACATCGAACTCGTCGATCAGTTCACCAACGATCTCTTCGATCAAGTCGGTAACCGTCACCAATCCGGAAACGCCACCATACTCGTCAACCACAATCGCAAGCCCCGTACGGTGCTCCTGAAGCTGCCTCAACAGCCTTTCAAGGCTTTGGGACTCTGGAACGTGCAGTGCAGGTCGTGCGAGGCTCGCTACTTGATCTTCAGGATTAGCGTCGTTGTCCAGTGCGGAAAGTACGTCTCGGGCGAAAATCACCCCAGCGATCGAATCGATACTTTCGTTGTACACAGGAATCTTACTGTGACCACCTACGGACATAAGATCGGCAACCGCACCAATGCTGGCGGTCGCCGAAGCAGAATTCATATCGACTCTAGGTACCATGATCTCTCGAACTTTCACGGTGTCCATTCGCAGTATTCCGCGAATCATTCGAAGTTCGTTTTGATCTGCCGGTATGACCGATTCTTCGAGGAAATCTAAACTTTCCTGAAGCGCCGCAGACACGTCTTCTCCAACAGCGTCATCGCCGCGTCCCCGCGACAATGAAAAATCTACAATGTGCGAAATACCTGGTATCACGCTGGTCCATCGCAGAAGCGTACCAGTTGGACGGCTAATAGTCCGAGACCAGTTGCGCCGATAACCTGAAAGACCAGATGCGATTAGCTGAACGACTATTGCGCCAGCCGCCGCAATCACCCCACTCAGAGCAACTTCGTATCCAGATCCGGCCAATCCAGAACCAGATTCAAAGATAGCGAACACTGCGAGCGCAGACGCCATGAGAGCAGCAGCTTGTAGGCTCCTGCCTATTAGGCTCGCTTCAGCGCTGAGTCGACCCGAAAATCCGTGGTCGTGATCATGATCAAAATCACCATTACCGTTCCCGTTTGAACCAGGATTACGGATGGCGGCAGGCAGCGGATTGATACGCGTACCTAGTGAAGATATCGCTAAGGCGGTGAGGAAGAAAAAGCTTCCAGAAATTACAAGAGCAAGAAGGGATAGCAGTTCGGCTGACACTACGAAATCACCTCAAACCGGGTCGGCTGTTGCTTCGTATCTGGAGGCTGCCCCGTACTGACGGGGTCTTCTGTATTTTTGGTCATTCCTTTAAATTTCTATCTCAACATTTACTCGAAACATAATTCGATCAACTAAATTTTATAGATTTTGCCGGCACTCCGGCTACTGTGTCGCCTGCTATAACGTCGACACGCACGACAGAACCGGCACCAGTACGAGCTGCTTTTCCGATTGTGACCGGAGCTATCAGCATGGTGCCCGAGCCAATTAATACATCATCTTCAATCACCGTTCTGTGCTTATTTTTCCCATCGAAATTACAGGTGATCGCCCCAGCACCAATGTTCACATTTTCGCCTACTGCAGCATCGCCAACGTAACTGAAGTGCGAAACGCTGGAATCACTTCCGATAACGGAATTCTTGATCTCGGCTAGGTTTCCAACTTTTGATCGTGGTTTTAGCTCTGCCCCATCACGAAGCAGCGCATTTGAACCGACGCTAGCACCTTCGCCCACTATCGAATCCAGTACGCGTGCTCCGTCGACAATCGCGTTGTCACCAACTCGGCTACCAGTAATTTGCGTATTTGGGCCAATGACTACGCCTGAACCAATTACCGATCGAGTTCCTATATAAGAGCCCGGCCTGATCGTCGTATCGGCACCAATCTTTACATCGACATCTATATATGTGGCTGCGGGATCGTCAATAGTCACCCCGATCGCCATATGTGCCTCGTTCGTGCGTTTGCGCATGATCGACTCAACCCTCGACAACTGCACTTTGTCATTTACGCCACGCCCTGTGTCTGGGTCGTTCGATATAACTACACCTGAGCGATCCTGTACTGCAGCGCTCGCTATGACTCTCGGCAAGTAAAATTCCCCAGTACAGCCGGCGCTCACCTTATCGAGTTCATCCCAAATCCAACGATTGTCGAAGCAGTACCAGGCCGTATTAATTAACTTGCTGCGCAAAAGTTGATCGTCGGCTTCATGTTCTTCCAAAATCGCCGACGGCCGACCATAATCATCCAGTTTTATCCGTCCCAATCCGGTCGGATCATCAACCCTTGCACCAAGAACAGTTGCGAGTGAATTTGATGTAATGTGGTGATCGAGCAACTGCCTTACGAGCTCATCTGTCACGAGAATCACGTCAGCTGGAGCAACAATGATCGTGTCGGCACCTGCAACCTCCGACTTAGCCGCTTGAAGCGCATCGGCAGTACCCAATTGCTCTGCTTGTACTGAAACCCTCACACGCGGCGATAATGCCTCATGAAGTTCAGCGGAATCGGCAATATCGCTCGAAACGACTACGTTGATATCTTCGATACCCCCAATCTGCATTATGCGCACAACGTGCCCCACTAATGCCACCCCAGCAACCTTATGCAGCATCTTAGGTAGGTTAGATTTCATTCGCGTGCCCTTACCGGCAGCGAGGATTATTCCGGCAGTCGTCAACTATCGATCACCTTTGATGAGCACCGTACAGCGTACGTAAACAGTGTCGTTCAATTCCAATCTAATGCGAACAAGCACCACACCCGATCCTAGTTGCCCGAATAAAGGGTGTGGATATAAGTCGACAACTAATCCAATCGTATGGATTCAAATTACTATGCGCCAACAGTTCAGTATACGCGTAGTTGCGATTACTTCAGGAAAATTCGCAATATTTTTCCAAACTGGTACACCGAAAGAGCAACTTAGATTGTTATAGTTGATGACTTAGGAGAGATGGCTGAGTGGCTGAAGGCGCCGGTCTCGAAAACCGGTATATGCATCCGCATATCGCGGGTTCGAATCCCGCTCTCTCCGCCATATATACATCGGAATTGGTCCGCCGCCTTCCAACAACGATGAGCGAAGACCGAATTCAATCGGTCTAAAGCTGCCGCGGAGAGGTGCCAGAGCGGTTTAATGGGCACGCTTGGAAAGCGTGTGTGGGTGCAAATTCACCGCAGGTTCGAATCCTGTCCTCTCCGCCATATTCTTTTGACAGCGGTTCTACAATGCACAACCTGCTGCTGAAAAGCGGCATTCTAAATACTATTCAGCCCCTCCCCCCGGACTGCCAGCTTTTCGTCCGTCTCAAGTAAGCTGCTCTATGGACAATGTGACAACTCCACTTGCCATAACAGCATCACTTAAGTAAGTGACCATTCGGCAAATGGATGACTTGAAGTAATGGGTGGCATTCCACCAAATCTCTGTAATCGGTCCGCAACATTTGCGAAACTCAGAAGTACGATTCGGCAACCTCGAAGACGCTTGGAGCGCTCCACTCTCCGATGTCTTCGCGGTGCCGGGCAGTGCGCTCAGTGAAAAAAGTAAAGGCACCAATTGGCTATTTCAGCAAGGTGCAAACCCAACTACAACTGCCGACGATATCCTAGAAGATCTCAACCTTGAGAATCAATCTGTACAATCTTCCTTCGTGCAGCCCGATTCTCAAGGTTCGTCAGAGAAAAGTGCTGCGTTTGGTAAAAACGCGCTTGACAACTACGCTCGTTAGAACAATGTATTAAGTATCGAACGTCGCGTTATCGATCTTCTTGAAATTCAAAGAAGCCGATGAAGGTGGACGACATCACTCGAGCGCTGGGCGAGACTGCAGCAGCCGTAAGCTCAGTTTTGGTGATGTTAGAACTGAGGGGAAACGCCCATCAGGGCGGTTCGATGCAATTCATTGCTGATAAAGAACGTCCGGTGGTATCGTCATGAAAAATGGTGACCACCCAAATGAGGGAATAAACAGTTGGCGCAAACGTCAAATCGTGATCTTGTCATCGTCGAATCACCGGCGAAGGCCCGAACAGTAGGCCGATTTCTTGGCGACAGATACATCGTTAAGGCATCTATGGGTCACGTTCGCGACCTACCCAAAAGTAAACTAAGTGTTGATGTCGAAAATCTGACATTTGACCCTACCTACGAGAACGTACGTGGGCGAGCAACCCTCATAGCCGAAATCAAAAAAGCGGCAAAACAGGCCGACTCCGTATACCTCGCAACTGACCCGGACCGCGAAGGCGAAGCAATCTCATGGCACCTCGTCGAAGCAGCCGACCTCGGCAAAGCCAAAAATATCAAACGCGTTGTGTTCCACGAAATCACAAACTCAGCTGTCGCAGAAGCGTTCTCCCACCCCCGTGAAATCGACATGGAGCTCGTCAACGCACAGCAAGCACGACGAATTCTTGATCGAATCGTTGGTTACAAACTTAGCCCTGTTCTGTGGAGCAAGGTTAAGCGTGGGCTATCTGCCGGTCGAGTGCAATCCGTAGCACTCAGAATTATCGTCGACCGCGAACGTGAAATTGAAGCATTCAATCCTGTGGAGTATTGGGTAATAACAGTAGATCTGGAAACTGAGTCTGGATCCCGAAAGTTCACTTTCAACGCCAATCTCACATCCGTGCCCGACCAAGAAGGCAAACCGGTCGTCGATAACGAATCGACTGCTATGGCGATCAAGACTGACCTCGAAGTAGCGACATATACCGTCTCAAAGGTCACTCGCAAAGAAGCCAAGCAACGCCCACGACCGCCATTCACAACGAGCACGCTGCAGCAACAGGCTGCACGCTCGTTCCGATACAGCGCTCAACGGACAATGCGCATCGCTCAGGATCTTTACGAAGGTATGGAAATCGGTAGCCCCGAACCTGCCGGTCTCATCACCTACATGCGTACCGACTCTGTAAACCTCTCCCAGAACGCGCTGGAAGAAGCCATGTCTTTCATAAAATCTACTTACGGCGACGAATACTCAACTGGCCCTAAGAAGTACAAAACCAGGAGCAAATCCGCGCAAGAAGCTCATGAAGCTGTTCGCCCAACATCTGCATCGAACACACCTGACAAGTTAAAGCCATTTCTGTCGAGTGAACAACTACGTCTCTACACGATGATCTGGAAGCGAACTATCGCCAGCCAGATGGCAGACGCTATCGTCGACAACACCGGAGTCGATATCATCGCAGTCGCTCCTAACGGCAACGAATATACCGTCCGCGCAACAGGATCAGTTATCAAGTTTGATGGATATCGAAAGCTCTATATCGAGACAAAAGACGAAGACGCTGAAGATGACGACAGCAAACAGCTGCCTCCGATGAACGAAGGCGATGTTCACAATAAGCAAACCGTGAACGCCGACCAGAAATTCACTCAGCCGCCACCTCGCTACACCGAAGCGAATCTAATTCGATTTTTGGAAGAACAGGGAATAGGCCGCCCTAGCACATACGCGTCTATTGTCGGCACAATCGAGGGTAGACAGTATGTCGACCGAGAAAAATCTCGATTTAAGCCAACTCCAATGGGTGTAGCAGTATCTGACTTCTTGTCAGAGCACTTTGCAAACATTATGGACACCGGCTTCACGTCTGGCATGGAGTCCAAACTCGACGCCGTGGCAGAAGGTAAGCAAGACTGGGTCGAAATGCTGAAGGAATTCTTCGGTCCGTTCGACAAAGCGGTCACAGAAACGACCGAAAATGCAGAACGTGTCGATCGAGCTAAGTTAGTTCAGGTAAGCGATGAAAAATGTGAAGGCGGAGATAATCTCGTCATCCGTACCAGCAGGTTCGGTAAATTCCTGTCGTGCGGAAAATTCCCGGAATGCCGCGTCGCTATCTCCACTCGTCCCGGCGAACGAGCCACAGGCGAAATCAAAGAGAACTGGGAGATCGCTTGGAAGACTGCAATGGAGAAGTGCTCGATCGTGCACCCTGAAGCAGCAGCTGAAGCGGCTGAAGCAGCTGAAGCAAAGCGCGCGGCAAAGCGAAAACCTGCCAAGAAAAAAGCCGCTGCTAAGAAAACCGGAACTAAGGCAAAAGCGAAGCCTAAAGCCAAAGCCAAAACCTAGTTTTGGCTTCGAAATTTATGAAGTGGCGATGAAGGAACCGATTTTGGCTGTCCGATTATGACGACCGCAAAGCAACTCCCCTCGCCTGCCATGGAAGAGGCCCTACGGGAGTCTGACGTACCCGAAATTTCGAACTTGATACGAAACTACGCAGAGCATATCGGAACAACCCGCCAACTTGCCGTTCACACCGTTCGCAACTACGTGAACGACCTCGCACCATTTGTTCAGTTTCTCGATGAAAAAGAAGTTGGAAAACTTTCGACTGTAGATCGACTGTTTCTCCGCAGTTATCTCGCATGGCTAATCTCCACCGGATTCACCCGCAGCAGCGTGTCTCGCAAACTCTCAGCTCTCAAATCATTCTTCCAGTTCCTTCGCCGCTCTGGCGTCATCGAGATAGATAACACCGAGCTGATGACTGCGCCCAAAAAAGAGCAAAAGCTCCCAGCGATAGCATCAAGTCACGAAATCAATCGGCTCCTCGATGAACCCGACACAAACACCGATGCAGGCATCCGTGATCGAGCAATTCTTGAACTGCTATATGGCGCTGGTCTTCGTGTTTCTGAAGCATATGCAATCGATATCACGGATATCGATCTGGACAGCCGTGAAGTCCGAGTGATCGGTAAAGGATCGAAACCTCGAATCGCCCTTTTCGGCCAATCTGCAAGCAAGTGGATAGAGAACTATCTCAAAAACATCAGACTCAAATTTGTTAGTCGAGGATCCGATACCGCCGTGTGGATGAACCAGTCTGGCGGTCGTCTATCAACCCGCTCAATACAACGAATCGTCAAAAAATACGCCATTGCTGCCGGACTCGATCCAGACTTCCACACTCATTCGTTGCGACACAGCTTCGCTACTCACCTGCTAGATGGCGGAGCCGACCTCCGAATAGTCCAAGATCTTCTCGGGCACAGCAGCCCGGCAACAACGCAAATCTATACTCACGTATCTGCCGAACAAGCCCGGTCTGTATACCTGAGCGCGCATCCCAGAGCCAACAGATCAACAAGCTCCGCCAAACCAGCGAAGAAAAATTAAAGAAATCTAACGAATCTTCGTAGTACGCTTAGCACATAACTATTGATCGTGCCCTTTCTTCACTGAGCCACAGTGCAAAACATGAACGACCCGACAACTAGGGAGCCAACATTGCCATCAACGATTCTTGTCATCAACGGACCCAATTTGAACAATCTCGGAAAACGAGATGCATCGATGTATGGGACTAAAACTCTCGATGATATCCAGAGCGATATTTCAAATAAAGCATCCTCTCTCGGAGTCGATGTGAAGTTCTTTCAATCGAACCACGAGGGTTCGATTGTTGATTTCATTCAAGAATCATCGGCTGAAGCCAATGGCATAATCCTCAACGCCGGAGCTCTAACTCAGGTTGGCTACTCGATTCTCGATGCGATACTCGACGGCGGACTCCCTTTCATCGAAGTTCATCTGTCGAACATTCACGCCCGCGAAAAGTTCCGCCAGGAATCCGTCTTCGCTGGCAAGGCAATTGGCCAGATGGCGGGATTCGGTCCTTCCGGGTACATTTACGCCCTCGACCACCTCACAACCGTCATAAATAGCTAATCGCAGTTTTCTAGGGAGCTAATTCGCATTGAGCGATTTCCGATTTCCATCGCGCGTCAAAAAACTTCGACAACGCCTCGCAAAAGACGAACTCGACGCCATATTCATCAGCAACGGTGAAAATAGGCGTTATATCTCCGGCTTTGTAAGCAGCGCAGGGTACTTGCTCGTGACACAGAACGACGCTATCATCTGCACTGATTTCCGCTACACTGAGCTAGCTGAACAGCAGGCTCCCGGCTGGCGAATCGACCGTATTAGTGGACCATCTGACTGGCTTGCGAAATTGGTGAATGAATTCGAGATCAAGACTCTTGGATTTGAAGCTGATGACATGACGGTAAGCACCCTCGAACGCTTCAAAAAAGCCCTCAAGGAAAACGACACCAACCCAGAACTGAAGCCTACTTCCGGCATCGGAGTCGACCTTCGAGCCTACAAAGACGCCGGTGAGCTTGAGCTACTTCAGCAAGCCATCGACATTGGCGACCAAGCGTTCGAAGAAACAGCCAGTCAACTTGAAGTCGGTATGACCGAAACAGAAGCTGCTTGGATATTCGAAAAGGCAGTCCGAGAACGTGGCGCCGAATCTATTTCATTCGAAACCATAGTCGCAATTGGTCCAAATGCAGCCCGTCCTCACCATGCAACGAGCGATAGCAAATTGGTGGAAGGTCAAACGATCGTATTCGACTGCGGAGCTCGGTATCAGGGCTACTGTTCTGACCTCACTCGCACAGTCGTACTTGGCGAAGCCGACGACGAAGTAAAACGCGTCTACGACATCGTGCTTACCGCCCAGCTCACAGCCATAGACATGGTCACATCGGGCATGACCGGTGAAGGCTGTGATGCGATAGCTCGAAAAATTATCACTGAAGCAGGGCACGAAAACGATTTCGGGCACAGCCTTGGACACGGACTCGGACTCGAAGTCCACGAGAATCCAGGCGTGGGACCCAACGCTAAAGGCAAGCTTGAAAACGGAATGCCATTCACCATCGAGCCAGGTATTTACATTCCCGGATGGGGCGGAGTTCGCATAGAAGACGTCGTTGTTCTTGAAAACGACAAAGCTCGCGTATTAAGTCACGCAGCTAAAATGAAGTTCTAACAGCTTCTATCACGTATATTTGATACCCGCCACAAACAAGTAAGGCAGTGGCGTATGCCACGATAAGGAACCTCAGGAACTGCGATGACCATCTCTTCAAGCGAAATTCGTCGAAATATGACCATCATCCTCGACGATGATGTTTACCAGATCATCGAGTGGCAACACCGCCAAGCTCCGAAGGCACCTCCCACTCTCACTCTAAAAGTTCGTCAGGTTAAATCCGGCAATGTCTACGAGAGAAAGCTTGCAGGCAACCAGAAGCTCACCAGAGCCGAAGTCGACACGCCAAAAGTGCAGTACCTCTACCCAGACGGCGATATGCACAACTTCATGGACACCGAGACTTTCGAGCAATTCGCTATTGCTGAAGAAGTGCTCGGCGACGCTCTCAAGTACATCGCTGAAGGCGACACGCTCGAAGTGATGATGTACGAAGGCAAAGCGCTATCTGTACAAGTTGCACCGTCTGTAACGCTCGAGATCGGCCAGACTGAAGTCGGCCTTAAAGGCGATACCCAAAGCGGAGCCAACAAGCCAGCTACTACGACCACTGGCTTGACTCTCAATGTGCCCCTGTTCGTATCAACTGGCGACCGAATCATTGTTAACTCAACAACCGGTGAATACACTGGCCGCGCTGACTAATCTTTTTTTCAGTACCACCCTAAATCCTCTCTCGTGGGGGAGAATTTTTACTTTAAAAGAGCAAGGATGTTTGCGCATAACCAATCGACGTTTTAGCCTCACTATCGTGCCGCCAAAATACTTTGAACCAGCCTCAGACTGTGCCGGATTACAGCCGCCCGCGCTGGTAGCTTCGAACCGGCTGTGAAAAAATGCTTCAATGACAGTCAACTACGATACAAGTGACGATCAATCTGGTCCGAAAACTGCGTACACAGTAAGCGCTGTTGCCGACTACCTAAAAGCCAGCCTTGAATCCGACCCCCGACTAGCCGATCTCACCGTAGTCGGGGAAGTCTCTGGATATCGAAATCCGTCTTCCGGGCACCACTACTTCGCACTTCGTGACGAGCAATCTGTCATCCGATGCGTAATGTTTAGATCCGGCAGAGGCGGGCAATTCCTCGCTGACGGCAGCCAAGTCATCTGTCGCGGACGTATATCGATCTACACTGCCCGCGGCGATCTGCAGTACTACGTAGATCAGGTCGATCCCGACGGCGTCGGTGCACTCCAGCAAGCCTACGAGGAAATGCGAAAACGCCTCGAATCCGAAGGCCTGTTTGAACTCGATCGCAAGCGAACTCTTCCCGAGCTTCCAAGTCGAATCGCAGTTATCACCTCACCGACCGGCGCGGTGATCCAAGACATCATCAACGTCCTCACTCGTCGATACCCGCTCGCTGAAATCATCCTCATACCCACTTCCGTTCAGGGCGACAAAGCCGCACCCGAAATTGTCCAAGCCTTCAAAGCCCTCAACACCATGGACGACATCGATGTCGCCATAGTGGCTCGTGGCGGTGGTTCCCTCGAAGATCTCTGGGCGTTCAATGAAGAGATCGTGGTACGAGCCATATTTGCCAGCAACGTCCCGGTAATCAGCGCAATCGGACACGAAACCGATACTACGATTGCTGACTTTGTTGCCGATCGCCGGGCACCTACCCCATCTGCCGCAGCCGAAATCGTTGCACCGGATGTACGTGACCTCGGAGCCTACGTCTCTGGCTTCACAAGTCGTATCGACGAAATTATCAGTCGCAACATTCGCGATAGCCGAACGCAATTCGAAATGGCTGTCGACCGCATGAACCTACGAGCACCCGATACGCAATTGCCAAGACAGCGAGTCGACGATCTACTCGCACGAGCACGTCTCGCCGGACAACGCCTTGTCGAATCGTCAAGATTGCGACTTGAAGCCGTTGAATCATCGCTTAATGCACTTGGTCCAGCAAAAATTTTAAGACGTGGGTATACGATCACCCGACTAGCCGATGGAAGTGCCGCCATAAGTGCCAAGCAGTTCTCGACCGGCGATAAGCTCGGAGTGACATTCACCGACGGATCAGTCGAAACAACGGTCGATGAAGTCGAGTTATAACTGAATCTCCAAGAAAATATCTCAACTTCAACTTCTCCACCCAACCGATACAATCAATCCCATCACAATTAGTCCTTCGCAAACGGAATAGTTATGGCAGATTCGCCAAAAATTTCAGATTCGAAACCACCAGCCAAATCATTTGAGAACTCGTTTGCTCAACTCGAAGAGGTCGTGCGCAAGCTCGAAACTGGTGGGCTGTCTCTGGACGAAGCGACCAAACTGTTTGAGTCAGGTATGAAGCTTGCATCCAAGTGCAACGAGATCCTCTCGTCATCAGAACTGAAGATCACTCGCTTGCAGGTAAACTTCGCTGAACAGATGAACCTCGTACCTGCACCCGACGACTCAGATGAGTTCAATGACGTGGACGCTTAACCTGTGACCTCAAACGACGGTTCGGGTAGCAAAGCCCCTCTGAAAGTCGGCTGGTTTTCCACCGGCAGAGGCGAAGGATCGTACGGCCTACTCAAGGCTGTACTCGAAGCCATAGATTCCGGCGACCTCAAAGCTGAACTAGCGTTTGTGTTCGTCAACCGAGTCAAAGGCCAAACCAAGCGGACTGATCGATTTCTCGAACTTATTGA
>JAPKFF010000067.1:0-12865 GCA_028821715.1 Dehalococcoidia bacterium
AATCAAGACAATGCAAAGCTCGTTGGTCCGGGCGTGTTATGGGCGGGAATCGCCTTTGCCGGCGTAACTGGTCTCAATCGAGCATTCGCTCTCGAAGTCGAAGGCGACACCCTCGAAGTACTGATGCTCGCACCGATCAGTCGCGATCTCATCTACCTCGGCAAGGCACTAGGAAATTTCCTTTTCATAGGAATTGCGCAGATCATCGTGATTCCAGTTTTCGCCGTGCTCTTCAATCTGGTCGTGTTCCGATGGGAGATGCTCGCGATCGCCTTGCTCACAACTATCGGATTCAGTGCTGTCGGTACGCTCTTCGCTGCGATGTCGGTAAGGGTGCGAGCGAGAGAAGTAATGCTGCCTATCCTGTTTTTACCTGTGGTCACTCCCCTCCTAATGGCAGCTGTCGAATCGACCAGCCACATGGTCTACGGAAGGAGTTGGAGTGACATGGCGCAGTGGTTACAACTTGCCGTTGCGTTCGACGTGGCATTCGTGGTGGTATCAGCATTTATCTTTCAGCACATCCTCGAAGACTAGCCTGACGTAAATCGACATGTCATCATCATGCAAAGCTTTATCTGCAATAAACCGCATTCGTGATAAAATTCTCTAAGTATTTGCTCGATAGAAATTACTGGCACACCACTACTCGATGAACAAAATCCTCGATCTAATCGATCCATTGTTGATTCTCAGCGCCGCCCTAATGGGTGTTGCACTTTATCTGATCTTTATCTGGGTTCCTACCGAAACAAATCAGGGCGCAGTCCAGCGCATCCTCTACTTCCACGTTCCAGTGGCATGGGGATCGATGCTAGGCATATTTGTCGTGAGTGGCAGCTCGTTCATGTACCTGCTCAAGAAAAATGAGAAATGGGATCGACTCGCAGTTGCCTCGGCCGAAGTCGGAGTCATTTTCGGCGGCCTGATGCTCCTATCAGGAATGATCTGGGCTCGCCCCGTTTGGGCTGTTTGGTGGACCGGCGAAGCAAAACTAACCACAGCGCTTATCCTGTTCTTTGTATACATCGCCTATCTGATGTTCCGAGGCTACTTTCCACCTGGAGCCCAGCGACAACGACTTGCAGCGATCATCGGTGTGATCGGGGCAATCGATACGCCGATCATCTACTTCGCCGCCAATCTGTGGTCACAGGCACACCCGCCGATCGTCACTGGACCTGCCGCCGATGCTGAGTCGACTCTAGGTAGCGATCTTGGAACTGTGCTTCTGGTATCGACTATTGCGTTTACTTTTCTATTTATTTACTTGGTTCAGGCCCGTTACAAAATCCGCAATTCTGAAGACGATCTTATCGAACTAAAAAGAGCCTCATATGCGTCAGCAATGACGGGAGTCAATTGAAGTTGATACCGACCTTGACCAATACCGCTATCCGAGTTGGAACGCTACAAATCGCTCTAGCGATGATCCTCGCACTCGCCGTTTCGGTGAGCCTGACGCAGATTTCTTTTGCCGAGCACACACCTCCCATAAACGGCATCGTTGTAGGTGTTGAAACCGACGATGCCGGGGCACTAACCCGATTCGCAGTTTCAGATTCCACAGGAACGATCCACACGTTCACGATTTTCAAGGGCACCGAGTACGGGCTAGAAAATCAGGCTGGCGACCGTTGGGTTTCGACTCAGGAATCAGCGCCTTCTGAATCAGCCCGGCGATTACGAGATCACCGCGAGCGATTTGCCCCAATCACTGTCACATCAGAAAACGGAACAGCCTTTTCCGTCGTAGAACGTGAAGAAGGAAAGCTGGAAACCAATCTCGGTTACCTCTTTGCAGTCTTCGCAGTAACATGGGCGCTATTCTTCGCATACGTTCTATATTTGGGACGAAAACAACGAGTGCTACAGCATGAAATTTCCCGACTCAAAAGCGCTTCAAGCAAGTAGATAACGAATATGACTAACGAGCCACAAGTGAACGACGACCAACCACAGCAAGCGCCAATTATCGAAGCCACAACAGCCCAGACGTCCACACTAATGGGTCCTCGCGCCAAGCTAGCGTTCGCGTTCATATTGGTCTCAGCAGCACTCGCCTACTTCGCATTCACTGCCTTTGAAGGTGCTACCGTCGACTATCTGTCGGTCGCACAGGTAGGCGTAGCGTCGCCGACTGAAATTGACCGGCAAGTTGGAGTTACCGGCAAGCTCGTGCAGGATTCGTACGTCCGAGATGCCGATGGTCTCACCGCACACTTCTCTATCAAAGACGAAGACGGCATTGACCAGCTAGACGTTATCTACAAAGGTGAAATCGGCCAGGTCTTTTTCAACGATCATTCGGAGATCATTCTTCAGGGTCAAAAGCTTGTCGATGGTTCGTTCAACGCCGATAACTTAACGGTTCGATGCCCTTCGAAATATCTCACTGAATCCGAGCAAGCAGAAATCGACGCTCAGAACGACGGCGATCCACTCGCTCCCCCATACCAGCCCAACTACTTCGACCAAGAAGCCTAATCACTCGATTCGGCTTTGCCTAAACCGACTGCTTACCGATGCGACGACGACCGTGAAGATGATCAGTCCGATCGCTAGTACCGTCAGCGCAGTTCGTAGCCCAAAGATTGCTGCCAACGATCCGCTGGCTAGCCCGCCCAACGGGAATCCTGACCATGCGATCTCGTACGCGCCAATCACACGGCCACGAACCTCAGCAGGAACGTTGAACTGAATCACTGCAATTCCCAACGCAACGTGAACCGAGTTGAAGTATCCCAGTAAAAATGCGAACGGCAAAGCAACAATCAAACTACTGGTGTGCGCCCAAAAGATAACGAAGATACCGAAGAGCAAATCGGTTATTAGCAGCGCCGGACCCGCCCTGCGCACGCCACCGGTCCACGACATCGTCATCGCTCCAGCGACAGCTCCGATACCAACACCGGCGAACAGAACTCCTAGACCTTTTTCATCAATCTCGAAAATATCTTTAGCGAATGCCGGAATGATGAAGACCATCCCACCAAGCACCAGAGCGTTAACTGCGGTGAACATCAGATTGATCCGAAGTAGCGGTCGCTCTCGAATCACATGAATTACTTCAACTAAATCCGGGATCACGCCTTTGGATTTAGCCCTCACGAACTGCGATACCGGCCGGAACGTTGTGTAGATCAAGAACGCCATACCGAACAATCCAGCGATTACTCCGTAAGCAGCACCCGGTCCGGCGGCTCCGAGCAGGAACCCACCAATCAACGGGCCGACGACACGTGCGCCGTTAAACACTGACTGGTCAAGAGAGATTGATCGCACAATAATCTTCTTGGGAACGAGGTCAGGAAGAAGCGATAATCGTGAGATCCAATCGATCGCCAACCCCGATCCCTGAAATACTCCGCCGACCACGATATGCCACGGCTCAAGTAGATCAGCCGAATAAAGAAGCGCGATTATCAACATCGGCGTACCGGCTATAAACGCCCCTATCTTGAGCAATCGCGTCCGCGGCACCCGATCAGCTAAAACTCCGGCCATAACTCCAACGATTACATTCGGAATACCAACCGCCGCACCCAACGCAGCAAGCCAAAGAGTCGATCCGGTAAGTTCAAATAGTAGGTAGCCCTGCGCCACATTGATTAGCTGGTGCCCCGTGCCCCAAAACAATGTCGCCGCCACAAATCGTTGCAACGCTGAATTACGTATTGAATCTAGAAGACCAACATCTCGTTGTTTTGCTGCGTTACTCGAATTAACATCCGCCTCGGAAATTTCAGACATAGCAGGTCATTATGAACCCATCCCATCGGCAAAAGTAGGTGGTAAATCACAAAACAATCACATCCTCGTAACAGGCGAAAGTTCGAGCGCTGATATAATCAACCGCACGATATGAGCCCTGAAGTAACCTTCACCACATACCTGCTCGCAGCAGCGATTGCGTTCGGATTCGGCGCAGTTCCAGTCGCGTACACAGTTGGCCGCCTAAACGGTGTCAACGTGTTCGAAGTTGGTTCACGTCAGGCCGGTGCAACAAATGTGTGGCGAGAAGTTTCTCGCAAGCAGGGATTCATAGTCACGCTGATCGACGCGATCAAAGGCTTCACAGCCATCATGATGGCACGGCAGCTCGGACTCGATGGTGCGCAATTCCTTGTTCCAGTCACCGCCGCAGTTGCAGGCCATTGGAACTCACCCTTCACGAGGTTTAAAGGTGGCGACGGTGTCGTAACTATGATGGGCTCGTCGTTAGCGATAGCTCCTTTGGAAGTTTTTGTTTCGGCTGTGATCGGAACCACACTAGCGATTTCGCTAAACCGAAAATTGGCTCATCCAAGCCTTTTGGGCGGAATCTTCGGCTACATTGCGTTCATTTCACTGTCGTTTCGACCAACCTCGAACATCGACCTCAACATTGTTTACGGTCTTACCGGAATCGGATTAGCCATCATGTTGCATAGCATGTATTTCCACAAACGGCACAGGGATTACTTCCGAGACCATCCGCCTATCGAAGATGAAAATGGACCAGCGCTTCGTAACGACAATAATGTTTAGTTCTGTACGGCGAGAAAAACAGACAAAAAAACGAAGATTCATTCGCCGTTTTTTCGTTTAAAAATCGAACCGGACACAACAATTAATCGTCGGTAAGGTTTTCAATCTTCTATTTGACAGTAAAAGCAACACTAATGCGGATTCGAAAAGACAAAGGCGGAAAAGAAATGACCGTCTCTGAAGACGCTCGCCCAGACGTTGCTTCAAACAACTGGGCAGAATCTCCTATATCAGCGAGCTTGGTGGTCGGATCGACGCAGCGATAGGCCCCCTGCTTAAAGATCTGAAAGTCTCAGTGATTCTTCGTGATGTTCAAGGTATTAGTCAAGAGCAAGCAGGCACTCTAGACATCTCTCTCTCAGCCCTCAAAGCTCGACTCCATCGAGGGCGAATAGCCCTCCGCGACTCGCTTGAAACCTACGTGGTCGAGCGCTCCAAAGCCGAGGAGACTCACCAAATGTCCTCGCCGGATCTTTGTCTACCAACGAAGAGCATTCAAGTTATCCCGTGGTGAATCAAACCCTTCACCAATTCGCTGTAGCAATTCGAATCACTATTGCAGCAAGTAAGAATCAAGTAGTTCGTCGTTTGTTCGCTTCGGAGCTCGCTCCATCAAACCTTCATAGCGATCCTGAAGCGTCTTGCCTTCCTTCTTGAAGATAACTCCAAGTGGAACGCCAGGTCGGCTCAATAGATCGTTAGCATCCTCGACACTAGACGGGTCGTGGTCTTCAGGAATCTCAAAAGCCAGGCCCTTGATACCTTCCTTAGGCTTGCCCTTCAGAATGTCGTAAGTGTCATTATACGTGGTACAAGGCGACTGAACGTGAACAATGCTGAAGCCTTGGTGATTCATAGCTTCTTGAATCATCTTCGCTAATACACGAGGCTTGCTCGAGTAGTACGAAGCGATATAGGTGACACCGATCGACATGTAAAGCTTCAAAGGTGATACAGGGGTTTCGATCTTGCCTAATGGAGTCGAAGTAGTAACGGCGCCAAATTCACTCGTTGGCGATGACTGCCCTTTTGTCAAGCCATACACACCGTTGTCCATGACAACAGCAGTGATGTTGATGTTTCGGTTCGCAGCTGGTCCAAGGTGTTCGCCGCCGATTGAAAGGAAGTCACCGTCACCAGCAACCACAACCGTGTTCAACTTGGGATTGCCCTGCTTCACGCCAAATGCGATCGGTAGGGACCGACCGTGAATACCGTGAATGCCAAATGGCTGGTCGCCTTCAAGAAGGTGAACCATGTTTCCAGAACAACCGATACCAGCTACAACAACGTTGTTAGCCTGTGGCTCTTCGTGTTCTACCGAGTAACCCTCGAGTGCTACCTGCAGTGCTCGTCGCACTCCAAAGTCACCACATCCCGGGCACCAGGCGAAATCATATTCAGGATTACGCTTGCTCATGCTGTTACTCCAGCCCCGATTCGCTCGCCAATTCTTGTCACAAGATCTGCAGGTCTGAACGGCAGACCCGTGTACTGAGTCACTGACTCAGCGTTGTAGCCCTCCATCCGGAGAAGCGCCGACCACTGACCTAAGTAGTTTAGCTCAGGAACAATGATCTTCTTTCCAGATTTTAGAATGTCCGTCACTTCTTCTGGCAGCGGGTTGAGCGCTACCGAGTAAAGCCAGCCGACGTTCTCACCTTGATCACGAAGCCTGTCGTACGCTTCACGAGCCGGACCCTTCGAGCTACCCCAAGGCATGATGATCACGTCAGCATCGGTGTTTTCGATTTCGTAGTGAGCACCGTTAAGAAGATCAAGCTTCTTGAAACGTCTCTCCATCAATCGCACGTGGTGTCGAGGCAGGTGAGTAGTGTCGCCAATCTCGTCGTGCTCTGAACCGTTCGCAACATACGCACCAGCACCGCCAGGAATCGGCATACCGCCAAGAGGCGTTGAGCCATCCCATGAATCGTATCGCTTGCCGGTATCGCCTTCGCTTACCGTTGCTCGGGTCTCACTGCTAATTGCTGAGAGGTCAGGACGCCGGATGTTCTCACCACGATCTGCAAGACCGAACTCAGTAACGAGAATCACCGGACCCTGATATCGCTCGGCCCAATTCGTGGCCAACGCCCCAGCGAAGAAGCATTCTTCGACTGTGCCCGGAGCCAATACTGGCATCTTGATATCGCCGTGTGCAGGGTGCATACAACTGAAAAGGTCAGACTGTTCAGATTTGGTTGGCAGGCCGGTAGCCGGGCCTCCACGCTGCACGTTAGTTACAACGAGAGGAATCTCTGCCATCCATGCCAGACCCAAACCTTCGCTCATTAGCGAAAAGCCAGGACCTGCAGTAGCTGTCATTGCTTTTTTGCCTGCGAATCCTGCACCAAGAACGGCGTTGATTGCTTCAATCTCAGATGCGACCTGGTGAACGAATCGTCCCTCGCCCCACAGGTTGTTCTCCATCCAAACCAGAACCGTAGTGGCAGGAGAAATTGGGTAGCCAGCGTAGAAATCGAGACCAGCAGCAACAGCACCCATTGAAATTGCTGCGTTACCTGTAATTACGATCTGCTTATAGTCAGGAGCGTTTGAATATTCGAGCTGACCAACTTTGAATCCGCTGGATGCGGCAACATCGACACCGAGACGAACTGCCTTGATGTTGGCTTCGATAATTTCTGCATCGCCATCGCGACCACGAGTAAATCGCTGTGTAATGAATGCATCGATCTCTTCAAGTTTGAAGTCGATAAGCTGCGCAACAGCTCCAATCGTAACCATGTTCGCTGCACGAGCGTTACCCGTCGATTTAGCGAGCTCATCCGCTTTGATGCCGAAATAGCTACCGCCTTCAGGTAGATCGTACTCTTCCGCGTTGTAAACGGTTACACCACCGGGAAGAATATCCTCATTGTGGTGGTCATATGCGTACTGGTTGAGAGCAACCAGGACGTCGACGCCATCACCCGAACTCAACACTGGTGTGGTCGAAATTCTTACCTGAGATGATGCCGGGCCACCCATGATCTGCGACGGGAAGGTCGAGTGGGTCTGTACGAAATACCCGGCATGAGCTGCTGCTCGTGCCAATGCATCTGCAGATGTGACCAGTCCCTGTCCGCCCTCTCCGGCGAATCGGATGACGAAGTCGTGCTTATCCAATGTTTACTGCCTTCTCCCGAACTTACTGTTCGGCGAAATGTTGAAAATTGCGATTGAATGGTTTTGATTCAGGCGCAAAAAAACCGCATTCTTCGAAAGTTATGCGGTTACTAATTATCTGATAATTCCTGTGAGTGATTCGAAAACTTAAAAACGCAATGCGGACCACCGCTCTTACCGAGCGACGACTAATAATACTTGTTTGAATTAATGGCGTTTTGTGAACTGGCATCTTTGTGCATTTACTCGACCGACAATTATCGAATTCGATGAGTTCACTGTCAATTTATTTAAGTGGTGAATTTGTCATAGATCCCAAGTTGCGTTGAAAGTTCTACCGCTAACGTTTGACCGCTGGGACCACCAAACTTAGAATCCACTCGCACATATACTGAACTCAACTGAACTTTGATACTCAATCTATCTCGTAACTACCGTTTAAATGAATCGTCAACACACGACAGATCACTCAATCAACCGCTGGTCAGCCGGCGGGGTAGTGCTGCGCACCGACGTAAATAACGGCGGGAAATTATCGGTTGCCCTGTGCCACAGGCGGGCAGAATCCCTATGGGCACTGCCTAAAGGCACACCGGAAGACGGAGAATCAGTGGGAGAAACTGCCGCCAGAGAAGTCACTGAAGAAACCGGCCTGCAGGTCGAAACAGGCCCAGCTGTCGACGATACGTATTACTCCTTCTTCCGCACAGCAGAAGAAACGCTCGGGGATTTGCCATTTGAAAAAAACAGTACCGTTCGAATCGATAAGACTGTTCACTGGTACCTGATGAAGTACATTGGCGGTGATACATCCGATCATGACCATGAGTACGATGACGTCAAATGGATCGAGATTAAAGAAGCATCACAGAGGCTGACCCATCGGAATGAAGCGCGAGTCCTGGAAAAAGCTGTGGCCCTTTATGAAGGGCGATCAGGAAGCAGCGACTGAGTTGCGCCTTGTCGGAAATAAAACTGTGCTCCGCACCAAGTCAATGGACGACGCGGGGGCCGATTATTCATGGCGTATCGACCCCGAACTTGCGGATCTCGACGCAACACGCCCTGTAACCCTCTCGTTCAGTGAATATCTCCGCTACCACCGTGACGATGTCGCTTATCCGTCCCCATGGTCAGTGCGCATGGCAATAGACACCGACGATGGCCGCCATATCGGCAACTGCATGTACTATGACATCAACACCGAAAAATTGCAGTGCGAACTCGGAATTATGATCGGCGACCGAAATTACTGGAGTCAGGGCTATGGCACCGATGCCGTAAAAACCGCTCTCGCTCACATATTCACGACAACAGAGCTTCATCGGGTCTATCTCCACACGCTCTCGACAAACTTACGGGCTCAAAAGTCGTTTACGAAATCCGGTTTCAAGCCCCTGCGGGACGTTCGGCGGGACGGCTACGAATTCATGCTGATGGAAATTTGGCGAAAAGAATGGGAAGCCGCAAACCCGGTTAAAACCCGCCCACAAACTGAAAACTCGACGCCGTACTCTACGTCCGAGACAGCTCCGCAGCCGGACACTGACCCACTAATGGGTTCCTAATCCAAAGCTACTCAAAAAAACGCAGGAGAATCCTCAATGAATCTACTTCTAATCACGGGTGGCAAACACCCGTACGAAGAATCTACGCCGGTTTTGCAGGAATTCCTTGAGGAAGCCGGACACTCGATTACTTTGTCGGAATCAGCCGACGAATTATCTGGTGATCTATCAGCCTTCGATGCAATTGTGCTCAACACATTACGTCAGGAAGACACCAATAACGATCTCAATGATTCCCAGCGCGAAGGATTCGAAGGATTCGTCGCAGGAGGCGGTTCACTTCTTTCGGTTCACATCTCGTCAGCGTCCTGCCCCGAGTGGTCACAAACCAAAAAAATCACTGGCGGCGGATGGGTTCTCGGGGAAAGCTGGCACCCGCCGTTCGGTTGGTTCGAAGTGACGATCGACCAGGCTGGCCACCCGATTACGGCAGGCGTATCCCCGACTTTCTGGACGTACGACGAGTGCTACTGCGGACTCGACATTCAACCCGGTATCGACGTGTTCATGCACGGTGTTGTAGAAGACGACATCAAGCCACTTGGTTGGACTCACCAGTTCGGCGCCGGCAAAGTTGTCAACATCGCGCTCGGTCACGCCGGATCATCCCAGCAACACCCCCAATTCCAAAAGCTAATCCTCAACGCCCTCACCTACTTGAACTAACCGCCCAATCTGTCATTGCGAGGAGTTGCCCTGAACGACGTGGTAATCAGCGTTCAAAGCAACGCAATAACCATTTTGACCGGAACAAGTTCCACCCTCACCCCAACCCTTTCCCCCGGGAGAGGGAGTGATCGTTACCAAACAACCAAACAGTCATCCTGAGGCTCTCGAAGGACGACAAACAGCTACCAACTCAACACACGGAAAGCACGACCCACAACATGCCTAAACGCCGACCCAACATCGTTCTCATCATGTCCGACGACCTCGGATACGAAGCCATAGGAGCGAACGGCGGCACGTCGTACGCAACACCAGTTCTCGACAATATGGCAGCCGCTGGAGCACGCTTCGAAAACGCCCACGTGCAGCCGCTTTGCACCCCTACACGTATTCAGCTGATGACCGGCAAGTACAACTTCCGAAACTACGTCGGATTCGGCCTAATCGATCCCAATGAGGTCACTTTCGGACACCTATTCTCCGACGCGGGTTACAAGACCTGTATCGCAGGAAAATGGCAACTCCACTCGTACAACCCGCCCGATGAAATGCCTGAAGCTCGGTCCAAAGGGCAAACTATCGAAGACGCCGGATTCGACGAATTCTGTGTTTGGCACCCGCACCACACCGAAGACAAAGGCTCCCGATACAAGGACCCAATAATATACGAAAACGGCAAGTTCCTAGAGAACATGGATGGCCAGTACGGTGAAGACATCTTTGCCGACTACATCATGAATTTCATGGAGAAGAGCCAAGACGATCCGTTCTTCGTCTACTTCCCGATGGCTCTAACGCACCGTCCACTCGAACCAACTCCCGACAGCCCTGAATACGACGATTTCATCCCGCCTTCCAACGAGACACTTGGCGGACGGACGTGGGACGAACTAGAAGGCTGGGATGACGACGCTAAGTACTACAAAGACATGGTCGAATACCACGATAAGGTGATCGGTCGAGTCAACGACAAGCTCGAAGAACTCGGCATCGCCGACGACACGCTTGTTATCTACGTTGGCGATAACGGATCGCCTATCGAAGTCTGCTCAGTCATGCACTCGCACACCGAAGTCTGTGGAGGCAAGGGACTAACTGTCGACCGTGGTACGCACGTTCCACTGATCGCCAGCTGGCCCGGCACTATTCCACAAGGTCACATCGAAAACGATCTAGTCGATTCGTCTGACTTCCTACCAACAATCCTCGATGCTGCCGGAATCACTCCTCCAGTCGACTACGTCATGGACGGTCGAACGTTCTTGCCTCAGCTCAAGGGTGAAGATGGCGATTCACGTGATTGGATGTACTTCCACTTCGAGCCAATGAGCGGTCGCGTTTACCGATTCGCTCGTTACATTCGGACGCATCAGTACAAGCTCTACGACGATGGAAACCTGTTCGACGTCAACGCCGACCCCGAAGAGCAATCGCCGTTCCTCGAAACAACCGACAACGAAGAACGCTCCACAGTCCGCGCCCAACTACAACCAATCTTCGCCCAAATGGTGAATTAGCTTTCGAAGGCGGGTTATGCCTGTCCTACCTCCCTTCAAGGGAGGGAGTTAGAGGGTGGATTCAATCGTCCACCACTCGACTCGCTAGCCCGTAGCGCGCATGAATTAACCGAACACCAATCCCCCCAAAATCATCATGACCACACCACGCACCGACTGGCTCGCCCTAACAACCGAGGAAGCGATCGAACCTGATATACCGATCTGCGACCCGCATCATCACTTCTGGGATCGACCCGACATTCGATACATGCTCGACGAACTTCTCATCGATCTTCGAGGTGGACACAACATCACTGAAACCGTCTTTGTCGAATGCACCGCTATGTACCGCAAAGATGGACCTGAAAGCATGAGCCCGGTCGGTGAAGTCGAATTCGTCAACGGAATCGCGGCGCAAGCAGCAAGCGGAATCTATGGCGACACGAACGTCGCTGCCGGAATAGTCGGCTATGCCGATCTATCGCTGGGTGGCCAAGTTCAAGGAGTACTCGAAGCGCAAATCGCAGCTGCCCCAGAACGTTACCGCGGCATTCGTAACTCATCCTGCTGGGACGACAGCCCTGAAATCGGCGGATACAAAAACCCATCAAAGGGTTTGATGTCCGATCCGAAATTCCGTGAAGGATTCGCAGTTCTCGACAAGCTCGACCTAACCTTCGATGCTTGGCTCTATCACACCCAGCACTGCGAACTCGTAGAACTCGCGCAGGCATTTCCGAACGTCACGATCATCCTCGATCACATCGGAGGACCAATCGGAATCGGACCCTACGCCAACAATCACGACGAAATGTTCACCGACTGGAAGAACGGCATCTCAGCTCTCGCATCTTGTGAAAACGTAAGTATGAAACTCGGCGGAACCGGAATGCCGCTCGGCGGATACGGTTGGCACGAACGTTCCACTCCGCCAACATCTAAAGACATCGCGGAGGTGATGGCGCCGTACTACAATCACTGCATCGAACAACTCGGCGTCGACCGCTGCATGTTCGAAAGCAACTTCCCTGTCGATAACCAATCGATGTCGTACACGGTGCTCTGGAACGCTTTCAAACGAGTGGCGAAGGACTTCTCCGCCAGCGAGAAATCATCATTATTCAGAGACACAGCACGACGTGCGTACCGACTCCCGTCCTAACCGCTCTCAGCCGTAAATCTCCGACATTCCGGGCTAAATATCGAGCGAATCGTCAATTCATTGCTCGTTTATTCGCTTAGACTCTACCGAATTATTCGCACGCTAGGAGAAACAGTTGGAAGCCAGAGTCACCCTCAGCACATCATTCAACAACGGGCAGATCGATTCGCGAATCTTCTCAGGCTTTCTCGAACACCTCGGTCGCTCGATCTACGGTGGCGTCTACGAACCTGAGAGTCCAAATTCCAACGACGAAGGCATTCGCGCCGACGTTGCAGAAGACATGACCGGCATGAACATGCCGT
>JAPKFF010000068.1:0-12793 GCA_028821715.1 Dehalococcoidia bacterium
TTGTAGGTGTAGCCGATGTGGTAGCCGGCGTCTTCGAGGAGGAGAGGGTAGGTTGGGATCGTTTCGTCCCAGCGTGCGCCTTGAAGAATTGCACCTAGTCCGGTCTGCCAGAAGTAACGTCCGGTGAGTATGGAGCTGCGGCAGGGCGTGCAACTTGGTGCAGGGACGTTGGCGTTTAGGAACAGCGTACCTTCGTCGGCGATGCGGTCGAAGTTGGGAGTTTCGATGAGTTCGTGTATTGAGCTTTCACCCGGTTGGTTTCGGTAAGCCGAAGCGTAGCGGCCCCAGTCATCGGCGAAGGCAAAAACGATATTTGGTCGCACTCTTTACTCCATAATCACTGAGTTCTAAATTTCGATTGTTGATTATGCTATTTAGAAACCACCTTCGGAAAGTATTACAAAAACGAGTCTGACTGTTAGCAGTTTAACGGGTGAGTACTAAGTTGAGATATTTTTTTGTACTCTGGTCACACTTCGTAAGCTTTGAGTAGGTTTTTAGCGATTATAAGGCGTTGGATTTCATTGGTTCCTTCGCCGATTATCATAAGTGGAGCATCGCGGTAATAACGTTCGATAGGGCTGTCTTTGACGTAGCCTGCACCACCGTGAATTCGCATGGCATCAAGTGTGACTTCGGCACATATTTCGGATGCATATAGTTTTGCCATTCCAGCTTCCTTGTCTACTCTTTCACCTTGATCCTTTTTAGCGGCGGCGTCTAGAGTAATCAGTCGCCCAGCATGGATTTTAGTTCCCATATCAGCGAGCATGTTTTGGATCGATTGACGGGTAGAAATTGGTCGTCCAAAAGTTTCTCTCTGCTGGGCGTATTTGATAGCCGCTTCGAAAGCGGCTTGGGCAACTCCGATGGCTCTTGCCGCAACGTTGATTCGCCCTGTTTCTAGAGAATCCATGACCTGATAAAAGCCATTACCGACTTGAGATCCAAGAACGTTCTCTGCATCGATTCGGTAGTTGTCAAAAATAAGTTCTGTTGTATCGACACCTCGGTACCCAAGTTTGTTGAAATCTTTACCGGGAGTAAATCCTGGACCTTTTTCTGCAATGAACCCTGTGATGCCCTTATGTGGCGGATTGGCGTTCATATCCGTTTTCGCGAGTAAAAGGAACACGTCGCCGTTACGGCCGTTGGTTATGAACTGTTTTGTTCCGTTGATCACATATTCTTTATTATTTTTGGATTTGTCTGCACGAGTTTGTATGCCAGCTACGTCAGTTCCTCCACCTGGTTCGGTAAGGGCGAGTCCACCGCGCTTGTTGCCAGAGGCAAGATCGGGTAGCCATCTTTGCTTCTGTTCTTTGGTTCCGTGTTTAGTGATGCTCCATGTGAGCATCGAGTGCGAGCCTATCGGACCGGTAAGCGCCATCCACCCTCTTGAGAGTTCTTCGAACACCATTGCGAAGGTTGTGACGTCTACACCTAATCCGCCATACTCCTCGGGTACAGTCATTCCGAACAAACCCATGTCGGCCATTTTATCGATTAATTCGGACGGATAAGTGTCGTTTTCATCGTGTTCAGATGCTTGCGGTATAGCGTCGCGTTTAACGAAATCTCGTACTGCAAAGAGAAGTTGCGAACGGACTTCGAGTTGTTGGTCGGAGGGCATTGTTGGTCTCCGTGCGGGAGGGACTTATTTATGTGTCTACTATATTCGAGTGTTCGGAAGTGAGGGCACTTCTGGGAATGACAAAAACCGTTTTGAGGTGATGCTTTTACTGTGCGCCGAACCTAGATGTACACGATAGAAGTGTCGGGGCGGCAGACTGATTGGCGCACTGTCGAGTGGCATATCAACAGCGTTTTAGTTGGCGGTGTGTCTAGCGATAACAGCTCCGCCGGAGCAGCAGGTTCCATCGTCGGCGTGGGCAAATGAGTTCGATGTAGCGTTGATAAATTTGACTAGGAGCAGCATTACCGGAACTTCGACAAGGACTCCGACTACGGTTGCGAGTGCGGCTCCGGAGTTCAATCCGAATAGCGATACGGCGGCGGCGACTGAAAGCTCGAAGAAGTTCGAGGCTCCGATTAGTGCGGCGGGGGCTGCGATGTCATGGCTTAGTTTCCACATTTTTGCCACTGCGTAGGCGATTGCGAAAACGATCAACGTTTGAATTATCAACGGTATGGCGATCAGGCCGATGTGGGTTGGGTTATCGAGGATTTTGTCGCCTTGAAATGAGAACAGCAACACGAGCATCAGGAGTAATCCGACGATGGTGATGGGTCCGAGTTTGGGCAGGTATGACCCTGCAAACCAGTCATTGCCTTTGGCATTGATAAGCCATCTTCGAGAGAGGTAGCCGGCGGTGAGGGGTATTACGACGTAGAGGGTGACTGATAGCAAGACGGTGTCGTATGGCACGGCGATATCGCCTATACCGAGCAGGAAAATAACGATTGGTGCGTAGGCGAACAGCATTATTAGGTCGTTCACTGTTACTTGAACTAGCGTGTAGGCGGCGTTTCCTTTTGTGAGGTAGCTCCAGACAAAGACCATGGCTGTGCATGGGGCGGCTCCTAGAAGTATGGCTCCAGCCAGATATTCGTCGCCGAGGTCGCCGTTTATCCAAGGTGCGAAGACTATTTTCAGGAAGAACCACGCCACAATAAACATGGTGAACGGTTTTACTAGCCAGTTGATGACGAGGGTGAGAGCAAGACCGCGAGGGCGCTTACGAACGTCTGCGATGCTTGCGAAATCTATTCTCGCCATCATCGGATAAATCATGAACCAGACGAGAATTGCGACTGGAATCGACACTTGACTGACGGTGAATCGGCTAAGTGTGTCGGGGAAGCTAGGCCAAAGTTCGCCAAGGGCTACTCCTACGACAATGCAGATTGCGACCCAGAGGGTGAGATATTTTCCGAAGATTCCGAGTTGCAAGGGTAGCGTGCGACTTTTTCTTGAGGGCGGGTAAGTTAATTGGGTAGAAAAGATACCAGCGTTGAGTTATGCAGGTGCTAGCGTGCTGAGAGAAGAGGATGGTTTAATCGAGAATACTCGTTGCTGTCGATTATCACCGAAGAGATCACATTCAACATCGGTCAGCCGTTTGTTGTGTCTTGTTCGAGGGCGTTGGGTTTGCTCATAGCCGGGTAGATGACGAAGGCGATGAACATGCAGATTATGCCGGTAATGGCGGTGATTAGGACTGCAGTTGCGGGATTGAAGATGCTGGCGAGTATTCCGATGCCTAGTTGCCCTAACGGACCCAGCCCGATGAATACGGCGACTGATCCTAGGACGCGCCCGCGCATCTGAGGTGAGGCCGTGTAGATCACGATGGCGCTTTGCATTGCGGCGAATCCCGACATTCCAATTCCACCGATGAAGAGAATGATTAGGCTGACCCAGTAGATTTCAGATTGCGAGAACAGAGCGATCGTAATGAGGAAGAGCAGCGATCCCCACATGTAGATTCGGGTGTAATGGTGTGGCTTCGCGAAGATGACGATTAGAGCGGCTCCGAAGAATGCGCCTGCTCCTTCAACCGATTGAAGAAGTCCGATGAGGACGTCACTGACCTGAAGTACTTGTTTGGCTACGACGGGTTGCTGGCTCATGTAAGAGAAGCCGAAGACGTTGACTACGAGGGTTACACCGAGTGTGCCGATCATAACCTGGCTTTTCCTGATGTATTGGATGCCTTCGATGATTTGGGTTTTTGGTCCTTCAGGTACTTCGTTAGATTCAGGTCGCTGGTATTTCATCGAGATGGCGATGATGACTCCGATTGAGTAGAGGACGACTCCGAGTAGGAAGCCGCCTTGTGCGCCGATGGTGGCAAGGAATACTCCGCCGACGAAGGGGCCGATGATGCGGAATAGCGAGTTTGTTGTTTGTTCGAGCGAAACGGCGCGTCCGACGTTCATTCGACTTACAACTTCGCCGATCATGGTTCGGCGAACCGGGAATTCACTTGCTATTACTGCTCCTGTGAAGAAGCTGCCGAGTGCTAGATGCCAGTATTGGATAGTGTCGGCGATTATGAGTACTGCAAAAGCGGCTGACACGGTTATCTGAACTGCGAGTCCGCCGATCATTAGGTATTTACGGTTGATTCGTTCTGCGATTATTCCGATACCGAAACCAAAGAACATCGGTAGGAATCGCAAGAAGAAAGTGAACGAGACTAGAAACGGGGAGTCGGTTAGTTCGAGTGCGAGTAGGGCGACGACGAGCATTTCTAGCCACATCATCGTGCCCGTCATCCAACCGACCGACCAGAGGCGGAGGAATTGTCCGTTGTGCAGGAGTTTTTTTTGTGAGGGTGAGGTGGTCAACGGCGAGAACGAAGGACTCTGACATGAAAGATGCCAAGGATGGAGCACTCAGAGTAACGATTATTGAGTCGTATACGAGTCGAGATTCACGAGAGAATTCGGAAATAAACCGCCGATAGCTACTTCTGAAGCCTTGTGTACTTCCTACGGATAGTTAGCCTGAATTCAAGACAGGAGCGTGTCTACGCGATCGAAGTATCGATGATATTAGCTCCGGGCGTTATTCTATGACTCGGCTCTGATCCTCAGTTTTACTACCCTACCCCTTACGTCTGGAAGTAAAGGGAATGGTTGTTGGTTTTGTTTAGAGGGACTTAGTAACGGGCGATTGCGGAGCCGAGTCTAACGGTGTGTAGGTTAGCGCCAGAGGGCTTGAACGGCGTCGGTGCAGACATCGATTGTTTCTTCAGCGGCTCCGGCTGCCATTGGCGTGGTTACGACTTCGTAGCCGCCTTCTTCGAAGTTGTCGGCCATTGGCATATAGCCCATGTAGCCGTTTGTGTATCCGCTGAAGAGGGTTTGTTCGGCGGGTGATGCACCCTTCACCGCTATTCCTATTTCACAGAAGGCTTCGACTGGAATTGCGACCAGCGCAGCGGGTCCGATTCGCATTGCTTGCACAGGCATCTCCATGGGGCCATCGGCGGTGCGAGTGGCGTTACTAAGCACGAATCCTGCTCGTTTTGCATCTGATACTGCGAGTTTGATGTTAGCTTCGGTTTCGTTATTTCGGGCGTCGTTTAACGTTTCGACAGCTTTATCGAATTCTGCCTGAGCGTCTTCGATAGTTGGGAAGTCTCCAATGGGCAAAGTGGCAGTTGTGTTGATTATTCGAAGGGTGCCGTCGGGCTCTCCAGCAGGGTCGTCTATGTACATGCCTAGATCGGCACCGGACTGGACGACTTCGACGAGTCGTTCCTTTCGAGGTATAGGGTCGATTTCAAGTCGGATACGAGCCGATTCGAGTCCGAGTCGTTCACCAAGCCATTGAGCAACCGCTACTTCGCCGATGAAGCCATGGGTTGGTCCGCAGTTACCTGCTGCGCCTTGCAAGAACAGACATAGTCCGCCGCCGTACTGCTCGACTACTTTGCGAGCGTAGCCGGGGTAGTCTGGTGAGAGGAGCTTGTTTGCCGGGCCGAGAATCGTTGGGTGGCAGGCGAAGTTCAGGAGCGTTGCGATTGGTTCACCTTCGGTGTCGTTGATGGCGACGATGCCGATTTCCTGATCGACTACGCCGTCCCACTGTCGACCTGTGAATAACGTGCCGTCGGCAAGGGAAGGTCGCCGGTTTACGTTGATCGAGCTTGTGCCTTTGCCTACTCCCACATGAGCGGGCTTGGCGTTGTGGCGCGCCGTGTTTACGGCGGTGGCAACTCGTTCAGAGAGGGAGTCCCAGTATGGCCCGACAAGTTCCATGCCTTCGTCGAGCCAAGATTGCCGGTTAACGGGACCGGAGTGCGTGTGGGTTGCTGAGATTCGCAAATTCTCGGGTTTTATACCGGAGATTTTTGAGACTTCAGTCCGAATGGCTGCATCGTCATCATTCATCAACACGCCTATGTCGAGATCGACGATTGCGATTTCGAGGTCGCCATCGGTTACATAGAGGGCGGTTGCGTAGAACGGCATGTCGACGCCCTCGGCGCGCTGGTGTGTTGCAGCGCCCCAACCTGCGTGGGCGATTCCTACTGGAGGGGTGATTTCAGTTCGTCCGGCGCCTGCTGTGAGCATTTGTTATTGTTTTCCGCGTGTTGAAGTTGGGATTGGTTGAGGAAATTTATCAGTGGGAATGCGGTTTTGGTTGGGTATTGCTGCCTGATTTGTTTGTTGAGTTGAGGTAGGCGATTGATCCTGAACCCGTTCGGCGTGGCTCCGGACAGGAATGAGTTCAGGATGACAGGTGGAGAGTGTTTGGAAGGGTCGATAATTGGGTAAGCTGTGTTTTTCCTACCAAAGGAATTCAATAGAACGACCTTACGAGGGTTGTCGCAGGGATAGCTATGGCATTAAAACAGCGACTTCTTTACTTGAGTGCGCAATCGACTGATCCTCGGTCACCTGCGATTTCTCAGGCATTACACGAACCTGTACGAGGCTCGATTGTCGAGATTGATCCGACCAGAATAGGTCTCGACTATGAGTCGATACATGACGCTATTTGCGATGGCTGGCGAGTGGTCCATTTTCCTGATCAGCGCGGATCATTAGAGGACTCAGAAGTAGAAGTTTTTGGTTACCAGTTCGTGCTGGAAAAGATGGAGCAACACGATGACTAACGCGACTAAAGTTTCAGCGGCTTCAGTAGTTTCAACACAGAATTTGCTTAATGACGATCAGGTCGCTGACTTTGTCATCAACGGCTATCACATCGTCGAACCACAGTTTCCTATTGAGTTTCATTCTCAGGTTTACAGCGATCTTGAAGTCTTGCCGACGAATCCTGGCGACGAAATAAATAAAGCCGTTACGGCGATCGACGAGGTGTACGAACATCCCGCCGTTCGAGGAGCGTTGTCGAGTTTGTTGGGTTCGGACTACACGAGGGCAGCTCACAGGCATTGCCATCGGAATCACCCGGGTACGAGAAGTCAGGCGTGGCATCAGGACAGCCTAAATATTCCAACGCTGGACGATGGTCATGGTCGGGTTTCCGACCATGTTCAGAGCGTATTGGTTATGTACTACCCGCAGGATGTTGCTTCAAATATGGGACCGACGGCGTTAATACCGGGGTCGCATTTGTTCACTGGAGCGGGTGATAGAAACGCGTCGCATGGGAATTTTCGGGATCAGATTGTGGCTGTTGTCCCCGCGGGGTCAGTGTTGATTCTTCACTACGATATTTGGCATGCGGGTACTGCGAATACGAGCGATCAGGTTCGGTACATGGTGAAGTATTTGTTCGAACGAAAGAGCGAATCAATTGAGCCTAGTTGGAGCCACGATCCTGCCAATAACGATCGAATTTTCGAACGGCTAGAGCGTGATGAGGCTGCGTTGATACAGAGATCGTTGGTGAGCAAACGGAACTACCGGCGTACGACAATGTGGAACAACCTTGCCGGTGGCGCCGCACTCCAGTATGAGTACCGCGACAAATGGTCAGGCGAGTGGCCAAAGCCAAACCTGTAGGGCGTTCCACTAAACGGTTGGGTCATGTTGTTTATATGAATCTGGGTAGCTGGTACTTCCACATAGAAACGGGATTGGTAGGTGGAATGAGCGGAGGACGGTTGACGCCAACCAATAAGCTTGCTCAAAACAGACTGTCTACACTTTTCGTAACGACAGCCTCGTTGTTTTTACGATAGTGGACTGAAAGGGAATGGCATGTAGAGCTTGCTGTCTTGGGTGCGCGGTTTTGGTGCGCCTTTTGGTGGCCAGACGTCTTTTTCGACAGCTTCTTTCCGTACTCGTGAACGTTCTTCGAGGGAAGAGTATCCCCAGAGGTGTGCCCATTTGTTGAGTCCGCCGAGTTCGGTGTACCAGGCTCCGATGAACGGTGAGAGCTTTTTTCGTTCTTCGACTGCTTTGCCCCATGTGTCTATGACTGCTGGGGTTTCGCCGGTTGCGTAGGTGTATGTTCTGAGTTCGTAGAATGGGCCATGATCGCCGGTTATCGATTCGTCGTTGAACGGTGCGGGGAAGTAGATATCAGCGGCTTGACCTGCGAGTATGTCGCCGGTTGCTGGCGGCCAGCCGGTGATGCCGGTGGTCTCTTCACGAATTGCCTGACGTGCATCAAGGCTTTCGTATGGCCAGATGTGGAGTGCTTGGTTTAGTGGGCCGAATTCGGTGTAGAAGTAGGCGAATAGATCGGAATAATCGAGTCGACCGCCAGCCAGCGAGTCGTTGAGCGTGGCTTGGTATTTCGGCATGTTGCCAGGGAAGATATCGTATGTTCGGAATTCGTAGATCATGATGGAGTTGGGCCTGAATTGTGGGTTGTTGGCTGGGTGATCGGTTGGTTGTGGTTGGTCGTTTGACCCCGATTTTCATCGGGGTGAGATTTGGTGTGCTGTTGGCAGAGCCGAAGTTTTTTCGTTTCGAATCAGCCAACCTGTTTGTGACTCCGGGCGTCTTCAGACGACTTGGTCGAATGTCACAGTTCTCCTACCCTACCCCTTACATCTGGAAAGAGGCGGAGATAGTCTCTAACTGGTTGTGGCGCCGGTTGAGGCGGGGTTTACCAGTTTGATGTACTTGCTGAGCACGCCCTTGGTGTAAGGCGGTGGCTTTGGCTCCCACTTGTCTAGCCGAGATTTTAGTTCATTGTCGCTGATTTTGATGTTGAGCTCGAAGTTGTCGAGGTTCACTTCGATAAGGTCACCATCTTGAACAGCGGCGATTGGTCCACCGACGGCGGCTTCAGGGCCGATGTGTCCGATCATTGATCCATGGGATGCACCCGAGAATCGACCGTCAGTCATCAACAGAACTTTTTCACCAAGTCCTTGCCCAACAAGAGCAGCGGTAACAGAAAGCATTTCTCGCATACCGGGTCCGCCCTTGGGTCCTTCATAGCGAATCACAATAGCGTCGCCTTCGTTGATGTCGCGTTTCTGGAGGGCTTGCATGACGCCTTCTTCGCCGTCGAATACACGGGCAGGACCTCCGAAGGTTTGGCCGAATTGGTGTCCGGCTACCTTCAGTACGCAGCCGTCAGGAGCGAGGTTTCCGAAGAGGGTGACGAGTCCACCTGTGGTCGAAATTGGGTCTTCTACCGAGTGGAGCAGGCTCGATGGTTCGGGAACTTTCACATCGGCAAGGTTTTCGGCAATGGTTTTGCCGGTGACAGTCATGCAATCGCCGTGAAGGAGCCCGGCGTCGAGGAGTCGCTTCATTACGACGGGGATGCCGCCGAGTCGGTCGATATCGAGCATCAAGTAGTCGCCGCCTGGCTTCATGTTGGCGATGAGCGGGGTTTTCATCGAGATGTCGTGGATGTCTTTGAGTGTTAGCTCGACGCCCATCTCACTGGCAATTGCAGGTAGGTGGAGGGTGGTATTGGTTGATCCACCCATTGCGACAACCACCGTTACTGCATTTTCGAATGCCTTGCGGGTAAGAATGTCGGAAGGTCGGATGTTCTTTCGAAGCAGGTTCAGTACTGCATGACCGGCTTCTCGCGACGAGGCGGCTTTGCGCTGGTCGACGTTTGGCTCCGAGGCTGACCCGGGGAGGGAGAGACCGAGAGCTTCACCGATGGATGACATGGTGTTTGCGGTGAACATTCCACCACATGAACCGGAGCCGGGGCATGCGTGATTTTCGATGTCAAGGAGTTCATTCGCGTCGATCTCGCCGGTCTGGTATTGACCAACGGCTTCAAATACATTCTGGATCTGGATATCTTCCCCATGAAGTGATCCGGGAAGGATTGATCCGCCGTAGATGAAAACGGACGGTACATTGAGTCGAGCCATGGACATCATTCCGCCGGGGAGAGATTTGTCGCATCCAGCGACTACAACGAGGCCGTCGTAGCGTTCGGCGAAGACGACAGTTTCAATCGAGTCAGCGATGACTTCACGAGAGACCAGCGAGCCGCGCATACCTTCGGTTCCCATTGAAATGGCGTCAGAAACGGTGATTGTTCCGAACGTGAAGGGGGTTCCTTCGGCTGCGAATACGCCACGTTTTACTTCTTCAACAAGTGGTGCGATTCCTGAGTTGCAAGGGGTGACTTCGTTGTGGGTTGAGGCGATTCCTACGAATGGGGCTTGGATATCTTTATCGCTGAGTCCCATCGCTTTCATCATCGAGCGGTGGGGTGCTCGAATGGCACCTTCAGTGGTTTCCCAACTGCGCCATTTTCCGGGTACTCGCTTGGAAGCGCGCTTGGAATCGAGTTTTTCTTGTGAATCGTTTGTTGTGGTCATGTTTTTTTGTACTGGTTTATCGCCCTTCAAGAGCCTCAGGATGACACCTAGAAGACCTTGACTGGCGTACTTAAATCACGGTATTTTGTGACCCGTAATGTTACACGCAGATTTGAGCCTTTTCTGTGAGGGTTTTAGTGACGGTGTTGTAGGCTGGCGGTGGTTTGCTGCTTCTACTGGGGTTGACGGTTCTTTTAGGGAGAAACGCATGGTTACGAGTTCGATTGAATTGGTTGCTGATGATCTGTTTTTTCCTGAAGGTCCGAGATGGCGGGCCGAGGAACAGAAGCTTTATTTCAGTGACGTTATGGCCGCCAAGGTTTCACGTGTTGATGATGAAGGTGCGGTTGAGACGGTGTTTGAGCCTGGCGAGTTTCCGAGTGGTCTTGGTTTCCTAGGCAACGGAGATTTGTTGGTTGTCGCTACCGAAAGTAGGGCGATTGTTCGGTTGGATTCTTCGCAGGTGATTGCGGGTAGTGCTAAGCGGTCGGACTCTATGCATCATGCTGATATTTCGACTGTGTTTGGAACCAGCAACAACGACATGGTGGTCGCTCCGAACGGGAACGCTTACGCCGGGGCGTATTTACCGGGATTGAGCGAGGAGGTTCCTCCGGGCCCATCGAATCCGCCGTTATTTGGAAATATGGTGCTTGCTCGACCCGACGGATCGTCGCAGGTGGTTGCCGATCGGGTGTGCTTTCCGAACGGTGGTGCGATTACGCCCGATGGGAAGACTTTGATTGTCGCTGAGACATTTGCTTTTACGTTGACGGCTTGGGACATTGAGGACGATGGGACGCTGTCGGGTCGGAGGCCGTTTGCGAATCTGGCGGCGCCTACAGACGGGATTTCTCTGGATGCTGAAGGCTGTGTTTGGGTGGCGTGCCCGTACTTCTCGTATGGCGATTCAGGCGGTTGGGTTCGGGTTGCTGATGGAGGAGAGATTATGCAGGTGATCGCCTTAGAAGATGCCGATAAGAGCGCTTATGCGTGCATGCTCGGTGGCGAAGACGGTCGAGATTTGTGGCTGTGTGAGTCGACAGTGCTTGGCCGAGAGCGATTTCAGGGTGATGGTCGGATTCGACGTGTGAGGGTGGATGTGCCAAAGGCTGAGGCGCAGTTTTAGGTGATGCGTTGGTCGTGCTCGTCATCGTCTGCGTTGACGTTAGGCTCCGGGCGTCGTAGGACGACTTGGTAGCGCGTCGCAATTCTCGTACCCTACCCCTTCCGTCTCGCGGGGGGCAGGCGGGCAGTGGGTGATTGGGTGTGGATGGCTGCTGAGCGGTGTTTCCTTCACCCCGCCCTAGATCCCTCGACTGCGCTCGGAATGCGCTTTGTTAGCCTGGGGTTAGGCGGAACGAACTTAGGTGCTGGGCATCGAGTTCGGTGGCGTCGAGTCGGATCATTAGCGGAACCATGTGGTCGAGTACGACTGCTTGGGCGAGAGTGCCGCATTTGACGGGTTTGAAGCCGATTCCTTTTATCAGATCTTCGACTGATTCCATCGCCGCTTCATCGTCGCCAGCGTAGTGAACATCGCGGGGTTCGCCGGTGGAGTCGATCGGGTTTTCGAACGTGGCTGCAAAGTTGGTTTTGAACGTTGCGATTACTCGGGCGCCATCGCCAATAATCGAAGCCGTGACTTGCGCACCTGATTCGCCGTTGTTGGGCTGGGCTGCGAACGGGTTTGTGATATCGATGACGATTTTATTTCGAAGCGAGTCGGCGAATTTGCGGGCAGTGGCTGCGACCTCTTTGTAAGGCAGGGTGATGATCACTATCTCGCCAGCGTCGATGGCGGCTTGGTAGCCGTAGATTCTCGATTCTTCTCCGACGGCTGCATGGAAATCTTTTTTCGATTCGGGTCGGCGCGATCCGAAGGCGACGAAATGCCCGGCGGCGAGGAGTGATTTGCCGAGGGCGAGGGCCATGCTACCGGTGCCGAGGATTCCGATGCGGGGTTTTCGTGGTGTGAATGGGGTGATGTTGGTCATGAGGTGTCGGTAGTGGTCTCGTGCGTTGCGTTGCTCAGATCGCTGATTGCCACGTCGTTCCTCCTCGCAATGACAATGCAAGATAGCGCGGCAAGCTCGTTGTGGGATGGTAGGGATTTTGTTTGGCGATGTATACCGTTTGGACGGTTGCTGGGGTAGTCTTCGTGTTCGCAGCGTCTTACTGCGCCAACTTGATTTTGAATATGTCCTACGGGACCGTGAGATTGATCGTAAATGACTGAATATCTTCCATTGCCAGGTACTCCTCTTGAGGAGCTTGATACTCCGTGTATCGTCATAGATCTCGATGTGGCGGAATCGAATATCGCTAAGTTGCAGGCTGCTGCCAACGAGATGGGAGTCGATGTTCGACCTCACTCGAAGACGAATAAAAGTCCTTACTGGGTTCGCAAACAGCTTGATGCCGGGGCTATTGGTGTTTGCTGTGCGAAGGTTGGTGAGGCCGAGGTGATGGTTGAGGCTGGTGTGCCTGAAGTGATGATTCCGAACCAGGTAATTGGTAAGCGGAAGATTGCTCGATTGGTTGCGCTTGCTCGTTCGGCAAGGATCATCGTTGCTGTGGAAAGCTCAGGAAAT
>JAPKFF010000176.1:0-2662 GCA_028821715.1 Dehalococcoidia bacterium
GCCTCTTCAGTTGTTACCAATTTCATCCGTTCGAGTATGTCTTCAGATACCAACGGTCGACCGTTTGCATCTCGATCGCCGGACCATTTACTGGTTACGGCGCGAATCATTTCAGGGTTAGTTAATTTCATAAATTCCTTAGCAAAATACTAGAACAGGATCAGAAAAAATCCGAGGAAAAGTTTACACCGAGATCTGTGGAGCCGGCGTTCCATCTTCGTTCAAAATACGGGCCTCAATCAGGGCCTGCTTCATCTCGGAAACCTGTAATTCGCTGAGCGGTAGATTAGGCCTCCGTGGCACAGTGCCTTCGTAGCCCATCAAATTCAGCCCAGTTTTCTGAACACCAACCCCCCACGACATACCAATAGAATCGACATTATTGATGCGTTCCTGTATCTCACGAGCTTCAGCGTAACGACCATCGAGACAAGCCTGAATAATGTCGCGCGCTATGTGGGGTCCCCAGTTGCCGAACAACAAACAAGCCCCAACTGCACCGATCATTCCACCCGGCATCAGAAGTGTTCCATTGCAGGTCCACAGCTTTACGTTCTCATTTACGAATTGGGCCATTCGGCACTCATATCGGTAGTTGAGAGACATTATGTAAGCAAATACATTATCGAATGACGTTAAATCTTTGAGTTCATCCTTAGTAATGTCAGTACTCATTGCAGTTTTGGGCTGGTGGATGATTACGACTGGAACAGGACTACCTTCTGTGACCTGCTCGAAATAATCTTGGATGGGTGCAGTATTTACGGCTTTACGTTCAGATGGAATTCGAACCCTAACCATGTCAGCTCCAGCATCCGCATACAAGTTCGATAGTCGCACAGCCTCAGTTGGTGACAGTGCGTCGATACCTGCGATTACGAACCTACGGCCAGCATGAGCTTCTACGACGGTCTTAATGGCCGAAACCTTTTCAGGTTCACCCATGTGAAACTCTTCCCCACCATAGCTGCCGACCACAAAACCCGACAATGCCGTGTTTGAGAACTTATCGACATTCCTAGCAAGCGCGTCAAGATCAAGAGAGTCATCCGAACGAAACGGCATATTGGTGGGAGCAACGATAATTGGGTCGGAAGCAGGAATTGCCATCTGAGAACCTATAAGTCTTGGTCTATTGATCAATGAAACCGAAAAGTGTATCCCTCAACGTGAATCGTATGTTTACATTTAAGCTAAAACTTCACGAATGATTCATCCGCTCCAAGCCCAAAATCAACTCTCCCACGTTTATCGTTAGCAAGTAGTGGCACATCTGTGAGTTTGTTGTCAGCTTTCTGAACTACTGCTCTCGAACACGAGGATTGAATCAAAATTGAAAAAGGTTGCCCTAATCTCCGTAATCCTTGGATCGTTGTGCGCCATTGCGGTCATTGGTTGCATTGGAAAAACTGAGCCTGAACAACTTGTAGTTTTTGCCGCAGCATCAGATGTGGCCATAGGCACCACTCGTGTGCCACTGAAGATTCAGCTAATTGATGGTTCAAGATTCGACGATCGCGCAGAGGAGCTTAAAGTCACTTATACATCACCCACAACAAATGAAACGTATGTAGTTGATGATCTCACCTGGCGCGCATGGCCTGTTCGAAGCGGCACCTACACAAGCACTATGACGTTCGACGAAGTCGGCTTGTGGAGCATCAAAGTTCGAGTCAAAGCAGATAAAGATTCGGTTCCAACAGGAAGCGGAATCCTGGTTAAATCGGCTACAGACGCCCCAAATATCGGAGACCCTGCCCCACTTACGCCGACCAAAATCAGACCTGATGATGGAAACCTACGATCGATAACCAGTGCGCCTGATCCGGATCCCGATCTCTATTCGATCAGTTTCGACGACGCTGTCGCTACAGGCAAGCCCACAGTAATTACGTTCTCAACTCCTGCTTATTGCCAATCGGCCACATGCGGTCCGCAAACGGAAGTTCTTTCGATATTGGATGACGTGTACGAGGGGCAAGCTAGCTTCATACACGTCGAAATATTCGACAACCCAAAAGAAATGCTGGCAGCAGGTGATCCGTCACTCGGCATCGAGGCGCCAGTTATCCATGAATGGGAATTCCACACCGAACCATGGACCTTTGTTGTCGATGGCAACGGCATCGTGGTTGGGCGTTTCGAAGCATTCGCCACTCAAACTGAGATCGAAGAGTATCTAGTGCCTCTCCTGCGATAGTCCTAGTCGCTAATACTCACGATCGTGAGTACACCAGACTCCGACTCCTCGTACACAACAGTTATCATCTCTTGTAGAGCCTTATGCTTATTGAGATGTGATGGTGTAAACCCTGAGAAGGTTCCTGCCCCTTCGAACGTCCACACTTTACCTGTGTCCTCGTGAATTGTGAGGCTGGCTATCGTAGTTATTGAAGCCGGTTCGACGCTCACCACTTGGCCGCGCACAGCGTCACCATCGCGCTTTATGGAAATTACAGCGAGTGCGATCGATATCAGTGCGGCAAATGCGAATAGCGCCTGAACAATGGTTCTTGTCTTGTTCATTAATTGATCGTAGCAATAAACCCGAGTGCGGCTGGATAAAACTCGTTGGATTCAGTGTAGATCGCTCTGCAATTTCGGTTTGAAATTCACCATAAGGATCCAGTTTTTTATGATCAGTA
Organism: Dehalococcoidia bacterium; assembly: GCA_028821715.1. Taxonomy (GTDB): domain Bacteria; phylum Chloroflexota; class Dehalococcoidia; order Lucifugimonadales; family Lucifugimonadaceae; genus Lucifugimonas. The sequence continues at coordinate 2,646 of JAPKFF010000176.1, forward strand.
CTCGATTTCCCCCAATA
>JAPKFF010000177.1:0-2629 GCA_028821715.1 Dehalococcoidia bacterium
GCATAGAACACGACTGCCCTGAGGGGTAGCGGGTATGCATCAATACTGGCACTAAATCAAGCTGAACTTGGTAACTCTTTGGCCCTGCCCCGGCTCGCCGATCTCTGCAACGTAAATGTTGCCCTTTGAATCGAACCAACCACCGTGCGCAGCCTGACTCGCTTCAGGATTTCCGCGCCAGCGAGTAATTAGTTCGCCCTCAAGAGTCCAAATCGAAACGCCATTACCGCCGCCCTGCTCTACGACGTAAACAATCTCGTCATCGAAGAAAATATCGCCTGGACCAACAACATCGTTCCATTCGGTCAGGTAGTTACCATTTTCGTCGAATATCTGAATTCGGTTGTTCTCTCTATCGCAAATGTAAACCTTGTTGTTCTTATCGACTCCGACTTTGTGAAGAATCGAAAATTGTCCGGGTCCTTTACCAGCCTCACCCCAAGAATGTTCGAGCTGACCATCGGAACTGAATCGGTGCACTCGACGATTGGCGTATCCGTCTGTTACGAACAAGCGACCATCCGTCGCGGTCGCAAGACCTGTTGGCATATTGAAAGGTGCGCCCTGCTCGTTCGTCGAAGTAACAGTGATGTTAGCGTAACCATGAGTCCCGAGCTCCATCAGCACATCGCCATTCTCGTTATGCTTCGTTACCTGGTGAGTCTGGTGATCGGCGAGCCAGATGTGATCGTCCTTGTCGACAAACACTCCGTGTGGAACCCTGAACTCTCCTTCGTCCTGACCAAGATCGCCCCATGAGCCGATGAACTGACCGTCAGCGGTCCAGCAAGTGACAGGGTGTTTTGAACGGCTGAACAGCCACACACGATCTTGCGAATCGACTCCTACGTCCGCACATTGCCCAAGTTCCCAAAATGCTGGTTTGTGTCGTAGCCAATCTCGGTCTACTTCATATTGAAATTTGCCTTCACCAACCGTCGTCATATTTTCGCCACCATCAGATTACAAAGATCGAAACGTGTGCATCCACGCGGGTTCGCCACGCTAGCCCTCCCAAGGAATCCTGTCAACGCAATCTCCCAATAATTCCTGCCAGCAACACGTCCATAACCACCAATTAGTCTTTTTCTGGTTCTGGACGGAAAGGGTAGGATAGGAGAATTGCGACGCACGACCAAGTCGCCTGACGACACCCGGAGCTTCAATATGAAAGATCGTAAAAACGCTATTTTGGCTGCCATAGACGATAACTGGCGACAGTTCAGAAATTCACTTGACCGACTTCTCAGTGAAGACATGTCAATCACGGGTGTTCACGACGGAATGTCGCTGAACGACATCGTCGGTCACGTAACCAGTTGGGAGTGGGAGCTGGTTAATTCTTTGGACAGGAAAACGATCGAACCCGTCGCCGATGTTGATCGATTCAACGCTCAAGAGTCATTGCGAAAAAAAGACAACACTCCTCGCCAAACTCTTGAGCAGATGGAAGAGGTGCATCGTTCGCTACGTGATCAACTAACGAAAGCACCAAGTGCATACTTCGAACCGTTTGACCCGTTTCGCGAATTGATCGATTCCTGCACCGTACTTCACTATCAGGAACACGGCACGCAGATCAGAATATGGGCCTCGAAAAAATCACACGCCTCCAGTAATTAGGCAATTAGTCGCTTTCGGTAACTATGTACCGAGGATGCCATTCGCCACGCCACGAAGTAATTTTCGTCGGCATCACCTTCACGAGATACCTCAGTCGATCAGCCGTCTTCGCCGCGTAGGTCGGACCATCAGACCCCATATATCGAATAGCCATCTCGTCAGCGATTTCTTTCGTGCGCCCTACCAGAGAAACTGGTCCTTCAACCACTTCGGCAACACCCTCAACAGTCACCCGCGTGTGTGCTGGATCAACGTCATCCGCGCACAGAATGCACACACGAGGTTCCTGACTTAGGTTTTCGTACCAACTCGACTTACTACGAGAAATAACCCACATCGACTCGCCATCCCACTGCTGCCACATTGCAGCGACGTGAGGGGAGCCATCAGGTTTTACAGTTCCAATACGAGCGATGATCGGTAGCGACAAAAATTCATTGATCTCTTCAGTCGACATTTTTCCGGCTGCAGGGCTCATCATTCACTCCTAATACGAAAACGTTCAGAAACTATCCGCTCACCCGTGCCCATTTACGCAGGCTTGTGACTTCTCGCACAGGGTCCTGCAACGATCCGAACGCCGTATACGAAACTTCGGCTACATAAACAGATCCTTCAGAGTCGACCGCCATTGCGTGCGGTGCGATGAACTGATCGGGTCCCTCACCACCAAGTTCATTCCCGAACCGAGTAACTTCGTTGCCTTCTCGATCCATTACGACGACCCGACGTCCAAGGCGTCGCACGCCTTCCTGAACTGGAGGAGGTCCTGCCTCGGCAACATACAAGTTAGTGTCGTCGCCTTTGCCATTGGTAATGGCAATCGGACGATGCGAGTGAATCTGCTTCACGAATCCACCATCGGTCGTAAATGTCTGAAGGCGGAAGTTTTCTCGATCAGCAACCGTGATTTTGTCGGTGCCGTTCATCGCAATATTGTGTGGAAGAGAGAACTGACCCTGTAGCGAACCCGGCGAACCCCAAGAGGTGATGTGTTTTCCATCAG
>JAPKFF010000069.1:0-12628 GCA_028821715.1 Dehalococcoidia bacterium
TTGACCGTGGCTTCGTTTAGATCGAATACGTTGACTGAATAGCCATCTTCGACCAGATTGCGTGCCATGGGTAGACCCATCATTCCGAGTCCTACGAAGCCGATTTTTTCATTACTCATACTTGGTTCCTTTGGCGGTCAACGGCTTACTGATGTTTTGGACGATCTTGCTTTGCCGGCTAATTTACATGGTGCAGGCGCGAGTTGGGTCGATTAAATAGGCTTGATCTTGTTGGGGAGCAGTAGTGTGAGGTGATCGGTTTTCGGTCATGCGACTCATAAAATACGCTGATTTACTAAGGACTTTTTATGTACAAAACCGTTTTGTTCGACCTGTTCAGAACCTTAGTCGAATCACCGTCGATGATGGCTTATCGCCAGAATCCGTGTGTGACCCACGTTCGTAAGCCTGATGCCAAGGCGTACCAAGTAGTGCTCGATGAGTTGGGCGTTTCGGCTGATGAAACGCTTCTCGTTGGCGACGGCAGATCGGATGAGTTGAACGGCGCGGTTCGAGTGGGAATCGATGCGATCCAGTTCGACGATCTGATCACCGAGGACAAAGGTGCGGTAGGCATGCTCCGAGTCGGGGTGGTCGACTGGAGCGGCCCAGTAATTAAGTCGATGAGCGAAGTACCTGGCTACGTACGAAATCAGTCGTAGTTCTTTTCGTTGGATGGCTTGCGCTATACTGCCGACCGATGAGCATTATGCGTTTCTTATTACTGATAGTCGTTCTAGCGATGATATCGATGTTTGCCGCTGCTTGTGGGACGTCTAGTAGTGCCGAACCGGTTGGGGAATCGATATCTGAACCGGAGCCTGACGCCGTTCAAATCACGCTTCCAAACGGCGTATTCACTGCCGATGATGTGGCTGTTGCGGGATGGAAGAAATCGAAAGAGCTTTCACCTGAGACGTTGCCCGGCGTAGCGAGTGTTTGGTACGGATTCTATGATCAGCGGGACGTTGAAGTTCGCGTGTATGAAACGCAGGCCGAAGCGATTAGCTTGGGTCAGGAAATAGCGGACGTTGCAACCGGTCGGCGTAAACCAGCCCCATTTGCTTCGGGGGGTATTAGTTCGACACGCACGAGCTACTCGACATATGCGATTGTCGGTAATTTGATATTGCTGTGCGAGATAAAAATTGAAGACTGCCAGAGCCTACTCGACGGCATCGGACGGTAGAATTCCGTTTTGGTTTTCATCGATTCCTATTAGGAGTTCTAATGGCCAGTACCGATACGAGCCGACCCAACATATTGTTCATTCTGAGCGACGATCAGGGGGCGTGGGCGATGAACTGCGCTGGAACGCCTGAGGTTAAGACGCCTAACTTGGATCGACTGGCGGAGACCGGAATTCGGTTCGAAAATTTCTTTTGTGCCTCGCCAGTTTGTTCGCCAGCAAGAGCGTCGATTCTTACGGGGCAAATACCATCGCAGCACGGCGTTCAGGATTTTCTAAGAGCGGGTAACTCGGTTGATTTGCCCGGTGATGGCAAGACTATTCAGTACCTTGAGGGTCGTACGACCTACACCGAAATTCTTGGCGACAATGGCTATGACGTTGCGCTGAGTGGTAAGTGGCACATAGGCGATTCCGCCACACCTCAGGCTGGTTTTGCCTACTGGAACGTTCACGCTAGTGGTTCAGGTGACTACTACAATGCACCGATGTTTCAGGACGGTGAGCAGTACACGTCGGACGGGTACTTCAGTGATGTGATTACGGACAATGCAATTGGGTATTTGGACGATCAAAGGAGTTTAGATAATCCGTTCTCTATGAACGTTCACTACACGGCGCCGCACGCTCCGTGGGGTCGTGAACAGCATCCGTCTGAGATATACAACGACTATTTCGACAACTGTACATTCAACTCCGTTCGCTGGGATCCGATTCACCCGAATCATCTACTAAAAGAGGGGTCTTCAGGCAGCGTCGGCGAGACAGCAGACGAGCGCCGGCAACTCCTAAGTGGCTACTTCGCTGCGATCACGGCAATGGACGATAACATAGGTCGATTGATTGATTGGCTTGAGGCGAACGATCTGCGCGAGAATACGTTGATTGTTTTCACTGCCGACAACGGTATGAGCATGGGGCACCACGGTATTTGGGGTAAAGGCAACGGGACGTATCCGGCGAATATGTACGACACCGCAGTGAAGGTTCCGACGCTAATGTCACGACCGGGTCATGTTCCGCAAGGCGAAGTTGAGCCAGGGCTGCTTAGTCACTACGACCTGATGCCGACGATCTTGGATTACGTGCGTTTGGGCTACACCATTGGTAACGTTCGAGATTCACTTCCTGGAACGAGCTTTGCTGCGACGTTGGAGGGTGCGATTCCGGCAGGAGATTTGTCGGTTATTGTGGCGGACGAGTACGGTCCGACGCGGATGATAAGAACCAAATCGCTGAAGTACATTCATCGATATCCCGATGGGCCGAACGAGTTCTACGATTTGGGGAATGACCCAAACGAAACGGTGAACGCTATAGACGATATAGCGTTCAGGTCAATAATCAGACATATGGCGAAGCAGCTTCAGGAATGGTTCGATCGATATGTTGAGCCGGAGCGTGATGGATCGAAGCAAGATGTGAAGGGCAAGGGGCAGATCGATCTTGTTAACGGCGATGAGGAAGCCTTCGCACAGGACGTTACGTTCATGCGAGATCTGTAACCGGTCGTTTGCCACTTAGTCACGCTGCTTCTGAGTAATTTCAGAAGCAGCGTTTTTGTTTCATGTCTAAGTAAAACATGCCGTTTCAAATCGTGAACGTTGCCCAGCAGCCCGGTGCGCTATACGCAGCGAACGACTGCATTGCAAATTTGCGATCGACTATGTGTTGTCTGTCGGTGTCGGGGGGTGGGAATTATTTGTTCCGTGGCGATTTTTTATGCAGACACTTCGCATAAGATTCACAGTTTTTACGGGCAGCGGTAATATTGCTGATCGTAGGCGATAGACGACGTTTAGCGAAACGGATTATTCATATGATCGGGACACAATATTGATTAGCACTCTGTTGATAGGCGGCAAGGGCACGATTGGCGCAGGTTTGCGCACTTATTTGCCTCAACTAGATGCGGAGTACCGTGTCGTTTCGGCCGACCTGCCAGGTGCGCCCGATGCAGCGACTGATCCCTCGGCGCACCGAGAATTCATAGAACTTGACGCTTCGGTAGATGATGCAAAGTTGCGTAGTGCTCTCGAACGTCGTGACCTAGTTGTTTATCTTGCTCGAAAAGATCCGCTCAGCGACATGAATGTGATGACCGATCGGGTGTTCAAGGCGATCATGGATGTTTGTCCAAACGCCGTCGTTATAGGATCGAGTTCCGTGCACGCTACCGGTACGGCGTATTACGGGTATACGAGGGAAGAGAACTCTCCGATTGCCAACCGTCGTTTCAAAGAAGTCGATCCTTGGCCGGAGCCATTGTCGGTTATGACTGAGCCGTGTCCAAATGGCGATTACGGCTTAGAGAAGGCTTACGTGGAAGCGTGGTGCCATCGACTAGGAGCGCAGGGTCAAAGTGCGGTTGCGGCTCGTTGGGGGGGCATAAACCCGACTAACGGGAAGAAGGACGAGATTTCATACTTCACTGCTTGGTGTCATCAGGAAGACTCTGCACGATTCGTCGACGCTTGCTACAAAACGGCACGGGCGGGCAAACTACGCCCGAGCGCCCATTACTATGTGATTTCAGACAATACGTACAACGTCTTCGACATTGAAACGACGAGACGGGAGATCGGCTACAAACCGCAGCATGATGCCGAGAGTTTTTACGGTGGAGATGATGGTCTGATTTCGTTTCGGACGGACTAGTTGTATAAACGACGTTGCTTTGCCAGATTATGCCCGCAGATCTGTTTATACCGAATAACCAACCGACCCATCTACTCGCATCGGAACGTTCAGTGGTCGCGGATCATAGGCTGAGCCTTCGAGTGCGGTGTAATCGACCGTAATGCCGATACCGGGCTCGTCCGGGACCATAAGATATCCACCTTCTCGCCGCCAAGCCGTAGTGAACATAGAGTTTTCAGGGCCTTCATCACCTTTCGAATATTCCTGAGTCAGGAAGTTCGGAATAGAAGTGTCGATAGCGCAAGAAGCGGCAGTGACTACTGGACCAAGGAAATTATGTGTTACAAGGGCTGAGTGATACGACTCGCCTATCGCCGCAATCTTCTTAACGTGTGTAATACCACCGCCAAGACCGAGATCGGGTCGAATGTACTGACTACCACCGGATTCCAGTAACTCACGGAACTCCCAGATCGTGTGCATGCGTTCGCCATTCGCAACCGGCAATGTGGTGCGGTGAGCAACGTCGCCCTGGGATTTGATCGAATCGATCTGCACCGGGTCTTCGTAAAACAGGGGCCGGAACTCGACCAGTGTTTCGGCCAGCGCTATTGCGTTCATCGGTGTCAACTTACGGTGGATCTCAAGAATGATGTCCACATCCAGCCCTGCTCCTTCGCGCATCGCTGCAACGTTATCTCGCGTGTCGTGTATTAGCCTCGATAATGTCATCGACTCGAAACCGTCAGGTAAGGGATCGGTCTTTATAGCGGTAAACCCTTCATCCCTTGCGAGTCCAGCGTTGTAGCGTAGCCTGTCGGGTCTCGAGTTCGAACCGTTCGGGGGTGTTGCCGAACCCATAAGCAAATGTAGTCTTACACGGTCTCTCACTTTTCCACCAAGCAACTGCCAAACAGGGGCTTCAAAATGTTTGCCTTTTATGTCCCAAAGTGCGATATCGACTGCGCTAATCGCTCCGGACAGCGCCGAGCCTCGGAACGGCCCCATCCGGTAAAGGTACTGCCAGTGGTGCTCAATCTGTAGTGGATCTTTGCCAACGAGATACTCACCGAACTTTTCCACGATTTTATCGACGGCTTCAAGGTAAGCCCAGCAAGATGATTGGCCAATGCCAACCAAACCGGAATCGGTCTGTATCCGCACATAGTGTCCATTACCGGCCAGAATAGACTCAACTTTTTCGATTTTCATGGAGAAATACTTTCTAGTACGGGGGCATAAGGACTTAAAGAACTCGGTTTTATGTCAAAAAACTTGGCCTAGTTCGAGATAATACCATCAGCAGGATACCAACCTACCGGGGGGCATCTTCAGGATTTCCTGGTCGCAGGAATTAATTATATTCATCAAAGAATTCTTGATTCGCTAACCCTACGTGTTTTTCAAAAGCATCCCTATTATTTAGGCAAACTACTACAAGAATGCAATGCACGAAAATAGATGAGTCAACGAGAGGCCGCAAAGAACACAAAAAGGCTCTGAGCGCCGAACTGGAATTATTTGAGTGGATTAGTATTTGGAGGGATTTTTCTTGTTGCCGTGTTTTTTTGGCGTAATCGATATCGCCACTAGTTGACTGGTTCTGATTGAATTTGCTGATATTCCTCCGACGTTTTCGATCCGATTTTTACCAGATGTTCGGCCTGATGGTAGGCGTGTTGGTGATGACGGCTATTCTGGCCGGTGCGCCGATGTATCTCAGCACCATCGAATCGCTTGGTTTGCGGGCGATGCTTACCCAGCTTTCGTCCTCGCGAAATATGCAGATTGTCGTCGACGGATTGCCACTGACTGATCGTTCCGTTTCGGCGGCCACCGAGCGAGTGGAAGTGGCGCTTGAAGAGCTGGATGACCTTGTGGTGAATATCGACCAGGAGTCGCACACAAGGGAGCATTACTGGGCGACCGACGCTCAATCTATTACGAGTGGGCCCTATGCCGATTTAGCGTTGTTGGGGAGGTTCGACGGTGTTCTCGACGAGGTTGAAATAACGGACGGTCGGGCACCACTTTCGTCACTGGAGCGATTAGATACCCACGTGATTGCCGAGGGACTGGTTCCTACGAAACGTGCCGGCCAGTTGGGGATTGGTGTCGGCGACGAGATCTGGTTGACGACCAAGCCGGGCGATTTGCCTTACCTGATGGTTCGAGTGGTGGGTTTGTTTGAACCGGAAGACGTACGCGCCGATTTCTGGCTGGGTCTTGCTCCGGAGGTGCTGGAACCTGGGCGACCCGGGCCGGAGGCGCGTTTTCGATTGCCGTTGTTTCTGACCCGTGAAGCGTTGTTTGGTGCACTAACCGGTGGACCGGCTGTGATTGGTACGAACCGGTGGCTGGTGCAGCTCGATGCTGATTTGGTGGAGCGACAGAGCCCGACTTTTACGGCCGAGCAGATCGAATCGGTTAGTCATGAGCTTCGACGTGGCTTGCCTGAGTCGAAGGCCATTTCGGCACTAGAGAGTCCACTCAAAGCACTTGGCCAGAAGATTAGCTTCGCCCGAATTCCGACATTGATGATGGGTGGTGTTTTGTTGTTGGCGGCCGGTTACTACTCGATCATGGCTGCAGGTGTGTTGATGGCGCGCCGACGGGTGGATACGGCACGGATGTGGGTGCGGGGGGCCGGGAAGCGGCAGGTGGTGATGCTGTTTTTGATCGAGTCGGGGTTGCTGGTAATTTTGCCTGCGGTTGTTGCGCCGTTCATGGCATACGGGGTGATCGTTGCTATGGGCTGGTTGCCAGAGTACGAGTCGATTACGTTCGGCCTGGGGATGCCGGTTCATATTAGTTGGCATGCGTTTGCCTGGTCGATTACTGGTGCGGCAGTGGTTGTTGGGTACATGCAATGGAGTGTGTTGAAGGGCGACGGTCGGACGATTGGAGCGGAGCAGCTATCGAACCGCCGTGTGGAGGGGAAGCCGTTTTTCCAGCGCCAGTATCTCGACCTGCTTTTCTTCCTGTTTGGAGGGGTGATTCTGTGGGACCTATCTACGGAAACCTCGGTTGCGAGTGAGAGTGGGGATCAGGTGGTCACCGTCAACCCACTGCTCGTTTTCGCTCCGGCGATATTTCTGGCTGTAGCGGTGATGCTTTCGCTGCGGGTGCTGCCGCCACTCGCCCGATTGATTTCTAGTGGACTCAGCAGGCGCGGCCCGGCGTGGACTCACCTGATATCGACGTTGTTCGCCAGAGTGCCGTTAACGTATGCGTGGCCAGCTGCGATCCTGGGAATGGCAGCGGGCACCGCGATGCTTTCGGCCACGGTTGCGGCGACATTGCAGCAGAGCTCGGTCGATCAGTCGGGTTATGAAGTCGGGGCTGATTTGCGTGTATACCCTGTCGATCTGGGCAGCGGAACGCGGACCGAGGTTTTGGAGCGGTTGAGGGAGATACATGGTGTAGAAGGCGTTTCGGCGGGGTTCCGTAGTACCGGCGACATCAGGCTTGGCGGCCGGGGTGCGCCGTTCGAGTTTCTGGCGATCGAGCCGAGTGAGTACAGTCGCATTGGTGTGTTCCGGGACGATTATGCAGCGTCGGATGTGGCGGCACTGATTGCGGAAATGGAGCCCGATTCCGAAATCGAACCATTGCTGGTTCCCGAATTGGCTTATCGCGTCGGTCTCAGGATGCGGTCGAACTTGATCGAACGCAACATAAAGGCCAGTATCCGGTTGCTCGATGCCAACGGTCTTTCCCACTCTGTCGGGCTGGGGCCAGTGAACAGTCGGGACTGGCAGGTGCGGATGGGCTTTATTCCGGGGATAGCGATTAGGCCAGTTGAAATAGTCGGGCTTACTTTTTATGAGACTACTACCGATGAGCTGGGGACTCCGATAAGTATCCAGGTTGACGATCTGATGTATGAATTGTCGCTATTTTCGATGGGTGAATCTCGGCCCTCCTCGGCGGCGACACTAGTTACGGACCTGGTGGTGCTCAATTCGTTTGATGGCGGTGCCGAAGGTGGCACCGGGGTGTGGTGGAAACCTCTGGCGTCGTCTCGGGGTTCGGGTACACAGACGCTGGGGTTCGAATACGCTCGCAGTACTGATGGTGTATCCAGTTTAGACAACGGGCTTCAAATTGACCTAGGTATTGGCACCGATGCAGGTGTTCGCGGTGTAGTTCGATCGCTTGAAGAAACGGTGCCGATAGTGTTCAGCCAGTTGGCAATGGTTTCGAATAATGCGGCGGTTGGCGACCTTTCGGTCGTTCATGTGTTCGGTCGTTCAATACCGGTCCGAATTATCGGTGTCACAGACTACTTCCCGACGCTGGATCCCGAAGGTGGTGGTTTCGCGGTTGTGGCTGTTACCCAGCTGTGGCGTCACTTGGCATTGAGCAGTGCCAACTCGGCTCGTTTTGCGGCTGAAGTTTTCATCGGATTGGATGATACCGAAGACGATGTTGTTATCGATGCGGTGTCTTCGGAAATCGGTGGACTTTTGAGCGTTGTCGACCGGGATGAGGTTCAGCGAACTTCGGTGGTGACCCCGCTGGCAGTCGCCGGTTGGCGAGGGGCATCGATTATCACTGGGGGCCTGGCGGTTGGGCTAGCTATTCTGGGATTGCTTACGTTTGTTCCCATGCGACCAGCAGGAGATAAGTTCAATTTGGCGGTGTTGCGTGCATTGGGGGTGCGAAAACGGGGCCTCATTTTTATTAGTGTGATCGAGCAGCTGGTTGTACTGGGAGTGGGAGTTGCAGCCGGGGTTGGCGCTGGATTAGTGATGGCGCGTATTGCTGTCGATACCGCATCGCAGACTGATTCGAACATGAATCCACTGCCACCGATCGTGTTTTCGACTGACTGGATTTTTATCGGCGGACTTGTCGTTGCTCTTCTGGCTGTTGGATTAGTTATTTCGGTATTCGACGGGATTTCGGTAAGACGAATTAGCGTTGCGGCCATCGTGCGGTCATCCGGGAGTAAGGGCTGATATGGAGTTGCGCGATTTCATGAGGTTTGTTGCTCGCCGCAGCCGCTCGCACTGGCTGATGTTAGCGGTGGTTTCGGTTGGAGTGATGGCCGCGGTGGTGACAATTGCCGCCAGCGTTATCTACTTCGATTCGCTTGGCGACATCGCCCTGACGCGCGAGATATCGAACGACAGAGTGGGTAGCCACGACATAGTCATATCGGGTCGAGAAACGGATATTGACGCTGCGAGTAACCGCAGGATACTGGAACTGGTTGAGACTTCGGTTGACGAATTTTCTTCTCCAATCGTTACCGATCTGACTCTCGCATACGGTTCGACGACGCTAATGGTTGAGCAAGCAAAGTCACCCGATACCGAGCTCGACGATTCACTGCGCGCTGTTCTGATTAACGCCCCAGAGTTGCGGGGTAATTCGATTTTGACCGCTGGTTCGTGGCCGTCTGCAATTGTTGGCGAGAATGAGCCGGGGCAGTTGCTAATTGATGTGGCTCTAGAAGAGAGTGCGGCCGGACTGCTTGAGCTGGTGGTTGGCGACACAGTGGTCGTTGCACCGTTCTGGGACGATCTGAACGATTCGATTGCAGTCAGGATTTCTGGCACCTTTGTACGCAGTGGGGCTGATCCCAATTTCTGGTCGGATGTCGCGGACAAATTCTTTCTGGGCGATCCTGATCTCAATTTCTTACCGTTGATACCTGACCCCGGTGTGTTTGAATCGGTGGTTGGGCCGTATTTGCCGGGGATGACAGTTCGGTACTTCTGGCGGTTCCACGTGGATTCTTCACGTGTGAATGCTTCGGATGCGAACAAGCTGCTGTTGGGATTCGACGAACTCAAGGCCGAGCTTCAGCCAAAGATCGGCAGCTATTCGCAGGAAATCCCGCTGCAGTCATTGCTAGAGCGGAACCAGCAGCAGACGTTTTTCAGCCGACTGCCGATGACGGTGGTGTTCTCGGTGATCGCCGCAGTGGTTCTGTATTTCGTTGGCACGATGTCGATACTGATGGTGGAAACGCAGCGCGACGATATCGCTCGACTGAGAACCCGGGCTGCCACGGTGCGGCAGGTGGTTGGCGCGTTCGTGGTCGAAGGTGCTGTGGTTGCGTTGCTGGCGATATTGCTTGCGCCACCGATCGCCGCACTGGTTGTGAAGTGGCTTGGTGTCATTCCATTGTTCAGTGGGCTAAACGGTGGTGATCCGCTTCCGGTTAGCCTCGGGCAGGCGGCGTACGTTGTGTCGATTTTGACGGGAGTTGCGGGCTTCCTGGCGATGGTGATTCCGGCGTCGTTGGCGGCAAAGCGGACGGTCGTGAGTAGCGTGCGCGAATCGACCCGACCATCGCCGCAGGGTGCGATGCAGAAGTACTATCTCGATATCGTTTTGTTCGGTTTATTGCTGTTGTTCGCATCGCAGCTAACGAGCGATGGTTCGTTCGTGGACGTTCCGGGTGTCGGGGCAGCGCAGGTCGACAAAATAAACATAGCTATGCCGGCGTTGGTGCTGGCGTTTGGCGGATTTGTTGCGCTTCGGGCGTTCCCGGCGATGGTGGAGGTTGTTGCGAGGTTGACGTCACTTCCACGGATTTCCGGGCTTGTTTCGCCGGCCGTGTCTTTGGTTTTATGGCAGATGGCACGAAACCCGAGGCACTATTCCCGGCTTTCGCTGTTGATGATCCTTACAGCGGGACTAGGGGTGTTTGCTGCGAGCTTTGCGGAAAGTGTTGACGTGAGTGCTTCTGACAGGGCACGGTATCAATCGGGTTCCGACCTACGTATGAACGGTATTTCGTACACGAACAGAGTCAAGACTGCTGGGACGTTCAGAAGCATCGCCGGCACTTCGGGTGTTGAGTTGGCTGCTCCTGCGTTCCGGACGGTGGGGGTAGATCTGACGGCAGCTGTTGTCAGCACTTTCACCTATCTTGGTGTTGATCCAGAGCCGATGGTTGATATCGCATGGGTACGGGAAGATTTTGCGTCGATTTCACTGGCTGATCAGATGGAACTGCTTAGGGGGTCGCTGACCGGAATATCGATTCCTGGCGACGCTCGCTGGATCACGGCCAAGGTGCGCCCGACGACGAGGCGCGCCGACTCCCGAATTGCTGCGAGGTTGAGCGATTCAACGGGTCGACTATTTACATTAAACCTTGGTTCGCTATTGCCGAGACCCGCAGCCGGACGGCCGTTCAAGTGTGATGTTGCCGAGGCTCATCTGCCACCAAACTGGTGCACGATTGCAGGGTCGCTGGATTCGATTGATTTCACCGGTGTGAACCCGATTCCGCCACTTCGACTGGAGTTTATTGGAGTTGGACTGCCGAATGTCGAACGGGGCAGGTTTAGTCGTGCCAATCCGCCGTTTCTCGATCCCGGATCAGTCGAGATCGACGAGCTGGGAATCGTTCTTGAAAGCGGTGAAGCACGGGTGATTGAGGAGTTCAATGAGGATTCGTCGTGGATTACGGTTGAGCCGGGGTTGAACCAGTACGGGGCGAGGCTCGAGCCGTTATTGATGATAGAGGAGGACGGTTCTGAGGGGGAAGACCAGGGCATTGCCGTGATGTTCTGGAAGCCGGTACCAATTACGAGGCTTCGCGGCGTGACGGTGGGGTCGATGAACGCTCCGATTCCGGTGATCGCAAGCACCGATTTTATGGATCGTGGCGGGTACGAGGTCGGCGAGCGGGTGACGGTCGATATCCAGAGCAATCGTGTGCCGATGCGGTTGGCCGGGGTGGCCGATTATTTCCCGACGTTGGATCCCGAGTTTTCATCGTTTGTCGTTGGTAATATTCGATCGACCTGGATGGCGTTGAATGCCGACAAAATGCGCAATGCTGAGCAGGTGAACGAGGTGTGGATCGACACTGGAGAGGATGCGCCTTCAGAAGTGGGTGACGAGTTACGGCGTCGGAGCCAGTTTCCACCGTCGCTTATTGCGCAGGACCAGTTGCTGCGCGATGCGGCGGTTGATCCGTTGATATCGGCGGGCTGGCGCGCACTTCTGGCGATAGCATTCGCTACGGTCCTCGCTGCCAGTGCAGTTGGGTTTCTCGTCTATTCGCAGGTAACGTTTGCATCACGAATGACAGAGTACGCCGTAGTTCGGACGTTGGGTTTAACCACGCGGCAGATACTAGGGTTGGTGACACTGGAATTGTTGATGGTGCTCGTTCCTGCGGTTCTTGTTGGCGGGGTTCTTGGCATGCGCATGGGATCGACGATTATCCCGTTCCTCGTTACTTCGGGTGAAGGGGTGCGAGTTGTGCCGCCGGTTCTGCTCAATGTTGACTGGCAAACGGTTGGAGTGCTCGTGGGAGTGCTTGGCGCTATTTTCCTTGCCATTTCGATTGGATTGATCTCGTCTGTTCGTAAGATATCCCCCCCGAGGGTAATGCGAATGGGCCAAAACTGACCGATGTCGGACTTGGCGTGTCCGACGTCCAGTTAAAAAATTGAATTCTCTGATTCCCGCAGTATCGTTACAACTGTTAGTTGAGTTAAGGAGAGGGAGGATTGTCTTAGTTTTCTACCTGGAGCGAGCATGGCTAAAGGCTAGTTTCCAGAGAATAAAGACGTAATCCGCATTCACGAACGGGAAATAGTATTATCCCCGGTGAAATCCAAGTTGTTTTACCGGCCGGGCGGTGAATTTTTGGATAGCTATTTCTCCGAAAGGTGCAACTAATGCAACTGCAAAAAAGTACGGCTTGGAGCCTTATTATTGGCCCACTGGGAGTAATGATCCTGCTGATGGCATTCGGATTCGGAACAGGGCTTTTCTCTACCGAGGAACAACCTGAACACGCCCAGAAAATGATGGACAATT
>JAPKFF010000070.1:0-12588 GCA_028821715.1 Dehalococcoidia bacterium
CAAGATGACGTTCCAGCCTGATCTGTTTTTCGTTGTAGGAGAAGACAAATCGATCATCGCAACGGTTATGGCGGGGCACGAGGGTCGTCCCAGATGGATCAACTACCTAGCCATCGTTCCAACTATGCAACGTAGCGGGAACTGTGAAACTATGATGAATCATGCCGAAGAAGCTCTGGAAAATTTCGGTTGCGTGAAGATTAATTTGCAAGTGCGCTCGACAAATTCTGCCGTGCTTGGTTTTTACGATTCGATTGGTTACGTCAAATACGATGTGACCTCACTAAGAAAACTCCTCTCATGAAAGTAGTCGAACTCTACCGACACCCTGTGAAGTCATTTACTCCCGAGCAGCTTGGTCGTATCGAGGTGAATGGCGGCAAAGTTCAGGGCGACCGTGTGTTGGGATTTCGGTTCGCCGATAAGGGTGCTCAAGACGACTGGGCGTGGCGACGCAAGATCAACTTTATCTCTCTTTCAAACACACCGGCGATGGCTCTTCTCGATCTTAGTTATGACGACATCAGTCGAACGCTCAGGCTTAACTACGAAGGAGAAATGTTTGCCGAAGGATCAATCGATTCCGAGGAAGATCGCTTTGACCTAAGCGAGGCTCTAGGAGAGTACGTCACCTCGCTCGAGATCAATCCACTTGTAGGTCACCCCGAACGAGTTCCTCTGAACTTAATTGGAGATGGACGTCAGGGCTTGTTTCACGATTCGGAAATTGGTGGAGTAACCATCTTCAGTCGAGAATCTTTAGCCGATCTCGAAGCAAACATGGGAATGTCGGTCGATGGGCGAAGATTCAGATCGAACGTAGTTATCGATGGCGCTGAAGCTTGGGAAGAGATTTCTTGGTCGGAGCGAGTAACCATTGGTGATCACGCATATATGGTAGAAAAAACGATTCCTCGTTGTCTCGCAACACACGCCAATCCCGTCGATGGTGAGCGGGATCACGACATCATGAAAAGCTTGATAATGGCGAACGGATTCGAAATCCCGACTTTCGCAATTAGGCTGCTACCGGTTGAAGACCACACGGAAATCAATGTTGGCGACGCGGTTTCTGTTGGGTAGTCTGAACTGATATGAGTTCTAGTGTTCGAGACATCTTAATAACCGCATGGTCGATCATTTGTGTAATCACCGTCGGCGTCATCGCATTTCATCCATCGTTCAAATACGAAGGACTATCTATGACCCTCAGTATCAGTGGATTCGCGCTTATCGCAACTGTCGCAGGTGTCACACTTGCTCGATTCACCGAGATATTGGGTTGTTCGAGCCAAAAGATGAAAACATCTGCGCTGGTAATTTTCGTCGTTTGTATGCTTCCGCTAATCCCGGTTGGACTCGCTACGTTTTCGATGCCGTGGGCCGCATTAATCATCGCCACACTCGTCTACGTTCGTTGGAAATGGGCAGTCACTAGCCCGGCTAAATAGCCTGATATTCGCCGTTAGCTCTCAACCATTGGTAAAATTCGCCACTCATGAGGTGTTTAGCGTGCACGAGTGCGAGCTAAATTGATTTGATCGCCGGATAACACACAGTGATCACGAGCAAGTCCGGAAACGAATTTTGACTACAACTGGTAAGGGTCGATCAGGTTCAGAAGGCGGAGAATCGGGTAACGATTACGAGCGCTACACGCCTGCCAATATTGAGACAAAATGGCAATCGAAGTGGGAAGCCGACGGCATATATGAAGCAGCCGACAGTGTTGAAGGCAAAGAAAACTATTTTGCGCTAACGATGTTTCCGTACCCATCTGGCGAGCTTCACATGGGCCACTGGTATGCTTACGCCCCTGCCGATACACACGCTCGTTTCAAACGAATGCAGGGCTACAACGTAATGCAGCCGCAGGGCTTCGACTCGTTCGGACTTCCAGCTGAAAACGCAGCTATCGAACGAGGCGGAGATCCTCGTGAGTGGACCTACAAGAACATAAAGAACTCGCGTCGACAGTTCCGAGAAATGGGTGCTGGATACGACTGGACACGTGAGCTAGCCACTTCCGATCCTGAGTACTACAAGTGGAACCAATATTGGTTCTTGAAGTTCTATGAAAACGGACTCGCCTACCGAAAACACGGTCAAGCGAACTGGTGCCCGCAGGATCAAACAACTCTTGCTAACGAGCAAGTAAAAGATGGTGTATGCGAACGTTGCGGTACGCCTGTAATTAAGCGCGCTTTGCCACAGTGGTACTTCGCTATAACGAAATATGCAGATGAACTTCTTGATATGGACCAGATCGACTGGCCCGAGAAGATCAAGACGATGCAGCGGAACTGGATTGGTCGTTCAACTGGAACGACCATCGGATTCGATGTAAGCGAATTCGCACCGGGCGAGAAGATCGAAACTTTCACCACTCGAATTGACACCGTTTACGGTGTTACTTTCGTCGTTTTGGCTCCTGAGCACCCGATTGTCGAAAAGCTGACGCAACCTTCGCACAAGGCGGGTGTTGATGAATATGTAGCGCAGGCAGGTCGCCAGACTGAAATCGATAGAACGTCGACCGAGCGTGATAAAACGGGCGTCGAAACGGGTTCTTATTGCATCAATCCACTGAACGGAGAACGCATTCCCGTTTTGGTGGGTGATTACGTACTGGCAACCTACGGAACCGGAGCCGTGATGGGCGTTCCGGCTCACGACTCACGAGACTTCGTATTTGCTAAGAAGTACGGTCTCGAAATCCGAGTAGTTGTCGCCCCGCCGAACTGGGATGGCGGCGAATTGGAAGAGGCGTGGATTCCTGTTGGAACTCAGGTTAATTCGGGCGAGTTCGATGGATTGTCGAGCGCGGATGGCAAGGAAGCAATCGCCGACAAGATCGAATCCGAAAAAATTGGCACGCGGACTATCACATACCATCTTCGTGACTGGCTGATTTCGCGTCAGCGGTACTGGGGAACGCCCATCCCGATCATCTATTGCGATGATTGCGGAACTGTGCCCGTTCCAGAGAAAGATTTGCCCGTAATACTCCCGCCAAGCGTGACATTTGAAGCCGATGGTAAGTCGCCGCTTGCGAAGCACCCCGACTTCATGCACGTTCCGTGTCCTGATTGCGGGAAGGACGCCAAACGTGAAACCGATACTCTTGACACGTTCGTGTGTTCATCATGGTACCAACTGCGATTTGCAAGTAAAAATCCACTCCAAGAACCTATCGACGCCGAGAAGGTTAAGCAGTGGATGCCGGTAAGCCAGTACATGGGCGGGGCCGAGCACGCGGTGATGCACCTGCTCTACTCACGTTTCTTCAATAAGGCATTGCGTGATCTTGGGTACCTCGATTTCGACGAGCCATATACCAAGCTGATGAACCAGGGAATGCTCGTCAAAGATCACAAGAAGATTTCAAAGCGATCAAACCCTTTGACGCCCGATCCGGTAGTCGAAAAACACGGCGCTGACACGCTTCGCTGCTATCTCATGTTTCTAGGACCTTGGGATCAAGGCGGTGACTGGTCGGATTCTGGAATCAATGGCATCCGTCGTTGGCTGGGTCGAGTTTGGGACGTTGCTCTACGTGACGAATCGGGTCTGAACGGTTCAGACGGTGAGAAAGATTTGGAACGAGCGTCGCATGCGACTACCAAGCGTGTTATCGCCGACATGGAGACGTTCAAGTTCAATACTTCTATATCTGCTCTAATGGAGTTCACGACTGAGATTGCTCGCAGGCATGACGTGGGTGATGTTGCGGCTGCGACGTGGCGATTGGCTGTGGATCGGTTGCTGTTGCATGTAGCACCATTGGCGCCGCATCTGGCGGAAGAGCTTTGGGAGCGAACAGGTCATACCGGTTCGATTCACCTTGAGCTGAATCCCAAATTCGATGAATCACTTATTACCAGCGACACATTCACTCTTGCTGTGCAAGTTCAGGGCAAGCTGCGGGATCAGATCGAAGTTGCTGCCGATATTGACAAAGACGCTGCGATCGCCGCTGCTAAATCGGCAACAAACGTGGCTCGCCATATAGAAGGCATGGCGATCGTCAAAGAGATTTACGTTCCCGGCAGACTGGTGAACATCGTGGTCAGGCCAGCATGATCGTTAAGATTGCGTCGATTCATGAATGCTTGTGAAATAGACGTATTAGTGTAAGACCGGATTTAAAATCCTTCGCGCACTAACTTTGGTTCGGGCTGTACAAGCAATATTCGAGGAACAGATGTATCGTCGCTCGCTTTCAGTCCCAATCTTCGCTTTGGTAGCTGTCGTGTTCATCGCCTGTGGGAGTGCAGAAGCGGAACCGACGGAAGTTCCGCCAACTGCTACGCCGGTGCCAACTTCGACGCCTTCTATTCGGATTATCACCGAATCGCCCGAAACCGATTTCGAATCGTTTTTGAGCCAAATTCCTGAAGCAGATCTCGAGTGCTTCTCTACCAAACTCGGAGAAGATCGCATGAAGGCGCTCGCTCTGGGAGAGATAGATCTAAATGACGAAGAAAATGCAGCTATACAGGGCTGCTTTTCGAACGAGTTCGTCGTAAGTTTTCTCGCAGGGCAGATTCAGAGGGAATTGGGCGTCTTTAGCGGTTCCTCTGCTGCCTGTGCGGCTTCGCTGTTGGACGACATCCCACCGGGAGTGCTTACTGAGCTAATGGTAGGTAATGGCAATGACGCCAATCACGAGTCGCGGCTTGCGATTCAGGGCTTTACCGAGTGCCTGACTCAAAAGGAATTGGCTGTCCTAACGGCTTCGAACGCTGATGACGACAATTCAGGTAGCAGAGCCGGCTCACAGCGATATTCTTCGCTCGACGAACAGTGCATGGTCGGCGAACTTGGGCAGTCGTTCGCCGGCGGCTATGGCGAATTGCTTGGCGAAGGGCTTTTAGCAGGTTTCTCGAATGCTATAGAAACTTGCGGAATCGATATCGATGTTGAGGGCATGATTGCTCATATCGAAGACACAGAGCGGAAGTACAGGATTGCTGATCTTGAAGCAGTCGGCTTCAAGAAGTCGAAAACTTACGACGTGAAAAACCTGCCTGAGGCGAGCTCGGCTCACTATGGTTTCTACGGCACCGATCCGTACAATCGGCTCGATTATGAGGCACGTTTCTACTTTTCTTATGAGTCGGCGAAAAGCGCGGGTGTCGAGTTCGCTAATCATGCGACAGGCGCTCATGCGTCGCTTTACCAAGACGATCAAACGTGGACAGAAGGCCTAACCGAACGACGTAGATGCGATTCGAATGGAGGTCATCACGTAGGTAGGTGTGGGTTCCCGAAGTATTTCGACTACGTGGTTGCTGGCAATATGGTTTTGATGTGCGAGGGCAAGGAAACACTCGAATCGCTTAGAGCATGTGCTGATCTACTTGGCGTGATTGAGTGATAGATCTAGATTCTTCACATTTCCTCAATACATCACATCGCAAGTAGCATGTTCACAATTGATTCTTCCACGTGCTCGCATGGAACGTTGTGGTTGGATCGATAATTTTGTATTCAGCGGAGTTGAATCGTGGTGTGCTCGCGTCTACTATCCGCTGAGAACAACGTGAACGTTCGACAGTAATAAGGACAATGCAAGCCGATGATGCGACTGATGACCTGGCACGGTGGTGATAAATTCACTCTCGACCAAATGCCAGACCCTGAAACACGACCGGGCAGAGTTATCGTGAAGGTCGACACTATTGGCGTTTGCGGAACCGATGTTCACATTACGCAGGGGCTATTTCCTTCAACACCGCCAAAAGTCCTAGGGCATGAAGGTTCAGGCGTGATTGTCGATGTCGGGGAAGGCGTCGACAAAAGCCGAATTGGCGATCGAGTCGTGATGAATACGACGAGCCATTGCGGCGTTTGTTCATCTTGTACTACTTGGTCGGAATCACGTTGCGAAAACGCCGATCTCACTTCTGGAATGTTCGCTGAATACGCCACCGCTCCATCACAATCGGCAGTGAAAATTCCTGATTCTCTCGATCTTGAGCAAGCAGCATTATCCGAACCGGCATCGTGTTGTCTCTCTGGTGCAGAAATGATGCGAATCGCCGATAATGGAGTCGGAGTCGTAATTGGTGGCGGCATTATGGGACTATTCACGCTGGCATTCCTAAAACGCCGTGGCGTTGCACGCATGGTTATGTCGGAACCAGTCGCCGCTCGTCGTGAAATGGCCACCCAGTTTGGAGCCGATCTGCTGCACGATCCTGCCGAGAGCGATCTCACCGAGTTCATCAAAGATCACAACGGTGGATACGGTGCGAACATCGCAGCTGAAGTTGTTGGACAGCCGAAACTGGTCGCCAAGTGTGTTGAAGTGGTTCGTCCACGCGGTCAAGTGTTGATGGTAGGGGTGGTTCCACAAGGAACACCTTTGCCGGTCGATATGTACGATCTTCACTATCGAGAAGTCACCCTAAAAGGCGCATTTGGGCGAGGTGACGTGTTTGCTCGAACTCCCGTTGAGATCGACAAATTGAATCTTGACGGCGTGATCTCAGATCGCTACGAGCTTCAGGATGTGCCACAAGCAATCGTCGATTCAGGCGAAGGCAAAGGCGTGAAATTCGTCATCAAGCCAAATGGGTAGAGAGCCTACGTTTTTGGGTTTCTCAGGAATCGTGCGCACTAATCGAGCAGGTTCTTGGTGAAATCATGATGGGCACGCCTGATTTCGTCTGCTGCCATTTTCCAAAACTGGTTAGTCGTCAGCACTAACGACAACGGAACGCTCTATCCGGTAAACGAAGCGCTGGCTTCGGCGATCGACTTGAACGATCCATCAGCGACAGCAGCACATAGCGCCGCACCGATTGCCGCCTCTTCGTTGTTTCGACCAAGCTGAAGAGGCATACCGAGTTCTGTTTCGAGTGATTCTCTAAGAACGGGATTAAGTTTTAACCCGTTGCCTGATCCGACGAGCATCGACCGTGTCCCTGCCCCTAGCTTCGCCGCCTCTCGGTACGAGTCTGCTAGCTGAGCCGCCATCGCCTCGAAGAGCGCACGTGCCATGTGTCCAGGCGTGAAGGTGCCCGGTGTGAGCTCTCGCACCGCTGCTTTCGCCAGAGGGTTACTTCGTGAGCCGGTGAACAGTGGGTCGAAAACCACTCCCTCGGCGCCAGCTGGAACTTCGCCAGCTAGTTCGACCAGTTTTACGTAAAGAACGTCGGGGTCCACATGGTATCCAGCGATAGCTAGGTTTGCGTTGCTGAAGAAATCTCTGAGAGTGCGGAACGTTCGCCCGCCAACCACGCCGACCCCTGCTAGTAGGTAGCCACTTTGAATGTACGGCCGAAGTTCAAGCCATCCCCGTGGAGTTGGGTTTTCAACGTAGACAGAAGCCTGTCCACCTGTGCCAATGTTGATAGCAACGGTGTTTTCGTAGTCGGCTACCGTACCGGCGAAGCTGCACTGATGATCTCCAGATGCGACCGAAACGGGAATGCCTGCTTTCGCTCCGAGCTTTGCTGCCATCGGTTCTATAAGTGTTCCGGCAGGGGTGCACGAGTCGGCAATATTCGAGAAGAGCTCGCGGCTCAGGCCGAGTGAATCGATGAGATGGTGATTCCAGCCCATTTTGGATAGATCGTAAACACCCCAGCTGACAGCATCGGTGGGATCGGTAACGGGTCGTGTGTTTGTCAGACGCGAAACGACGAATTCAGGAGCTGTTGTGCCGTGAATGTTTGCGACGTTTGTTGGGAGCTCGTTGTTAGCCTTTAGCCAGTACAGATTGGGAGCTGTGTAGCCGGTAACGATAGGGCATCCGGTGTTTTCGAAGGCTGGAAGTCCGCCGTCTTCAGTTACGGCACCTCCGAGTTCGCCCATAGCGTCGAGATACGTGAGATTTTCGCCGGGGATTAGGTCTTTCGACCGCTGATCCTGCCAGGAAATGAAGTTTCCGACCGTGCTTAGATCTTGGTCGAGAAGCTGAAGTCCTTGCTGCTGACCGGTGATACCGATCGCCGCTGGTTGGACTTTAGTTCGTTCGATGAGGTTTTTTGCGTTGGCGAGCGCAAGATTGGTCATGCACTCGATATCCCACTCAGATCGACCGATTTTTTTATCGTTTTCAGATGTGGTTTCGGCGTTATTGTCGATGGTCGAAGAGCCAACAACGGACTTCGACTCAATGTCGATGATCAACGCGGTAACCGACGTAGATCCGACGTCGATGGACAGGTAGTGAGTGGACATATAAGGAGTTTATCTAGCGAATGCCGGGTTAATCGAGTGCTTCGGCTATTTAATCGAACGCGAGAACGTGCAGGCGACGGTTTTGGTGAAGCCTAGGAGTGCTAGGGCGATTGTGGAGAGTTTTTGGATCATGGGGCTGGTTGTTCGAAGTGGAATTTTCGGCCCCTTCTACTAGCGCGAGAATATTGGGTTGAGAGAGAGTCGTTCGATTGGTGCTGGTTTGCTTGTTCTCACTTCTATCTACCATTTTCCTCAGGCACGTTTGGGGAGAAGAAGTTGGCTACTTTTTGGTTGGGGTCGTTAAAACCTACTGGCTCCCACACTCGGGATTCGGTGGTGGCTTCTACGTGTATGTCAGATCGGTCGAAAACGTCGTCTTTCAGACGAGTTCCTAGTCCGGGTCCTTCGGGCGCCAGCAAATAGCCATCCTTGATTACTATATTCGGCTCGATGAACTTGTCGTACCAGCCTCGGTAGTAGGCACGGTTGGTTTCTTGAATCATCACATTCGGGACATTCATTGAGATATGAGCGCAGGCAAAAACGTTGACAGGACCCGTCCAGTCGTGCGGAGCTATGGGTGTTTGGTACGTGTCAGCCATTGTCGCGATCTTCTTGGTCTCCGATATCCCGCCGGTCCAGATCAGATCAGGCATCACGATCTCGGCAGCGCCTTTTTCGATGTATTCGCGGAATTCGTATCGAGTCATAAGTCGTTCAGCTGCGCAGATTGGTGTTCTTGTTTCCTGCGCAAGTTTTAGATGCGTCTCGACGTTCACGGGATGAATCATTTCTTCCTGCCACATTAGATCGTACTCGTCCATCGCCTTCGTGATGCGGATTGCGGGAGCCAACGCCCACTGTCCGCCACCGTCGTGTGCGATCTCGATCTGATCGCCCAATGCCTTGCGTTGTTTATCGAGGGGGGCGAGTCCCTCTTTGATCTGCTTTGCAGATACGAAATTTCCGCCCGATTCGGCGGCGTAAGGAGCCATGTAGTACGCCTTTACGGCCGTGATTCCTTCGTCGATGAGGCTTTGAAAAAATCCGACGGGATCTCGCTGCTCAAATTCGTTGTCCTGCCAGTCACCGTAGCTACCGATCGTGTTGTAGATACGGATTTTGTCTCGTGATTTTCCGCCCAGTAGGTTGTATATGGGCTGATCGAGCGCTTGCCCAACGACGTCCCACAATGCGATGTCTATGGCCGATAACGCTCGTAGTTCGGCTCCTGAGTAGGTGAAAATCCCGGCGAGGTTGAATAGTTCGTCCCAGATACCTTCACGATCCATTGGGTCTCGACCGATCAGCGTTGGTCCGAATATTTCGTGAACTACTGCGGCCACGGATTTAGGCAGATACCACGTTTCCCCGAGTCCGATCTCGCCGGAGTCCGTGTGAATACGAACCCAGCACATCTGCCAGAACTCGTCGACATGGATAGTTTCAACTTTAGTTATTTGCATTTTGCGTGATTAGCTCCGGGAGTCATAGGATGACTTAGTCGCGCGTCGTAGCCTGCCCTCCCGAAAGGAGGGAGAGTGGCTGGCCACGTTTTCTGAGAGTTAGGGCTTGACTGACTGTATCTCTAAGCTGTGTCTTCGTGACGTTTTGCCGAACTTTACGCTTTTGTTTGCTCTGGTGCATCGCCATCATGATTTGGCTTTAGGTGTTTGCGTGATCGGCTAGGATTCTCTGGATTGTTTGGCGATAGGATTTTGCTTCTAAGGCGTTAGTTTCGGATATTCTCGAGTAGGTAATTAGGGCTTTCCAAATGGCCCAGTCAGATCCACGTGACTATGTTGCTTCGTCGAGTTTGAGAGTAGAGCGAAATGTATCTCTGCTTTCGCCATCGAACGCTGTCCACGCGATTGCGAGATCACAGACAGGGACACCCGATTTCACTACGAATCTAAGAAAAAAGCCCTCCGCCAAGTGGTAGAGGGCTTCTCCTATTTCAAACTATCAATACAGCATTTTCAGATGAGCCGACAAGCAAGCGAGGCAATCACTCCCACACGGAAGAAAGCGTGCCACTGTCACATTATCGAACGCTGTCGAGGACGATGTCGAATACTAGATCAGCATTTGGTGGGATTGCTCCGCCAGCGCCTTGAGCACCGTATCCCTGATCCGCAGGAATGTAGACACGTCGCTGCCCGCCAACCTTCATACCCAAAATCGCGTCACGGAATCCTGGAATTACGCCGCCAACTGGGAACGAAACCGACGCTCCACGTGAGTACGACGAATCGAAGACACATCCGTCAGCAACGAGCCAGCCGGTGTAGTGAACATCGACCGTGTTTGCGGGGTTAACAGCGCTGCCGTCGCCAACCTTTGAGTCGAATACGCGAATACCTGATGGCTCGCCTGAGTACTGGTCTTCAGTTATATCGCCGTACTGAGGTGCAGATTCCGGGTAACCGGGGTTGTCACAAGACACTATTGGCCCTCCTTCGGGCGTGTCAGTCGGAATTGGAGTCGCCGTTGCATTCGCTGCGATAGCAGTGGCGGTAGCGATTGCCTGAGTAGGCGTCAAAACGGTAATAAGTTCAATCTCAAAAGTAAGAGTTGCATTGCCGGGTATCGCCGGGGGTGAACCAAGCTCGCGGTACCCGAGTGATGACGGAATTTCGACTCGGCGTGAACCGCCTGGCTTCATTGTGAGCATTGCCTGACGCCATCCTGGAATCAGTGCAACCAGTAGAAGTTCGGCGTCTTCACCACGAGCGTAGGTTGAATCGAATACACAGCCGCCATCTAGCCAACCCGTGTATCTGACCGTCACCATGTCTTCGATTTTTGGAGATTCGCCTTCACCCTCGACTAGATCGAAAATCTTGATGCCATCGACATCGCCACGGAGTTGATTGCTAGTAACATCGCCAAATATTGGCGATCCCTGCGGGTAGAACTCGTTTTGGCACAGTGAAACATCGGCAGTAGCCGCCAGCACTGGAATATCGATAACTTCGGGGTTCTTGCCGGCTGCCTGACATGCGGTTAGCACTATCAGTGTGAGCATTCCACCTAAAACCAATATTCGTTTAGCTACCACACTTTTCAAGTCGAACATTCTCTCTTCTAAATTTTGAAATTTCGGTTGCCGATGCGGTCATGGTCGCAAAAGGCTAGCGATTCAGTGTCTACTTTTTCCCAGAGTTTGCATTGGTTACGAACTGGTTGAATCCACCAGCGATCCAAGGTCCGGCTCCAGTCATGAAGAATCTAACGCCCATCTCTACGTACGTAGCGACGTTTTCATTTGTTGCAAGAGCACCAGCATGCTTGCCAGCGGCAACGATACGAGTCAGAGCATCGGTGATTTTCTCGACTACGTCAGGGTGATTTAGGTCGCCCATGTGACCCATCGAAGCGGCGAAATCGGATGGAGCGACGAAGAAAACGTCGATACCGTCGACAGCGATGATCTCGTCGAGATTCTCCCACGCAACAATGTCTTCGATCAGAACGATCAACATTGTTTCATCGTTGGCTTTGTGGAGGTAGTTTTCTACGTCGTAGCCTTGTCGACTTGTGAACATGCCACGGTTACCGAGCGGGGTGAACTTGCCACCTTCGACAACGTTTTGTGCTTCAGCTGCGTTGTTCACGTGCGGAACAACGATTGCCTGGGCTCCACGGTCGAGCGTTCGGTAGATGAGTCCTTGCTCGTTCAGATTGATCCGTGCGACTGAGGTCATACCCCAGAGATCACACGCTCGTGTGAGGTTGCCGAGTTCGCTGGCTTCGGTAGAACCATGTTCACCTTCGAGCCAGATTCCGTCGAATCCAATAGGACCAACAGCGTCTATGTCGTCGGGGTGAGTGATTCCGCTGACGATAGTTACTATTTCGCCGTTAGCTAGTTTCTGCTTGGCGCGGTTGGTTCTGAGTTCCACTGGAGGTGCTCCCCACAAAGAATGAGTAATAGACGGGCGAGTTGAATTAACCCATGGAATTCTAACTCGCTAGCGAGTCTGTTGGGGAGGCTAGGTAGAGAGATAGAGCATTTCGTGCTTGTAGGAGGTAATTTTTCGAAAGCCTAACCAAAATGTCCCGAGCGCCAAATGAAGGATCTGTCGAGGACTGGGTAACGTTGCCTGTATTATCGTCGGCTGATGGCTCGCTGAAGCTGAAAGATGTCGTAGTTTTGATTCGAGCCTGATTTCAAACTTGTGATGTGAGTGTTTGAGCGATGTCGCCTACCGAGCAAGATTTCACCGCTCAACCCTAGGTCCCTCCGCTTCGGTCGGGACACGGGGTATGGCTACTTGGCAATGCCGTGGCAGCGTTTGAATTTCTTGCCTGAGTCGCAGGGGCAGTTGTCGTTGCGCCCGACACCTGCGTAAGGGTCGGATGACATAGCAGGAATCGCACCCGCTTTCACCA
>JAPKFF010000178.1:0-2610 GCA_028821715.1 Dehalococcoidia bacterium
AACTTCGCTAGCTTAACGCAAACAATCTATTCACGGCAGATCATTTCTCCTTCGCAAAATCCACTCCAGCCCCACGAGCCCAACGAGCACAAAGGCCATCCAGCCGTTATCCCAAAGAGGCCGTTCTGAGCGAACCGTGGTCGTAACCGGATCATTATCCACTAAGGACTCGATTTTTGAAAACTCGTCCATATTCAGACACACTCCGCCGGTAAGATCCGCGATACGTTTCATTTGTTCGATGCGAACATTGGGGTCAGTCAGTTCCTTCTTAACGACGGCCACTTGGAATTCCGTCGTGTTGGAGATGGGTTGATCGTTTTCGTTAGACTCGATTCGATAGCGGCCGGGTGAAGGTGGTGTAAAGTATCCTTCATAGAGTCCTGGATGGGAGCGGTCGGGTCGCAGGCTGACTGTCTCCACGGAATTGTCCTCGCCCAGTCCGCTTACGATAACATCAAAACGTGGCTGTATAACAGGCTCAAAGTCGTCGTCGAGCACATGCGCGTAAACTCGGCACTGACTGCCAACTGGGTAGATAGCCCGATCCGTTTCTAGGCGGATGCGTTTGTGTTCGCCCATCAAACGAGACAAGGTCATAAACTGAATACACTGAGACCAGAGTCGCCAATGATACTTATCGCCAGTCTTGAAGCGAAGTCGCCAGAGGCGGTCTGTTGCTATCGACATACACTTGCCCGTTCCGTAACGTTGCCAGGCAACTAGTGGGAATTGTTGGGCTCGCGAACCGCTGTCGGAAAGCGTTGCCAAGACGGTAGCCCCAGGCTTGGCTTCCAACAGAGGAGGTAAATGGTCAAGCGGGGAGACGCGGCTCCAGATCCGATCATTCGCTGCTGGGTCGTTCTCCAGTGTCATAACTAGACTGCTACTACCTGCGGGCGTTAACACGGGATACACCGCCTCCGCCACCTCTTCCCACGGACTATCAGGATCAAAACGAATGGGAAGCATCGTTTCGACGGGTGTCCCGCTATAAGAACTGGGCGAATGCATAGCACCGCACAGCATCAAGAGCGATGCTCCGCGATCACGAACAAGCTCATTGAGCATTCTCAGCTCGTCATCATTAAAGAACGCTGCGTCGACATCACCTAGGATAATCAGGTCGTATTGAAATGCCTCTTCACGTTGGTTCGGAAATCTCTCGATATGTTCGGTCGAGTTTCTAGCGACTTCGGGCCCGGCATTAGAAGCAATGAAGGTGGCGTTGATTCGCGGGTCGCGTTTCAGAATAGCGCGTAAGTACCTATATTCCCATCGCGCATTCCCTTCGATGTAAAGCACGTTGACCTTTTCATTCACAATTCTGATACTTCGCTCGATTCGATTGTTATCCGAGGAAACCTCATCATCAAAAGGATCGACGACAACCTCAATCTGCGCCGCGCCTTTCTCATAAACGTCTACGCGGAAGTCAATGTCTTGGAATTGCAATCCACCATCGAATTGAACCGTGCGTTGCGAAACTCGACGCCCGTTAAGCATTACGCTCATTCGAGCTGTACGCTTTTCGTAACCCTTGGATTGGAGTTGGATTCGGACGGGCACTCGATCGCCCGAGTACGCCACTTCTTGCATCACGATGTTACGAATGGAAATGTCGTCCGGTTCGGCAAGGCCAATTGGTATCGTGTAGACGGGTATACCACGCGTCCCGAGGTCACGAAGGATGGATTTTGTGTGAAGTGACCCAGCGTTGTCGATACCATCGGATAAAAGTACTATTCCCGCCGGTGGAACTCCTCCGGAGTTGGCAACAGACTCGAGAGCTTTGGCAATCGCGGTTTCCGTCTCAATGGGTTGTAGCTCAGAAGCTACCTTCTCGGTCATTACACCGTCGTCGGTGAGCATGCGAGACGTCTTTCCAAAGGTGTGATAGCTGACGTCAACGTGCTCGTCCAACAACGCTAGGGTCGATCGAGCTGATCGCGACAACAGGTTGGTTGCCAAGTCGAGACGCGACGAGGTGGCAATTGCTTGACGTTGTTTAACACCAAGACCCAAGGCTGCCTGCGCCGCGTCAGATTCTGTATCAGCTAGCAAGTCGAGCGCAGCAGCAGCTTCGACAAGGTCCTCATTACTTTTCCGTTGGTCTTTCATTGCCATGCTCTCTGAGATATCGACGAGCACCGGCAGACCACGTTGTTGTGTATTGGTTTTCCGAACGACTGCCATCGGCTCTAGAAGAGTGATACAGACTAGGGCGAGTGCGACCACCCGGACGACACCCAATAGAACACGTTGCCATGGACGGAGTCCCCACGAGCGACGGTAGAGATAAACACTCAATAAAATCAACGCGATGAGTATTGCAAACATGATCGGCGTCGTTAACGGGCGAGCAAGGAAGATCTCTTCAATTTGAACACTATTAGAGGTTAACTCAGTCATCTTGCTGTACCTCCGTGCTCTCAGTTGACGGCTGCCGCGACGATTGTTTCCTGAGTAGGCGATCCGCAAACAAGCTTTCAACAATAAGGAATACCAGTCCCATCAGCATGAAGAATCGCCAGGCAGATTGCCCCGTGCGATCGACTTCAATTGCAGACAGCAACTCTGTTTCGGTCGTTGCAATCGCGACACCCGTGT
>JAPKFF010000179.1:0-2514 GCA_028821715.1 Dehalococcoidia bacterium
TTATCAAAAGAATATTAGGTCGGTTGTCGTTCAAGGTTTTCATTTGTGTTCTGTGGAAGGTGATTCTGGGCGTGAAACCGATTCGTCGATAGCAGCTTGATCTGAAACAGAGCAACCAACTGCAACCATTAGTAGCAGCAGTGACGCGAGTGTTAGTACGTATAGTTTCGACATGCCGACCAATTTAACACAGAACCGCATGTTGCTACGCGAACTTCGCCATAGCCACTCGTACTTGCTCGAAGTCTTCCTTCAGCTCGTGTGCGTAGATGCTCATGGTGATCGCAGGATTAGCGTGACCGAGTATCTTGCTGACCGCTGTAATCGGTACGTTCTCGCTCAACAGATAGCTACCAACGTTGTGTCGAAGGTGATTCAGGCGCAGTGGATATGGCAACGTTACTCAAGGGCGTGTGCGACAAGCGTAATTTCATGGACCTTGTCGAAAACTTCATCCTGTTCGATGAATCGTCAGGGGAACCAAAGAAGATACTCGCGGGAAACCACCAGTTCCTCGGAGTGAATCTCGCCGTTGAAGCAGTTCGGAATCGCAAAGACCAACAAGGAAGGCTCGGTGTGTTCTGGCACACCCAAGGCGCAGGCAAGAGCTATTCTATGGTGATGTTTACCCGCAAGATTCACCGTAAGTTGGGCGGAAATTTCACGTTTGTTGTGCTGACAGATCGGACAATGTACCGTTGAAAAGGGCCATTTCAAAAGTTTCCTGAATTATTGATCGTTCTACACAAATGAAACGGATCGGATGGATCAAATGGGGCAGCGTGAATTATCACCTCTGAATATCGAGTTTAGAAGGCAAGCTGTGCGTCGACTCGTATTTGACCGCGACACAGCAATCCCTCTATCCACACTCAAACCGGGCGAAATCGTCAACCTATACGTTGAACACCCCATCACTCACTTATCTGGGACGTCTACCGACTATGAATCTGATAGGGGCTTACTCACAGTCTCTGCTCCTGGCACATCGGAGTCAGCCCTCTGGGTTGGCGGGTTCAACCCTTTTGCGACCTACGATGTATCATTTGCCGGAACCCAAGGCGAGTCACCGAAAGCGGGCGTTGATTTCGCGACGCCCGACAACAAGAACCGCCTGTCGATTCTCGCTGGTTTCACCTCGAACAGATGCACGTCTATTCAATGGAGGGTGATCGTCGCTGGGCGAGAAGAACAGAACAATAGTGTCAAGCTCGAGGAGCCTGTTGAAGGGCCATTTACGCTCAGGGTGCAAGTGTTGGGAACCGGTCTCAATGTTTTTGTGGAACAAAATGGGGTGAACCGTGTTGTCGATACCCGTGATTTCTCCGAGGTCATCGATCTCCGCCGAAAAGACCATATTCGGTCGTTCGAATTCCGGTTGCATACCAAATTAACTGCGGGTGAGTCCGTGGTAATCAAAGATGCAGGGGCATCGCTAACCACGGGGGCTGGCCAGGCGGATATTTGCGCTATGACCTATCAGGATGGATCACCGATTCTGGACAACGGCCGACTCTGGTTTACCATGTCGGTGCGCGGCCGCATTCTCCCGCACCCACTACAGGGTGTCTTCAGTATGGATCCATCGGTCTTCGATCCCAAACTGGAGGGGATCATCGTTTTCGACAGAGATGATGGCTTGCTGCGCAATGAAATCGGTTCGCACATATTCTTTGATAAGAAAACCAAAGAGTGGAGAGGCATAACGGTCGGATTCTCTGCCTATGGCGATGCGGACAAGAAGGTCCCCAAGCAGTTGTGGGCCGTCTCCTCAAAGCGCGACCCCCGTTTCGGGTTTTCCATCATGAAGGCCAAACCGATTACCCTGCCAAATTCAGGAGAAGACCCCCACATTCTCTATGATTCGACGGCCGAGAAATGGCGTGTGCTCGCGTGTACAGTAGGCGATGTCGGCTTTCCTGCTGGTCTTTATGAGGCCGATGAGTGGGACGGCCCCTATGAGCTCATTGCGGGCCCCGCTGAAGTGAACGGCACGGGTTGCCTGCTTCAGAAGATCGGCAGCCAGTACTACGCCCTGTTCGGAAGCTCCGACCGCAAGTTCTACGTCTACTCATACCCGGATCTCAAGCAACTCGGCGCCCTGAACATTTTTCGCCCACCGTGGGACGAACAAAGCAATACCCGCTGTTGGCCCAATGTCATTCCGCTACCAGATGGATATCCGGCTCCCTATGTCGCTTTGTCCATGGACCGTGCGAATTATCCGGGGCTGGATGGCTGGACCTATGGCGCGCTCTACCTTTACCACGGACACCCCACAGACGGTGACCGTCCTGGGTATGAGTATTCAGAGCATTATGTAAGTGAATAGAATTTCAGGACAAGCAATCGACAACTGCAAAAAACGATCGCTTTTCGCATTGCATTACAAGCGGAATGGCTGAAGTCGGAAACAGCTATATAAATCGTGCTATTGGTGCAAAATTGGTGCAAAACAAAGAAAAGCCCCCGCATTTCTGCGAGGGCTTTTCCAGTTTGTCGCCAGTTTGGTGG
>JAPKFF010000180.1:0-2513 GCA_028821715.1 Dehalococcoidia bacterium
GTGGTTTCTGTGGCAAAGAAGCACCTTAACCGTGGCCTGTCGATGCTTGACCTGATTCAGGAAGGCAACATCGGACTTATGCGTGCCATCGAGAAGTTCGACTTCCGCAAGGGATTCAAATTCTCGACATATGCGACATGGTGGATTCGTCAGGGTATTACCCGAGCAATCGCCGACCAGGCGCGAACTATTCGCATCCCAGTTCACGTTGTAGAAACGCTGAACAAGATCATGCGAGCACGACGTGAACTTGGACAGCAGCTAAACCGAGAACCAACAGTCGAAGAACTCGCAGAGCGTGTCGAACTATCGATCGAGCGTGTCTCAGAAATTCTTCAGATGTCGCAAGAACCTGTTTCTCTCGAAACACCAATTGGTGAAGACGCAGAGAATGAGCTTGGTGACCTGATTCAGGACAGCAGCGCACCGGCACCAGCCGATGTTGCAGCACAGTCTTCCATGCGAGAGCAGGTCGACCGTGTACTGAGCCACCTTCAGGATCGTGAACGACGAGTTCTCGAACTACGATTCGGTCTATTCGACGGTCGCCCACGAACTCTTGAAGAGATCGGTGGAGAGTTGAATCTGACCCGAGAACGTATTCGACAGATCGAGAGAAAAGCTCTAGGCCGACTCCGTGGCGATGCACATGTTGCAGAGCTTCGAGAGTTGCTCGCCTAGCCAACACTAAGTCAAAAACTAAAACACCCCGGACTGTAATCCGTCTGGGGTGTTTTTTTGTTTAATAACAACTAACGCCGAACAATCGTTCCCGATTCAAAAACCAGATGTCTGATCGAATCTCTCGGGTGTCAACTCAACTCTCAGTTTCGCCTTACCGAGAAATGATCGTTGCAAGATCAGCGGTACCCACTCAAGCAATCGCATAGGAAGTGGTCTTTTTGCAATCTCAGTTCGGTACAAACGAGAAGCCTTCCGTCTAACGCCTAGCTCCGAAGAAACATCGATAGATATAGTCGGTGAATTCGGACGATTTAAAGCCAGCGCTAGATCAAACGAACCGTCGGGACCCATCTTTCGGATACTCCTCCCGCCAACACGCATCAGTCGTACATTGATCCGTACCACCCAACGTGACCATTCAAGTGAACAGAAGCTAATCGACTCGCCGTCTACAGACTCAACAGCCAACCTAGTCGCCTGAAAAGCGGCAGCAGGATCGGAATTTCCGTAGTCACCATAGGAAGAATGAGTCAAAACAATATCAGGAGCGCTCTCCGAAATCCTTCCAGCTATCTTGCGCGCCAGTTCAGTACTAGGAACGAGCGATATTTGAAGATTAAGACGTGCTGTGGGTGATTCACTGGGAGTACCAGCGTCGTTTGGCCACATTCGACTCTCAACGAAGCGCAATGTCTCTACTTCACTCACGCCCAGATCAGCGCAGGCGCCCCGTAGACGCCTGACTCGATCACCGTCACCGGGAGCAAGACACAGCACCCTAACTTCGTGTCCATCCGAAACCAGCTTGGAAATCAACGCCCCGGCGAGCAATGTCTCGTCATCGGCGTGAGCGAACACCATCATCACCCGTTAATTGCTTCGATCTAGCACGGTCACGAAGACATCGCTGCGGTTTTCTTCATGTCGCCAAGCCAACGTTCGGTCATCACGCGTATCAGCCGACGAGGATGAGCAAGACGAATCGGCAGCAGCGGACTAGAAAAAACTTTCTGATCTACCACTCGACAACCAGTTCCTTCAGGCTCTATAGAAATCGAAGACACCGCCGTGATCGAGAATTTCTTCGAACTCCATTCGATCGTCTTGTCCATCTCGTATAGAGTGACCGTCACGTTGAACGAAACTTTCTTACGGGTCATCAAAAGACGAAAAATTCACTTGTGCCCAAATTGCCAATCGAGGCAATTCGGAGTCTTCCAAACTTCATCTACGACACCCGACCATTCACTCCAGTGACTGGCATCGTCGACCAGCATCCACACGCGTTCCGACGGAGCGGCGATCAAGACACTTGAAGACATTTGAAACCTAAATGGCGAAAACGACAAATAACATCCGATTCATATGCGACCATGTCAGACTCATCGACTAACCCTTCAACCATAGAGAACCAATCGATTCGAATGACACAGCTTAATCAATCGCCTTCCGACGTTCTGCGCGGTTCAGGCCTCCGAGCTACTCCAGCGCGTCTTGCGGTGATCGATGTGCTGCTAACCACCCATGGACACGTAACGGTCGCCGAAGTAATCGAAGCACTTGCGACTCTTGGGGCAAAATTCGATCAATCGACCGTTTATCGAGTGCTGAGTGATCTCGGCGGGGTCGGCCTAGTCGCAGAATCCCGCCTCAGTCCGGGCGACACCGTGTTCGAATGGATCAGCCAGTCAAATCATCACCATCTTCAATGCACCAGCTGCGGACGTACGCTCCCGCTTGACGACGAACTCGTGCAAGAGTTTATCAACAGAGTCCACGAACGACACGGCTTCCACGTGAACGCAACTCACCTAGTTTTGTCAGGCATA
>JAPKFF010000071.1:0-11869 GCA_028821715.1 Dehalococcoidia bacterium
GTCACACCGCATTCGTCCGCAATTTCGGCCATCGACCCAAGCTGGTCGATCACGTTGGATCGGATATCTTCTGGCGAAACATCGCTGTCCCGGTAGAACGAAAATATCCTGATCCGCTCTGTTCCGACCGCGTGAGCGGCGTCTGCGGCAGATCGAACGCCTTCGAGTGAGGGTTGAGCGTTTTCGGAGATGTTAGTTTTGCCGAGCGGGCTGCCGATGGCATGGAATCCAAGCCCATGGCTGCTGGCGAGGGTGCGAAGGTCTTTCAACTCAGTCGCCGAAAGATCCATTACGTTCCTGCCCCAGGCTCCTCGCAACTGAATTTCGCCAACACCGAGTCGCTCGAGCGTCGAGAACTGAAGCTCGGGATCAGTGCTTATTTCGTCAGCAAACGCAGATAGTTTCCAGCTCATTTGTAATCTCGGGTGTGTCGTTGTGCTGATCGCCAAGTCGACGTTAGTTACCAGCTTGGGCAGCAATCGTACTACCTGATGGAGAGGAATTTCTACGTCAACCCCCTGTGCGGACCTCAAAGTAACCTGCCGATCAGGGATCTGTCAGAACTCAGTGTTGGGTGGAATAACATCATTCCTCATTTGCTGAGGAGACCTATTTATGTCCTGCCCACACTGTCTGTCCCTATCCGCCACTAAGAGAAAACATCGAACCTCACTGGGTTACCGGACTTTCTACTGTGGAGACTGCGATAAACGCTTCAATGAACGCACTGGCACATTATTCAACGATCTTCAATTTCCGAACGATATTGTCCTACTCGCTGTCTTCTGGCGATTGAGATACAAACTCGGATTCCGTGATGTTGCAGAACTACTTTTACAGCGCGGTTTCGAAGTCAGTTAAGCGACGATCCGGATCTGGGAGTTCAGGTTTGCACCGTCAGTCAGCGAGAA
The DNA here is from genome assembly GCA_028821715.1 of Dehalococcoidia bacterium. Lineage (GTDB taxonomy): Bacteria > Chloroflexota > Dehalococcoidia > Lucifugimonadales > Lucifugimonadaceae > Lucifugimonas. The sequence continues at coordinate 912 of JAPKFF010000071.1, forward strand.
TCTTCGTTCGAAACGTCGTGGAATTGCCGGTCTTTCCTGGTATCTGGACGAGACGTATATTACGGTCAATGGCAAATGGCGATATCTCTATCGCGCTAGCGATTGACCTGCCCCCGATAGCGTTACCACTTATTATCTCGGATTGTCGACCAACTGAAGCCTGGGCATGATTGCCTCTGGAACGGGTGGACGGTACTTCGATTGAAACAGTTCGAGTCTACGAGATGTTTTGGAGTGAAGCATAACTGTGTGGTGACTCAAGAATTGTCATGAGGAACAGGTATCACAACTGGTGTTTTCCTTGGCCACCAGCTCCACTCTCCGAATATCACTGCCATGCTCGGCACTAGAAGGGCTCTAACCACGAACGTGTCGATGAGTACGCCAAGCATTACCGCAAATCCCAGCTGGAAAATATCTCGAAGTGGCAAGGTTGTTAGAACAGCGAACGTACCTGCAAGGATGATTCCTGCGGATGTGATCACACCGCCTGTGCGTCCGATAGCAGTCGCAACGCCGTCCCTGAATCCTTCCTTTTGCGTTGCTTCTCGGATTCTGGACATTACAAAAATGTTGTAGTCAGCACCGAGGGCTACTAGGAAGATGAACATCCAGACTCCGTTCGAATACGCGACACCGGAGTGGTTAAATATTTGCTGGAAGGCGAACACTGAAAGCCCGAATGTTGCTCCAAAACTTACGATTACGCTAAACACCAGATACAAAGGTGCGACGATCGACCTCAATAGCAGCACTAGAACAATCAAAATTGCCAGCAAAGACACAGGGGCAAGCCAGCGTATATCTGCGTCGATCGATGCCTTTGTGTCGGCCTGTACAGCTGATTCTCCACCGACAATCACTCGTATACCAGGAGTCTTTGCCAATGCTGAAGAAGCCGCAACCGAGCGTACCTTCTCAACAATCGTTAGTGCTTCAGCAGAATATGGATCACCGTTAAGAAGTACATCGAGACGTGCCGTTGATCCGTCAGTCGACACAAACCTCGCGGCACCTTGAGCAATGGCGACCGATTCATCAACAGTAATGCCTGTGGGTCGAGTCGGCCCTGAAACTTGCAGCACGTCGGTAGTAACAGCCAAGGATGCGGCGAGGTCTTCCAACGAGCCGAGATAATCAGATATTTGGTCAGATTCAGACTCTACAAAGATCGCGGTTGGAGCTAACTGTCCCTTTGGGAATGATTTCGATAGAAGCTCGTAGCCTCGCTTTGATTCTGCATCATCTGGGAATCCATCTATGAAGTTGAAACTCGGAATAACTGTCCATGCTGGCAATGTAGCTATAACGATTCCGACCATGGTTACGGAAAATACCATTCGAGGCTTTCTAGCAACCAGACGTCCGACTCGGTGCCAAATCCCGTTAGTGCTTAAAGAGTTCTGTTGTATAAGCGGACGTGGCCAGAACACCCATTTGCCGAACAGCGCGATTGCAGCCGGCATTACGAATAATCCTGATAACAGCACGATGAATATGGCTATAGCAAGCATCGGACCCAAGGATCTGAATGACCCAAACGAAGCAAATGTCAGCGCGAACATCGCAACAATAGTCGTCCCGGCTGAGCCTGCGATTGAGGGCCCAATATTCGACATTGTGGTTCGCATGGCTCCCCACTTGTCGGAATTAAGCACGAGTTCTTCTCTATAGCGAGAGACGATAAATAACGCGTAGTTGGTTCCAGCTCCGAATACAAGAACCGACATGATTGCTGTGACTTGGCCATTTAGTGGAAGGTCGAAATGTTGCGATAAAAGCGCTGCCGCCGATTGAGCAAGCGTCAACGCCGATCCGATTACCACTAGAGGAACGATGGCTAGAACAGGAGATCTATAGATCACAAGGAGCAATACCAAAACGAGTAACACTGTTACCAAAGTAACTCGCAGATCGATTGATCCGAACACTTTGACGGCATCATTAATGATGCCCGCTGGACCAGTAACGGCGGTTTCGATGTCGACGCTCGCCCCTAATAATCCCGCCTGCCCCGAAAGCCAATCAACTGCTTCGCCAAATGCTGGTTCTGCAGGTACCCCACCGATCGTTACTATCACCATTCCCATGTTGTTGTCAGCTGAGATCAGCGTGGCAGCAGCAGCAGCCGACTCAGAGGGAGATAGGATCGATATGATCGAATCGGGAACTTCAGGCGACCTTAATACTGAGGTAAATTCGCTGATTGTTGAGATGAGATCGGCCGATCCCGAGCTTGAACTGAAGACGACAAGCGCTGGAATTCCGTCAGCAGCAGGAAATTTTTCTATGCGTAGTTTTAGTGCCGCTACGGATTCTGCCCCTGACGGTAAAAATTCATCCTGCTCATTGGTCGTGACTTCAGACAGCGCGGGTGCGATTGATGAGACGGCTACAATTAATAGGAGCCAGCCTATGATTCCGAGGATCGCCCCTCTTCGAGTCGCAGAGCTAAATAACAATTTATTCTTCCTGATTATCTATCTACGATCTACTAGACGGCCGCAACAATTACTGCTGGGTAACTTGAAGTTTCCAATGAGGTCAGTTCAAGACTAACCTCGTAAACGATGTATCCGCAGTTAACGCACTTTTTTTCGAGGTCGTCGAGACCATCATGTTCGTACACCGTGCCTGCAAGGCATTTTGGACAGCAATTGAAGTGAAGCATTGTTTGTTACTCAAGTATTGTGACGGGGTTGATCGAGGAACCACTCTCGTCATATTGGGTTTAGTCCGTAATCGATGGAATTGTTGCCGCTGATAGAACACCTGCAATCAAAACCAATACGTAAATAATTCTGGAAACAGCGTTGACTTCCCCGAACTTAGATCCGGTTACAGTGGACACGAGATCGAACTTGAAAAGTCCAACAAATCCCCAGTTAGCAGCACCGACTACGCCAAGGATGATTACTGCGATGTAGAGATATTCCATTTTTATTCTCCAACCAAGTCATCAAATTTAGTACAGTCAACCATTTATATTTTGTACATAAGTTATAAATTGTTGAATATATTCTATACACTTGGCAGTGTGGCGTAAAGTCGTCAAATATGAAACGATGTGGGTATGAGTCAAAACTATTCAGTAAAGCCAAGAAAAAGTGATCTGACAAAAAGCCATGAAGAATTACTCACAGCTCTAATTGCTGGGAATCAACTTCTGGCAACCCGTTTAGTTGATGATGCAATCGCTTTAAGGTGGGAACCGTCGTTCGTATACGTACACCTCATTGGGTATTGCCTGGCAGAAATAGGTTCTCGTTGGCATGCAGGTGAGCTGGACATCGCAACTGAGCACCGAGCAACTCAAATCGCATTGCGGTTGCTTTCTAAGGCTCAGGATTCGTATCTAAACGGAAGACGAATCGGGCGAAGCGCGATCATTACCTCGGTCGAGGGCGACAATCACGTGATCGGCGGTCTTACATTTGCTGATTTACTGCGGTTCGAAGGTTGGGATGTTGATTTCTTAGGGGCAGATTCGCCAGTCGATTCAATTGTTGAATTGGTGGGGAAGGAGTCACCTGAGCTTGTTGGACTATCTGTGACGACAGAACAATTCGTCTCTAATGCTGTAGCAACGGTCGATGCACTCAAGAATCTGCCCACCCCTCCAGTCGTAGTCGTCGGTGGAGCTGCAGCGACAGTCGATTCGATACCTAGAGCAGATTTCTGCAGCACTGATGCGATCGAAGTAGTCGGTTGGACCCAAACACATTTCAATCTAGATGAATCATCGATGTCGATTGAAGTCATGCTTGTCGAACTTGGAGTGCGAATTCAGTCGCTCAGGAAAGACCGAGGGCTCAGTCAGCAGCGTCTTGCCGCCGATGCAGGGCTGGATCGCAGCTACATCAGTGCCATTGAACACGGCAAACAGAACGTCAGTTTCGCCACGTTAAAAGGCATTTCAGATGCATTAGGCGTTGGCGTCTCAGAGCTGATCTCGGGTTAGCTACAAGGCTAAAGAACTAGTTCAGGATCAGCGCTTTGTACTGATCTAATTAATGTATTTATTAATAACGTCTCTGACGGGGCGTGTTGCCATGAAATCTCAAGATGAAATCGTCGTATTGACGGGTGCTACTACTTATATAGGTTAGCTGGCACGACCTCCCCGCTGTTGTTCGCTGTCGCTAGATTTGTTTGTAGTTGTGAGTCAGGGTGCTGTCGTTGACGTTAACTACTCGGTAGCCGGATGGGTCGTTGCCGAGTGGGTATCCGAGTGCGCTGGTGACTACGACGTCGAGGTCGTTGTCGCTTGCGGTGTGGTTGCGGTGCCAGTGACCAGCGAACACTGTTTGGACGTTTGCTTCTCGTAGTAATTTGACGACTGGGGTACGTCGTTCAAGCGGGATCGTCCAGTAGCCAGATGGCTGGTTCGGTGGAGAGGGAGCCCAGTTGAAATCGATATCGGCTTCTTCCGCGTTGTCGAGGAAGAGCGGATGGTGCATGAACGCTACTACATGTTCAGATTCGATTGATTCGCGCGAACGAAGGGTGTCGCCCAAGAAGTCCATTTGAGCTTTGTGTTCGTCGGGCAGATTTTGAGGTCGGTCGAGTATTACCGAGTCGAGAATAACGAATTTCGATTCGCCGTGATTAAAAGCGTAGTAGTCGTTGCCAAATTCAGCTCGATACATGTCTACGGAATCGCGGTCGGGGATCAGATTGTTCACACCGATGTCGTGGTTGCCAGCTACCCAGTGCACCGGAACTTTCGAGCTGTATTCGCCTAATGTTTCACGGATGAGTGCAATTTGTTCTTCGTCACCGGCGGTATCGACCATGTCGCCACAAACAACGATGAATGCGGGGTCGATTTCATCGAACTGTTCGAGGGCGGTTACGAGGTTTTGACGTTCTTGTTCGACTCCCTCGATTTTTGGTGCGTCTTTGACGTTGAGCCCGCGTTTTCTTAGGAGTGCTGCGGCTTCAGGGTCCATTCCAGAGAATCGAGAGAACATTCCAACTTGTGGATCGGCCATTTGGATGAAGTTGAAATTTGCCATGGGTACCGGTTCGTCTGGACGGACTTGTGTCGTTCGCAATTGAGCGATTCTGCACATGGTTACAAAATAGCGGCAGTTCGCAATAGCCTATTTGGTTGCGTTGGGCTTTTTGCCTGGCTTTTTATATGGCGTTTTGGAGGCGTTGTCTTTTAGGTGTTCTTCGCCGCGTTCTCTGGATAGTCGGATCTGGAGTTGTCGTTCGCGGAAGCGTATTCGATCTTCGCTGGCGAGCGAGTCATCGCAGTATGGGCAACTGACACCTAGTTCGAACATTGGAGATTCACGGTCGGCAGGCGAGATCGGGTGCTGGCAGCCGTAGCAAAGTTGGTATTCGCCTTCGACGAGTCCGTGTTTGAGTGAGACTCGATGGTCGAAGACGAAGCATTCGTCTTCCCAGAGGCTTTCTTCTTCGGGGACTTCTTCGAGGTATTTGAGGATTCCGCCCTTGAGGTGGTAGACCTCGTCGAAGCCGATTTCTTTCATATAGACGGTCGCTTTTTCACAGCGAATTCCGCCGGTGCAGTACATGGCGACCGCCAAAGGTTTTTGGGGTCCGGATGCTAGTAGGTCCGCCCAGTCAGGGAATTCACGGAAGGTTTCGGTTACGGGATTGATGGCATATTTGAATCGCCCGACGCCGAATTCGAAGCTGTTTCGAGTGTCGATTAGTAGGACATCTTCCCGCTTGATAAGATCGTTCCAATCAGCGGGATCGACGTAGGTTCCGGCATCGTTATTGGGGTCGATGTGGGGTTTGCCCATCGTAACGATTTCATCTTTAATTTTGACCTTCATCCGATTGAAGTTTTGGTTCTCGGTGTAGGAGTACTTGACTTCGATTTGATCGACGTTCGCCCAGCTGTGGAGATGGTCGATAACGGCTTTGATTCCAGTGTCTGAGCCGGAGATCGTGCCGTTAATGCCTTCTTCAGCGAGGATGAGTGTTCCGACGATGCTTTCGGCGCGGCAAAGCGCCAGAAGTTGGGCTTTTTTCTGGTCGGGTTCTTCGATTTTTGCGAAGTGGTAGAGAGCGGCTACTGTGAAGGCTTGTTTAGGACCTTCGATCACTGCTGCTGTCTTTTCTTCGCTTGCTGAAAGGTTGACGTTTGAATTGATCATCGAACTATTTTACGTTCTTGTTGCCAATTCGGGTTAGGAGCATTTTGTGAGAGTTGCATGTTGCCCTTCCATCCGTAAGGAGACCATGAAATTCCAACTATTGGCGCTTTTCACTAGTTATTTAGTTTATTAGCGGTTAGGTAGTCCATGTTCATTTCGATGCCGAGGCCTGGGGCGGTGGGATCGAGATGGAGCGCTCCGTTGAAGTTGTCTAGTGGCGACTGGATGAACTCGTTGTACTTGGTGAGATCTGCGTTGGCAGTTTCGAGCTTGTAGAAGTTCGGAACGGTCATCATCACATGAGCACCAGCGAGAACGTTTATGGGTCCTGAGGCATCGTGTGGCGATACCGGTATGTAGTACGTCTCGGCCTGAGTCGAGATTTTCTTGAGTTCCGTGATTCCACCGGTCCAAGTGACGTCGGGCATAACAAAATCGGCGAGTTGGTGTTCGAAGATTTGTACAAATTCCCAACGGGTGTGGAGTCGTTCACCGACCGAGATCGGGACGTTCACTTTGTCTCGAACTTGGCTTAGGGCGTGGTAGCTTTCGACGGGAACTGGCTCTTCGAACCAATCGATATCACCAGCATCTTCGAGCGAGTTGCAAAGTCGAATGGCGGTTGGGACGTTGAAGCGTCCGTGGGCATCGATGAGGACTTCCATATCTTCACCAGCGATGTCACGAATTTTTGCTGTGAGTTCCGCTGCGACACGCTCGCCCACTTTATCTAGATTTCCACTTAGGTAACCAGAATTGTTCACCGATTGTTCGCCGGTGTGCGGGAACGGGTCGAACTTGAAAGCTTTGTGTCCTGAGTCGACGATTTTCCTAATTTCATGTTCGACGCCTTCGGGGGTTCCGAAGTTCTTTTGGTCGGGGTGCGTGTAGAGCAGGATTTCATCACGGACTTTACCGCCGAGTAGTTCGTAAATGGGGAGATTAAGGACTTTTCCTCGGATGTCCCATAGTGCGATGTCGATGCCGCTTACGACGTGTGTGGTTGCGCCTCGGGAGCCCATGTATGTGAAGGCTCGGAAGATTTTGTTCCAGATTCTTTCTATCTGGGATGGGTCTTCACCGATGAGGAGGTCGTTTAGTTTTTCGATGATGCCGGCGACGGCTCGGTTGGCGGTAAGGGTAGTTGTCGTGATTTCACCCCAGCCGGTGATGCCTGCATCTGTTTGGACTTCTATGAAGAAGTACTCGCCCCAGAAGGAGCCTTCAACTTTTACGAGCCAGGGTTTGATTGATGTGATTTTCAAGGGCGTGATTTGCTCCGGGTGTGGCGTTAGGCTTGGGTGTCGTTGGCCGACTTGGTAGTGACTAGACGGGATCGGCGATGTGGATCCACATTGGTTGGTCGCCTATGGGTTGCGTTTTTAGGTGGGTGAGTGTTCCTGTGGGATTGATTTTGTAGGTTGCTAGATCACCGTTATCGAGTCCACCGACAAGCATGAATTTTCCTGTGGGGTCGATTCCAAATGCACGAGGCGTGCCGAGTGATGGCTGCTGGCCAAGAGAGGTTAAACTCCCGGTCGAATCGTTGACGGAATACATGGCGATGGAGTTGTGTCCACGGTTGGAGGCGTATAGGAATTTGCCGTTAGGGTTCATGTGGATTTGGGCGTTTGAGTTCTCGCCGGAGAAATCATCAGGCAGCGTTGAAAGTGTTTTGAGGGCTTCTAATGTGCCGGTTGCTGAATCGAACTTGTAGGCGGTAACACTGGAGTCCTGCTCGTTATCGAAATAGAGGAATTGGCCGTTGGGGTGGTAGACGTAATGACGGGGGCCGTAGCCAGCTGGCGGTTCGATTACGGCAGGCGTGTTGGGCGTGAGGTAGCCGGTTTTGTCGTCGAATTTATACTGGTATATGGCATTTGAGTCGTCGACATGCGGCAGGAATGTGTACGAGTTCGTTGAATCGGTTTGAGCGCAGTGTGCACGGTGTTGAGTAGCGATCCATTCGGTTGGAGCACCGCCGAGAGCACCTTGTTCATCGATCGGGTGAACGGCTATGTGCCCGGCTCCGTAGTAGGCGGAGAGCAGGTGGCGACCCGTGTTGTCGACGGACACGTAGCAGGGGTCGGATTCGAGATTGACCATGCCTGTCGGCTTAAGGGTTCCAGATGTGACATCTATATCGAAGCTTGCCATTTTGTTGACGTCACGAAGTCCGATGTAAGCGCGTGTATTGTCGGGCGAGACGGCAAATGGGGCGGGTCCGCCTGGAGTCGAGATGTCTTCCTGGTGGGTTAGTTCCCCGGTTTCGGAGTTGAGATTGTGGATGGCGATTTTATTGTCGCCTTGGAGGGTTATGTATACGCGTTGCATGGTTTTCGTTCGTTTGAACTGGTGCGAGTTGTAGCAGACGGCTGATTCTATCTTGTGCGTGGATGTGTTGTGCGTGAACTAATTTCGTTGACCTCAGTCGACCCGCCTTGCCAATTTGTGCAACAATGCGCCACAGTTCAAATCCTTCTGAATCAGTACTGGGCACTTGCTTAGTAATGACTGCTAAATAACCGGAGCATTTACTCATATGAACGTCGTTAGAGATCTTTTGAAATCCGGCAAGACCGTTATCGGAACTGCCGGAGCGGCAGCTGGCGACATGACCGTGTTGGCTGATTCCGGTTTCGACTTCCTGTTGTTCGATACTCAACACAAGCCTGTCGAGGTTAAACAGCTAATCCCTAATATCCAGTCGATAAAAGGCAAAAAGGCTAAGCCGATCATTCGAGTTAGCGGTAATCAGCCCGATCTCATCTGCTTTGCGCTCGATGCCGGTGCGATGGGCGTCATCGTTCCGATGGTCAACACCAAAGCGGAAGCCGAAGCGATGGTGCGAGCTTGCAAGTATTCACCAGACGGTGATCGAAGTCATTCGGGTCCTCGAGGTGAGTTCGGCGAAGAGGCCGACTACCGTAGTTATCTCGATATGGTCAACGAAGAGTTACTGATAATTCCGATGATCGAAACACAACAGGCGATCGACAACCTTGATGAAATTCTCAGTGTGCCCGGAATAGATGTTCTCTTGATCGGTCCGTCTGATCTTTCGATTGAACTCAAGACCCCACTCGATTACACGAGCGATGCGTACACGAAGGGTTTGGACACTATCGCCGCTGCCTGTAAGAGGCACGGGGTTGTTCCTGGCATGTACTTCATTCCTCCCACTCTGGAGGCGAACGATCTTATCGCCAAGGGATACAAGTTCTTTACCCAGCCGTGGACAACTTGGGCCAGTGAGGGCATCAAAAACGGCCTAGCTGGTATCAACCGCTAGGTTCGGGATTGGGGCTGTAAGTCACTAACAGATGAATCGCCAGACTGGAGACCGGCCGGTCGAGCAGATCGAATTCCGATCACGTCATTGGTGCGTAGATTCGGATAGACCGTTTGGCGTGGTGGCTGATTGCCACGTCGTTACTCCTCGCAATGACAATGCCCGTCTATCTGCTTGTGCCTAGGGATAGCCATGTGAAGGCGTCCAGCCTTCTTTGGCGTTTTCTTGTTTCCATTCTTCAGAGACGGGTCCTGCGTAGGGTGGGTGTTCGAATCGAGGAGGTGATTCAGTGACCCTTGGATCGTTTTGTTCAACGAGGATTTTCATTAGTTGGTCGTGCAGTTTTTTACGATTTTTTTCTTGCGCTGGATCTTCAGCGAGGTTCGACATGTAATGAGGATCTGATCGGAGATCATAGAGTTCTTCTTGCGGTCGTTTATTGAACCCTAGATCGAAAAGTGGAGCTACTTCCGGTTCGGCACGATTTGTGATCATCCAGGCCTTTGTTGGGCCTTTATCGATATCGGGGTAAACGTGGCCAGTGTTAGCGAGGATTTCGTCTCGGGTCGGTGACTCGGCAGTTGGGTCGTCTAGACCTCCGGGGTCGCCAACGGGCCATCGGTTTGGCTCAAAATTGTGGATGTAGAGGAAGTCTTTTGTGCGGATCGAACGCATCGGGTAGGGTAAGCCTTCTTCGACGGTTGCGTTGCCGCCGGTGATGGTTGAACCGGTGTGGCGTTCACGTCCGGTTACGACGAAGGATCGATCAACTTCGACCTGTCCGCTAAGTTCAGATTTGAGAAGCGGAAGCAGGGAATTACCTGTCATTTGATCGGGTAAATCGACTCCGGCTGCTTCGAGAAACGTGGGAGCGAGGTCCATCAGGTTCACGAAGTCATCGACTGTGCGACCTGCAGTAATTTCTTTCGGCCAGCGGACGGCCATCGATACTTCAGTACCGAGGTTGTAGAGATTGCATTTTGCGCGAGGGAAGCCGGGGATTCCGTGATCGCCTGAAACGACGATCATCGTGTTGTCGAGTTCGCCAGCAGCTTCGAGCTTGGCGATTATTACGCCGAGTCCAGCGTCGACCGCCTGAGCCTCGCCGAGATAATCGTTGAAGTCTTCACGAATCTCGGGGACGTCGGGAAGGAAGTCGGGCATGCGTCCTTCTAGATCGTCTGGATCGAGGTTCCAGAGGTCTTTTCCTGACCCTTGTTCCCAAGTTCGGTGCGTGTTGGTAGGACCCCACCAGTAGCAAAATGGTTCGTCTTTGTTGGGTCGAGATTTTAGGAAGCTATCGAAGTTGTCGCCGGTTTCATCGAGCAGTTCCTGCTTCGCATCTTCGATCGATTGGCCGACGGGTCGAGCTGTGACCTCTTCTGAGAATCGGTTGTAACGAGTTCCTGACGTTTCGTACGCCGTTCTCGCACCGCCGTATGGAGCGTTGACGGTCAGGCCGGGCGACCAGACCTTGTAGGTGTAGCCGATGTGGTAGCCGGCGTCTTCGAGGAGGAGAGGGTAGGTTG
>JAPKFF010000181.1:0-2433 GCA_028821715.1 Dehalococcoidia bacterium
CTATTTCTCCGCGTCTTCACAAAATCTTGACATCAATAGAATATAAATAAGCTACCCGTGTATGTGACCACGACTCAAGCAACTCAGCATTTACCAATATGATTACTAACGAGCAACACATTGAAAAAGTCGCCTTAGTCATCGAAGACGACAAGTCAGTATCACAGCTCATCAGGCTGTATCTAGTGCAAGCTGGGTACAGAGTGATCGCTGCTGAAGACGGTCTCTCAGGGCTTCATATGGCTCTCGAAGAAGCACCCGATATCGTGCTTCTAGATCTCAACCTCCCCGGCATGGACGGTATTACGGTTTGTAAAAACGTTCGAAAAAAGTCTGAAGTCCCAATAATCATGGTGACTGCGAGAGTTGAAGAAGATGATCGACTCTCCGGACTTGATCTCGGAGCCGATGACTACGTTTCAAAGCCCTTTAGCCCACGAGAACTGGTCGCACGCGTCAATGCAGTGTTGAGGCGAGCATCAAAGGCGACAGTGAAGCGGCAAGAAACCGGCAGTACCGTGACCGCGGGAGATGTGGCTATTGATCTCTACCGTCGATCTGCAACCGTACTTGGTGATGAAATCGAACTCACTCCAACAGAATTCCGACTGTTGGCGTACTTCATCGAAGGCTGTGGGCGAACTGTATCCCGTGAACAAATAATTGAGCAAGTCTTTGGTTACGATTTCTCAGGATATGACCGAACGGTCGACACACATGTTTCCAATCTCAGAAAGAAACTAGAAGTAGCCAATCCAAACAAGCAGCATCTGAAAACTATGTACGGAGTTGGATACAGGTTCGATGTTTAGATGGATATTCAGTCTTCAAGGAAGGCTCACTCTAGGATTCGCGCTCGTGCTTGCGCTGTCGATCACTGCTGTCAGTGCCTACTCGGCTTACGCTACCCAAGTCGAGACCGATCGTTTCACCGCTGAGATCGAGTTCGCTCGTACAGAACGTGCCCAACAGCTAGTGAAAGACACGTTCGAAGCGAATCAAGACTGGGACGAAGTCCAATACGCCGTTCAACAGGTAGGCAACTTGTTCGGGTGGCGAGTGGCGTTCGAATCTAACTCCGGATTAATCGTTGCCGACTCCCACGAACTGGTACGAAATGCTCAAGGTCTTTTAGAAACATTCGCCGAGAGATATACCAGCCCTGCCCGCTTCACCAAGCGCCCAGTGATAGTTAATGGCGAGTTGATCGGTTACATGTTGGTAGATGAGCAACCCAGCCGAAAAGAACGCCCGCTTTCAATGCAAGAGTTCTACGCATCTCGTCTATCACGCCTCCTCAACGCACAACCACCTCGACAAGCCTCTCCACCTACACAAGTACCCTCTCAAGCAACTGGTGACCTCGTCTCCGAAGTACTCGAATTCGTCGATCCACCGTTGAGCAATCTACAAGCATCGTTCCAACGATCACTACTGATCGCAGGAATAGCAGCCGGATTTGCCGGCCTGTTGATCGTCATGCTTCTGACTCGCCAAGCGCTGGCTCCAGTGCGTAATCTAACGGCAGCTGCGAGCAGTTTGGGAGCTGGAAATCTTAGCCAGAGAGTACCGGAAAGTGGAACTGACGAAATCGGCAAACTCGCCAATACGTTCAACACTATGGCCGGCGATCTTCAACATGCAGTTGACCAACGACGCCAATTGACAGCCGATGTCGCCCATGAGCTTCGCACACCGCTGACGAATATTCAGGGCTACCTCGAAGCGATCAAAGACGGAGTGGTCGAACCCAACGACGAAACTATCGACACACTCCACAGTCAAACCATCCATCTTTCGAAACTAATCGAGGATCTCCGCATTCTTGCAATCGCTGATGCAGGAGCCCTTGCTCTTAACAAATCACATGGCTCACCAGTGCCAGTGATTAAAGATTCAGTCGCCCACTTCAGTCAGCGCGCTCGAGACCGTGAAATATGCCTCAACACATCAGTGACCGGCAATGACACCGCGGTAGATTTCGATGAAACCCGAATACGGCAAATCATTTCTAACCTTGTTGAAAACGCGTTAACCCACACGCCAAATGGCGGTTCGATCAGTGTCGACATTATTGGCGACCACGACGATGTCAAAATAATTGTTACCGACTCCGGAATCGGTATTTCTGAAGCTGATGTACCACGAATATTCGATCAGTTTTACCGTGCAGATCAAAGCAGAAACCGGGCAACCGGCGGAGTTGGGTTAGGGCTAACGATCGTCAAGCAACTTGTTGAAGCTCACGGCGGAGAAATTTCGGTCACAAGTGACGCGGATTCAGGAACAATATTCCGAGTCCACCTTCCAGCAAGTCGAACCTAATCTCAGTTCTTTTACCTACTAACCGATAAATCGAAATTCCAATTACAACTCCTGATGAACACAACGTCAAAATAGCAATGAATCCAACGATCAACCTAGTAGCATTCG
>JAPKFF010000182.1:0-2424 GCA_028821715.1 Dehalococcoidia bacterium
GACAAAGATGTCTTCGAGCAACTGCTGACAACCGAACTGAACTTCGTTTTACATACCCGTAGCAATGAGCAAGGCCAACAGATCGTCGACGGCTGGCGTCGAGCTTATGAAGGACTGAAAGACACCGACTGGCGCGACAACACCGAACAGGCTCTGTTGGATAATTTCGAGCAGCACAAAGACCTGTTCGCACAGATTAAAATTAACGATCTCGAAGAAAAACACCAGCGGAACCATATCCGCGACTTCGGACGATACATGCTGTTCTTTGAACACACGTTTGGCAAGAACCTAAATCCAGTTACTTTTCCCTGGTTTTTTCACGGTGGCCAGAAATTTAGATATTCCGAGATTTACAGTCTTCCGCCCTTGGCTGGCGCTGGCCCTTTGCATTACCAGGGGCGCTGGTCACGCGGTGAGTACGGCAATAAAGAAACTTGGGACTACCCGATTGTTCAGCCGTTTAAGATTCCTCATCGCAAAGGATTGCTCACTCACCCAGCGTGGCTGTTGGCTCATTCGCAGAACACAGAAACGGATCCTGTTCGACGTGGCCGCTGGATCCAAGAAAAGTTATTGGCGGGGCGAGTACCGGACGTTCCCATTACCGTCGACGCACAGATACCCGAAGATCATCACCGCACGTTACGGGAACGGCTTGATTCCGTGACGAGCAATCAGGAATGTTGGAAGTGTCATCAATACATGAACCCGCTGGGACTGACTTTTGAGGTCTTTGACGACTTCGGTAGATACCGCACACGGGAAAACCTTGAACATCCGGACAACATTATCCAACCAACGACGAGAAAAAATACGGCGAACGTCTACAAAACAAAACCGGTCAACGCCACCGGCCACTTGAGCGGCACGGGCGACCCTACGCTGGATGGTGATGTTGTCGATGCTTTCGACCTGATCGACCGACTCGCCCAATCGACACGCGTGCGACAATCCATTGTGCGGCATGCTTTTCGATATTTCATGGGACGCAACGAAATGCTGTCAGATTCCCAGACATTAATCGATGCAGACAATGCGTACACAAATAGCGGCGGAAGCTTCCAAGCGGTTGTCGTGTCACTGTTAACTTCCGATTCGTTTATGTACAGAAAAGATGGATCTTAGCGAGTTTTTTGCACGTTGTAGAACTTCATGCTAAGATTGTAGAAACCGCCACTCCAAGTCCAGTCCACCAGCAAATAGATAAGAACAAACCATGAAAAATCGTCGCGAGTTCCTCTCACATACTTTGGCTGGTACTGCCGCCATGAGCCTTACCGCTCCAGGGTTACTTGCCAATTCGTCGACAGGCAAACCGCCGATGCGTTTCATCTTTATCCACAAAGGAAACGGACTGCTGCCGGAGTCTTTAGTACCACCGACGTTTGATAAAGAACAGCTGGAAGCCGAAAAGGGAAAGGAGTCTTTCTCCGCTGATCTCGACGATCACGATCTGCCGCAATGGATGAGCCCCATCGCCGAACACACAAAGAACATGACCATTCTGCAGGGACTGTCTGGCAAAATGTGCACAACCGGCCATCACACGTGGTGTTCTTCTCTCGGCGCGTTTAAAGCCAACGAACGGCTCAGTTCCATCAAGTGGGCGACGGTCGATTTTGAGCTGGCGAAGCTCTTTCCGTCGCCGTTTGAGCATATTGAACTGGCCTGTTTTCCCAACGGCGGTGGCAACGCACGAGGTAACATTAACGGCATCGAAAAGGGATTTTCCGCGCGCGGTGCGCAGCAACCTAACTACGCCTTTGGCTCGCCGAAGGTTGCCATCCAGGAACTGTTTAAATCGGTATCGGCTAACGAGACACAGCGAACCCGCTACGAACTCGAACGGAGAATGCTGCAGTTCCTAGCCGCCAATGAAACGGACCTCATCGCGCAACTCAATGAAGTCGAACGTCCAAAGGTCGCGAACTATGCCGCTGCGATTCAGGATATTCGCGGACGCAATCGCCGCGTCGATACCATGAGCGACGTGATTCGCAAACACGTTCCGCAGCTCGACGAAAGATATTTGGCCGAGGACCTTTCTACGATTGATCGCCAGTTTGGTTTGACGGAAGTTTTGCTCTCGACGCTAATTTCCGGGATGACTAATGTCGTCACGTTCACCGTCGATGAATTAGGCACTCGCTACACCGGTCTGTCCGAGCTCGAAGGCGAGAATATTAACCTGCACGACGTCGGGCACAATAAATCAATCGGCGGCTTCGAAGCCAGCGAGATTCGCGAGAAGGTTCGCCGGCAACACATGACGCTGATAGATCGGATCGTCACGCGTCTCAAGAGCGTACCCGAAGCGGGCGGGTCGATGTTTGACAACACGATGCTGTTTTACTTCTCAGACAATGGAGAAACGCATCACAGTAAGGGCACCGAGTGGCCGTTTATCGTGCTGGCCGGTGA
>JAPKFF010000072.1:0-11571 GCA_028821715.1 Dehalococcoidia bacterium
CATCGTACAAATAATATGTGGTACCGGATACATGTAATGGGTATGGATTATTCAGAAATAGATCCAATTGCAACAGTCGTACGTCCACCCTTACCTTCAGTCTCTACTGTCCCTAAAAGCGAAGTACCGGTTCGCAAAACATCCATCGGATGAGTCGAAGCGGGCAAAGCTTCAAGCAACGTCTTTAACGCATCAGGAAGCGACCGCATCCCAACAAGTTTTTTCTTATAAGCGTCCAGTACTCGCTGCCCAGGAAGTTTGCCGTAGATAAGCAAATAAGCGACTTCCTCGAAGGTAGAATTGGCTGCCAAATCGGTGATCGAATAGCCGCGGTAGGTGAGCCCAACGTCCTCTTGCCCAACCGTTGAAATAGCCGAAGATCCCGCCGTAACCCCGTTCAATCCTGATGATGTCATTTCGATAATTCCTGTTGGTACACCTAGTTAGCAGACTCGGGGTCGGGCTCGGCTTCGAAGAGCTCGTTCAATTTCGATTCGTAAATGTGATATCCGAGATATTCGTACAGATCAACACGGGTTTGCAGATCGCCAATGATTGCCTTCTGCGTACCAGCGGTTCTAATCTCTCTCAAGGCATTTTCAGCTGCTTGATTCGCAGCGCGGAACACCGTCAGAGGGTAGAGAGCGATATCGACGCCAACGCTACCCAGTTCCTCAATCGTGAATGCAGGTGTTTTGCCAAATTCCGTGAGGTTTGCGAGAACCGGGACCCCCACAGCGTTTTTGAATTTTCGGAAGTCGCCCAACTCCATCACTGCCTCGGGAAAGATCATATCGGCACCTGCTTCGACATACTCCACCGACCGTTCAATCGCTGCGTCGACGCCTTCATTGGCGATAGCATCGGTTCGTGCCATTAGTACGAAATCGTCGTACGCTTTAGCATCGGCAGCGGCTTTGAGACGATCGCACATCTCAGCGGTCGAGACGATTTTCTTGCCTGGACGATGTCCACATCGCTTTGCCTGAACTTGATCCTCTATGTGAACTCCGGCTGCACCCGCACGTGCCATCTCTTTCATCGTTCGGGCGATCATGAACGCTCCACCCCAACCCGTGTCGACATCGACTAACAGAGGCAGTTCTGAGGCAGCCGTAATCCGACGAACGTCCTCAAGAACGTTATCGAGTGTCGTCATTCCCAGATCTGGGAGTCCATACGAGGCGGTGGCAACGCCCGATCCTGAGAGATACAAAGCATTGAAGCCAGCGGCCTTGGCCATCACAGCGTGATAGGCGTTTGTGGCGCCCACTAACTGGAGCGGAGACTCAACTTGGATAACAGAGAAGAGCGATGTTCCGGGAAGCATTTCCATAGTCAACAGATTATAGGTGCGATCAGGCGAGCTACGGGTAGCCGTTTGAGGCGAACTAGCCCCAGAACGCGTCGTAGAAGACCAACGGAGAAACAACGAGCAACACGAGTCCGACCACTAATCGGAGCTTCGTAGGATTGACGTTTCCGCTCATTCGAGAGCCGGCAAACATACCGATCATCGCCGGTATTCCTATTACCGAAACGAGAAGCCAGTCGACTCGCCCGCGAATAAGATGCCCGGTGAACCCTGATGACCCAACGAGTATCGTCAGTGCTAGATTTGTCCCTGCTGCGAGCGAAGGTCTCATCTTGAGCACGTGGATCAACGCCGGCATACGAAGTACGCCAAGTGCCAGACCAACGCCCCCCCCAATGAGTCCTATTACAAATCCTAGAATGCTTTCACGAGCGATTGTTTTTGGGTTGAAATCGCCCCGACCCGCACTCGGGTCGCCATCGTCCTCGTGCGGTGCGGTGTTGCCTCTTAGTTCAGACGTTGCTCGAAGAATCATCATCGACGACGACCAAACGAGCAAAAACGCAACAATTGTTAGAAGAACCGTTCGTGAGATGAGGTCGGCGTAAAGTCCACCGACGAAAGATCCGGCAATCGCCGGAATTCCGATGATAACCACCACTCGGAATACGATTCGATTTTGAAGAATTGCAGGCCATGAGCCTGCAAACGAACCAAGCACGCTAACGAAAAGATTGGTACTTGCGGCAATAAGCGGGTCGACTCCGATGGCGGTCATGACAGGTAGTCGAACAACACCAAGGGCAATTCCCACGATTCCGCCAACGACACCAACGACCAACGACATGATCGCCAGTCCGGTCAGCTCCACTCCCGATAGATCAGCTCCAACCAACGCAAGAGTCGTCAGACCGTCACCCATTAGACCGTCACCCATTAGTCCGCCACCCTGAATCTAGGCGAAGTCAGGGCTGCCGGAAGATCGCTTGGGCGGCGACAACAGTCGGATGGACAGTCGGTGAGTTCAGACTCGAATGCAGGCACTTCGTCTTCTTTTCAAACTAATCTGTAGGGAATCGATTCTATCCGCGCCCAGTGGACGTACAACAGCTCGATTGACCAGAATTATTTACCGATGAGGTCGAGGCTTTCGAGCAGGCTATCGATTTCTTTGTAATGCTCGGCATCTGGCTTCAACGCTGGGTGACGAGCGAAATCAGATCCCGGTGAAAATACTCCCCGCCGAACCATGATGTGCTTGTAAATCCAGTTGGCGAAACCTTGACCCTGAGCCAGCATTCCAAACAATGCAGCATGTTGTCGCATTTCGGCGTTCGCTGTGTCTTCATCGCCAGCTTGGAAAGCATCCCAAACGCGAACGAACATATCGGGCAAGGTCGAACCTGGCATGGTTCCGACCGAGCCTCGTTTGAATTCTTCAACTGCGAATGCACCGCCGGCACCACCGAACAGAACCAGACCAGTTCCCTCGGCAAGTTTTTGCGTCTCACCCATTCTTGGGATCGCTGGAGGGGTTTCCACCTTGATGTAACAAAGGTTCTCGTGTCGCTCGGCACATGCCACCGCCATCGCTGGCGGAACTGGAGCGGTATTCTGATCCTGAAGGAAGATAGGAAGCGATACGGATTCAGCTATTTTGCCGAAGTATTCGATATTTTCCGAGGCTGCAACAGGAATGAACGATGTTGGTCGGATCATCAGCGCATCGGCACCAAGTTCTTCGGCCCGTTTAGAGAGCGCAATCGCTACGTCTGTGCCCTCGCCACCGGTATTCATCACGACCTTGACTCGACCCTTCGCAACCCGAACCACCGTACTGAGAATTAGGTCACGATCTGCTTCTGAGAACTTGTAGATCTCAGTGGCCACCGCTATTCCAAGACCGTGAACACCTTTGCCAATCAGCCATTCGACCTGATTTTCGAGGTCGTCCATCACTAACTGACCTTTTTCGTTAATTGGGGCAGAGAGGATCGGGTATACACCCTTCATTGAGCGATCTGGCATGTTTAGGTATCTCCAAACAGTAGAGGACGGCACACTTGAACACATGAACAGACGGGTGTTGTCCATATATGACGCGGATACTCGCATCACTCCCGAGTGAACGCAACAGAAGAATCCGCGTTACGAGCTGAAATCCAGTATGAAGCTACGTTCGCATCACCGTCAAAGTAAATGCCTAAAGCATCGTTTCGACAACAGCGAGCAGTACACCAGCGACGGTAGCTGTACCGATTACACCGGCAACGTTAGGCCCCATTGCATGCATCAACAGGAAGTTCTCGGGGTCCTCTTTTTGGCCCATATCCTGCACAACTCTTGCCGCCATCGGCACAGCAGATACTCCGGCTGCGCCAATCATCGGATTAATCTGATCCTTGCTTACAAGGTTCATCAACTTAGCAAGCATAATTCCAGCGACAGTCGCAGTCATGAAAGCAAACAGGCCAAGTAAGAAGATTCCGATCGTTTCTGGCTGCAAGAAGATGTGCGCAGGCATTGTCGATCCCACTGCAAGTCCCAGCAGAATAATCACCACGTTCATCAACGAATTTTCAGTAACGTCAGCTAATCGAGGAACCACACCCGAAACCTTGATGAGGTTACCGAGCATGAGCATTCCAATGAGCGGCGAAGCAGAAGGCACCAAAACGCTGATGATGATCGTTGTGAGAACAGGGAATAACACCTGGGTTCGCTTGGAAACCGGCGTTTTCGAATATTCCATACGAATCAAGCGTTCTTTTTTCGTGGTCAGCAACTTGATGATCGGTGGCTGGATGATCGGGACTAATGCCATGTACGAATACGCAGCAACCGCTGTAGCGCCGACAATGTCCCGAACGTCAACGTTTGGCAGCGATTCGCCCAGCTCTCGCATACGAGTGGCGATGAAAATAGTTGTAGGTCCATCAGCTCCACCGATGATTCCAATCGACGACGCTTCGAGTAGTCCGAACTCGAAGTAATCGGTCATTCCCAGTAGCAATGCTCCGAGTAGTGCTACGAAAACACCAGCCTGAGCACCCGCCCCAAGCAACAGGGTTTTCGGATTTGAAAGCATCGGACTGAAGTCCGTGGCAGCACCGACACCGAGGAAGATCAACAGTGGAAAGATGTCGGTTTCCATTCCAACGCTTTGGAATGTTTTCAGAAGCCCTGCAGGCTCTCCACCGCCGCCCTCGCGAATGAATTCGCCGAGCGGAAGGTTGGCGAACAAAATCCCCATCGAAATCGGAACCAATAAAAGCGGCTCTTTTTTCTTGGCGATCCCGACGTACAGCAACGCTCCAGCGATCGCCCACATGAGAATCATGCGAGGCTCTTCGCCTATCGCCGTGAAGCCTTCCCAGAGTGCCGCAAACTCAGTCGACATAAAGACTAAACCTGTGCGATCTCGGCCAGAGTCTGACCGTGTTGAACTGCATCACCCGCAGCGACCAACACAACCGAAACAGTACCGTCGATTGGTGCAGCAATCGTGTTTTCCATTTTCATAGATTCAAGGATCAAAATGGGCTGGCCCTTAGTGACAGAAGCACCCGCAGCCACGTTTACGCTAACGATCTTGCCTGGCATTGGCGAACGAACAACTCCATCTCCACCGGATGTAGGAATGGCGGGTCGAGAGATAGCTTGTGGAGCGGGAGTTACCGTTTTTGGCGCAGTGATAGAAGGGGTGGCAGGGGCGACCGATGCTGCTGAGTCGGGGACTTCGACCTCGTAAGTCGTACCGTCGACCGATACTTCCACAGGAGATGTTAAAATGTCGCCAACCTCGACGTCGTACGTTTGGCCAGCAATCGTAATTTTGTAATTCTTAGTAGCCACTAATTACGCCTCTCCCGAGCGCCGATTGAACCAGATCCAAGTAACCGCATTCTTCCGCTTTGCAACCATGATCCGGCTGTGCTGCCAGCTCTGGATATAGCCGGACCTATCGCAGATCGTTTTGGCTCAGATAAAGCAAGTGCCACTGCGATGGCTGCAACTTGCTGACCTGTGATCTTGCCGTCAGCGACCGGAACAGAAACAACCACAGTTTCAGGAACTGCCGATTCACCGACAGCAACTTTCGTAGCCGATTGCCTATCAAGCAGACTGATGCCTTTAATCGACAATGCCAGAATCACCAACACGGCAAAAACAATGCCCATCCCAATAAGACTCAGAGTCAACCCGTCGTTTAGCAAATCTTGATCGAACGTGTCAGTGCTCCCTAAGCCGCTCGCAAACTCGTGCGAATACGGTCATCATCGAAAAATACAATGGCTGATTCTAACAAAGGCTCTCTACTCAGCGGGGGTATATTCATCGACCGTAATCGGGTAGGTCTTGCCGTCAACCGCAGCTAGCGCACTCTCACCATTCTCAGCCACACCTACCGCAATGTCATCGCCATCGACTTTAAGCGAGACTTTTTCGACGATACCGGCAAGATTATCTGGTTTGAATCGCTCACTCCGTGCCGCAAGCAATTCTTGAGATTCTTCGACGGTAATCGCGATAAAAGTTATGTTCGTGCCCGGAGTTGCTTGCCCAAGCCTAGGCAGATCAACGGTCGCAATTGTTGCGATCTTAGCGTACCCGCCAGTCGTCTGGCGATCGGCGAGAAGGATGATGGGTTTTCCGTCGCCAGGTACTTGGATCGAGCCATTTACCACAGCGTCCGACACAATGTCGTAACGCCCCGATTTCGACTCGACCACCGGACCATCGAGACGTAATCCTTGACGATTCGATTGATCGGAAACGACATAGCTAGAGTTCAAGAGTGACTCGATACCGGCGTCTGAGAACTCATCGTCCTGAGGACCCATCATGATCCGCACGCTAATTTCGCCACTAGGGCAATTCGTTGTCTCACCTTCGAGTAGCAATCCTGATGCGGCTAGGTCGCTTGGTTCACCGAGGTTCAATACATCGCCAACGACCAACAAACGTCCATCTACCCCGCCGATTTTTGAGGCAATATGGGTTGATCGTGAGCCTAGCGTCTGTGGAATATCGATGCCACCCGAAACTGCGATGTATGTTCGTAGACCACCAGTCGCCCTGCCAAGTTCAAGCCGGGCATCTGAATGAACAAAATACGAAACGTCCAGTGAAATCGGCACACCGTCGATGGTTACATCAGATTCGGCACCGGTGACTGCAATAACCGAATCGCCCAAAAATGCGATCTCCAGTCCACCGAGCAGGACTTCAAGGCAAGCAGCATCTGGGTCGTTTCCGACGAGCAGATTGCCCAAGTCGAACGAGTCGATATCTACAGCCCCTGATACCGAAACACCAAGTTTTTGAAATCCGAACCTACCTCGATCCTGCACCAAGGTCATAGGCCCGGGTTGAACGATCTGAACGATTCGTGGAGAATTATTGGTCATGAGATTCCACCGGAACGAAGCGCACTTTGGAACCGGGAGTAATCAGCGACGGCGATGGACTACTCACATCAAAAAGCTGTGACAGAGTCCTTCCGATCAACTGCCATCCGCCGGGGCTAGCGTTCGGATAAACCCCCGTCTGAGATTCAGCTATTCCAACTGAGCCAGCAGGAACGCTAACACGAGGCGTTTTCAGTCGAGGCATCGCTATTCGTTGATCGAGTCCACCCAGATAAGGAAAGCCCGGTGCGAAACCGATCATGTAGACACGATAGTCGATACTCGAGTGAATTTCGATGACATCTTGAACAGATAAGTTGACGTGCTCAGCAAGCGACTCAAGATCTGGTCCATCATTCCCGCCATAAACGACCGATACCTCGACGATATGAGCTTGCTCTGGTTCATGGTTAGCCTGATCCAAAGAAAGATCGACCAACTCCGACAGCCGTTCGTTCATTTCCACGAATCTCGATACCAGTGGATCGTAATTTACCAACAAAGAACGATAGGTCGGCACAAGTTCTCGAACTGCTTCGAGGTCCGCAGTCTCCACGGTCTTCAAGAGGCTATATACCTGATCGTTCACGCTCGGATCGATCTCAGAACCTAGTTCGATAACAATGGCCGAATCACCAGCCGAAGCGAGCCGTGGGTACGTGGTACCTGAAACTTCATTCGCTGCCATTTTACTTAGTTTGACCATTGCCAGCGATGAGTTTATTCATAGACGTTATCTCCACCCCTGCAGCTTCGAGCGAGCCTCGAACTGCTGATGCCAACTCAACCGCTCCAGCGGTGTCACCGTGCAAACAAATCGAATCAGCAGAGAAATCGATTTCAGTACCATCGATCGCCGTCACCTTGCCTTCGGTCGCAAGCTTGAGCGATCTCGCCACGACTTGAGCAAGATCGTGAACAACCGCGCCCGGTTGCGAACGTGGAACAAGCGTTCCCTCGGCGGTCACAGCACGATCTGCGTAGCATTCACGTGCCACTCGCACACCTTGCGCCCGAGCGATCGACTCCCACTGCGACCCTGCCAACACGACGTGAATTAATTCAGGATCGAACGCCTTGACCGCCGACACAATCGCTTCAGCTACTGCTTCATCACGAACAGCGGTGTTGTACAGCGCACCGTGCGGTTTCACATGCTGCAACTTTCGATGGGGCGTAAACGCTGCCAGTGCACCTATCTGATAGGTAACGGCGTTTCGCACCTCACTGGGTGTGAGATCCATATTTCGACGACCAAATCCTGCGAGGTCCGGATATGCCGGATGGGCGCCAATGCCAACGCCGTTCTCAATCGCAAGATTCACCGTTTTCGCCATCCAGTCGGGGTCACTAGCATGAAACCCGGTCGCGATGTTCCCAGAGGTGATGTACTTGACGATTTCGCTGTCGAGCCCCAGCTCATAGCTGGCGAACGACTCACCGATATCAGCGTTGAAATCTATCTTTCCTGTCGCACTAATCGTCAACTATCTGCTCCGGAACTCTCCCGAATTATGGGTTAGTATTCTGAAAAAATCTGTGGCACAGAACTTCTCGTGTGCGCCATCAGTTTGCCAACACTTGGAGCGTAGCACAGTAGGAGATATTTCTAGGACACATCTACACTGTCGTGATGCTCGATGCGTTTTTTCAAACTCTTCTCGGGGAAATAGCATCTATGTGGCGTATTTTCGGATCGCCTCGCATAGTAGGCAGTGAGAAATCCGCTTTACTGGGCAAAACTGGATGGTCGAATAAAGAACGAGTAATTCCTCGTTCCACGTTTTCCGACTGATCACTACCCGTATTCAGGTAGTGATCAGTCGCTAGACCAAAAAGAGGTCTAGGACCAGGGCAGGTTGACCCGCATTCCCGCTTGCCACGACTCCTGAATAGCGTCGGTGAACTCCATGTACTTCAAAGAGTCAGTGAAGTTTGAGCGAGTCACAGGCTCAATGCCCTTAATGGCGTTGATGAATTCTTCCTCAACACGCCAGCTGCCACGCTTCTCGGCAGGAACCTCGATGATACTCATGCTGTCGTCGCCCTTACGACCACCCCTTACGACCGGATCGTTACCGAGTCCGCTTGTCGCGATGTGAATAGTTCCTTCCGTTCCGTAAATCCAAATTTCGGTTGGTGGAACAAACGTACCCGAAACAGTAGTGACCGAAAGGTTCACATTCACACCGGCACCCGTTGAGTAGATGATGTCAATCTGGTCAGGAATCGTCATTGCCATGCGCGATCCATCCCAACCTTTACGGTGAGGCACACGAATCTGCGAATTTACCGAAACTGATGATGCAGGGCCGATTAGTCGCATCAGGTTTTCGTACCAAATTCCGGTAGTCATCACGTTGTTACCCGAAAGTTCACGAATGTGGCGCCAGTGGGCATCCTGATCTGAATCGGGGAAAGCACTTCCATCGGTGACCCGAGCATTCACATTCACGACATCGCCAACATAGCCATCAGCAATGATGTCGATCACGTGCTGTTCGCATGCCATGAGGTGCGGAGGCGGAACGACTTGAGTAATTAGATCAGGATTGGCAAGTGATGCAGCGAGCATGTCACGCGCTTCTGAACCGTTCATCGCCATTCGCGCTTCAACCATAACGTGCTTGCCGTTATCAAGTGCGGTCAGCGTAGTGGTCGAATGCATGTATGGCCATGTGCCAATGCACACAGCGTCGATATCGGGGTCTTCAACGAGGTCCAGCCAAGTTGGGTACGCCTCGCCAATTTCATACTTGTCGGCGGCGATCTTACTTGATTCGATCGACCTGTTCGCAACTCCAACGAGTTCCACACCCTGCTGGGCGCGTAAACCAGGAATGTGTCGTAACGCCGTGTTGGCACCTGCTCCGATGAAACCGACCTTTATCGTTTCGTTTGCCATCTGCGATAATCCTCTACTGTGAATTTATATAGGTACGCTAAGCAGACACAAATCTGACGTGCGTGAAGAACTGTGGCTGGAAGTTTACGTCAATCAACCGATGCCACAATCTAAAATTCCCGCTAAACGCGACAATCCTGAACGAAAGCTCTAAAAATAAATGTCGATGACTCCAGAATACTCAGGTAACACGGCCGCTGTTCCAACTGACGTCGTTATGACCGGCATCGGTGTTCAAATCGCCTGGGACAACGGTCAAACCTGTACCTATCCTTACCGATATCTTCGACTGCAGTGCGCTTGCGCCGCTTGTGTTGAGGAGATGACGGGCAGGCCGCTTCTGAACGTTTCTCAAGTGCCGAACGACATCATTGCTGCCGATCACCTGATAGTCGGAAAGTACGCGATTCAGTTCCTTTGGACAGACGGTCACGATTCAGGAATTTACCCGTACCAGATGCTTCTCAGACTTGCAGCAAACGACGATGCCGTCGTTTGTGAGGGGAACTAATGACTGAACGCCTGCTCGATCACCGAGATGTGACTCTGCAAGCGGTTAAAGACTACGGTCGTCAGTTGGAACGAGCGCTCGATGGTTTAGAAATCGAAGAAGCGCGCTGGATGCCTACGCCTGATTCCAACCACATACTTTGGATTCTGTGGCACATGGCCCGAATGGAAGATATGTGGGGCTGGTACCTTCGAGGAAAAGGCGACAGCGCATGGATCGAAGGTGGTTGGGCCCAGAGATTTGGAATTGACGCTGAGAGAAACGGTGCTGGCGATACTATCGAGCAGGTTCATGATTTTCCTGACGTATCAGTGAAGGAAGTTACCGGTTACTGGGAGGCAGCACGAGAACTACTTATTCCCTCAATTGAAGGCGTGACCGTCGATCAGCTTAGAGTCAAACGCCCTGATATTTGGCCTCAGGCCCCCGGCCGCGCTCCGAATTTGCTCTGGGTACTCGGCAGAATTCCAGTCGAAAACGCACAGCACACAGGACAAATAGCCTATATACGAGGGCTGTATACAGCGAAGTTCGGGTAGATAGTCTTATGACGAGACCATTCAAAACAGGCGTTCTTTTGATGAAATTCTGGACGCTTGAACTACCCGCACCTACTGTTATCGATTAAGGATGACAGGCTTGTCTTGCTCTGTCTTCGAAGCCTTAATATGCTCCGATATGTCCCTGACTATTAACCATCACGTGTAGGCGTAATTGGTCGTAAGTGGCACTCACGCATTATGCGGCGCTACTGCCCACCACCATCATCCAATCAACCCAGTAGCACCAACCATCTCCACACAAACAATACAGACCCATTCACTACCAATATAGTTATCAGGATTACACGTTCAGCTAAGTTAACTGAAATGCGCACCACTGTTCGTTCATACCTAATTTTGGTTTCTGCTGTGATAGCAGTGCTTATGGTCGGCTGCTCTGAATCGTCCAGCGACGTAGATGCACTAGTGTCTACGTCTGTTACAGGAACCATTGGTGCACAATCAAATTCAGAGCAACACCCACCTCTTTTGGATGCCCCACCTCAGACTTCGATCTATTGTCCTGATTGCCAACTTGTGGAAGTAACTGGAGTAATAGACGGCGACACAATCGACACCAGTATCGGTCGAGTACGTTTCTTCGGAGTAGACACCCCTGAAAGAGGGGAAGAGTGCTTCACAGAGGCGACCGAGTTCACTCGGTTGCTGGTAGGCAGCCAGGTGCGCCTTGAAGATGGTCCACGGCTCGAAGATACCTACGGCAGGCGACTCGCTTACATCTTCGACTCGTCTGGTAACAGCATCGATTCACAACTGATCGCCGCTGGATTCGCTGTTGCATGGACTCGGGACGGGCAATATCGAGGAGTGCTGATTGGGCTTGAAGAAAGTGCAAAATCTAACCAGGCAGGATGCCTTTGGGATGA
>JAPKFF010000183.1:0-2361 GCA_028821715.1 Dehalococcoidia bacterium
AAGTTGATTCAGACGCTTAGTGCGGGAACTGACACGATTCCGAAAGTGGCTATGTCCGAGATGGGTGTTCGTGTGGCGAACAACATGGGCGGTAACGCTGTGGCAGTAGCTGAGGTGACGGTCGCATTGATGGTTTCGACGTATCGTCGGTTGATGGTGCAGTGGAACCAGCTGAATAATCTCGGTAAATACGGCGAAGGCTTTAGCGATGATTGGGGTCGGTTTCATGAGCTGACGGGCAAGCGTGTGGGAATTGTTGGGCTGGGTCAGATTGGTTCGCGTGTGGCGAAGCGTTTGGCGGGGTGGGAGTGCGAGATCGTTTATTCGGATGTTGTTCCGCATTCAGCTGACTATGAGGCTGCTGCGAGTGCCAGTCGGCTCGATTTCAACGAGTTGATTGAGACTTCAGACGTGATTAGCTTGCATGTGCCGTTGGATCGTTCTACCGAGAAGATATTGTCGGGTAGGGAATTTGTGAAGATGAAGCCGGGTGCAATCGTGATTAACGCCTGCAGGGGACCGGTTGTTGATGAGATGGCGTTGATTCGTGCTTTGGATGCGGGTCAGATCGCTGGTGCTGGATTGGATGTGACTGAGATTGAGCCGATCGAAACTGCGAATGCGTTGATTGGCAGGGATAACGTGGTGTTGTTGCCGCATCGGGCGGGGTTGAGCGTTGAGGCGCGTGAGAAGAGCATCGATAACGCTATTGGGAATGCGCATCGGTTGATGACGGGTGATGATCCTGAGGGGATTGTGCTGCCGGTTTAGGTTTGGGTTGGCGTGTTGGGCGTTACCACCGTCGGCGGACGACTCAGTCAAGCGTCGCAGTTTCTCACCCTCTAACTCGCTCCCACTCTCGAAGGAAGTTAGATAGTCAGTTTGGTTACGGCGGTTTCGTTTAGTTCTATGCCTAAACCGGGTCGACCGGAGAGGTGCATTTGGCCTTTCACGGGGATAACGACATCTCCGTAGAGTTCGTGCACGTCGTCGAGCGGTCCTGAGAATTCGGTTGAAAATTCGTGTGGGCGTATGGCATTTTGTACGGTCGAGTAGGTGTGAAGCGATGCCATCGAGTTGATTCCAGCTTGTGGGCTGTGTGGCATTACCGGTTTATTCCACATTGTTGCGAGGTCGAAGATTTTCTTTACTTCCGACGGACCACCAGCGCTGAGAATGTCGGGTTGCAGAATGTCGGGGTCGCCAAGAAGCACGAGGTGGTGGAACCACCATCGGTAGGCGTCTTGCTCACCGGCTGAGACTGCGACGTCGAGGGCGTCGGCTACTTGCTTGAGTCCGGGTAGGTCCCAGTTCGGAAGTGGTTCTTCGAAGTGGTCTATGCCGAGTTCTTCGAACTTTCTTCCTTGTTGGATAGCGGTACTTACTGAGTATCCGTTGTTAGCGTCGAAGCCGAGATATTGACCTTCAGATAGGAATTCTCGGACGAGTTTGAACATTTCGTAGTCTTTGGTTGGGTTGGCGTCTTGTCGCCAACCTTTCCAGTCCATGCGGATTTTGAAGGCTTCAAATCCCATATCAAAGCCGACTTTGACGATGTCGAGCATTTCCTGAGGGGTGAATTTCCATCCTGAACCGGTGCTCCAGTAGAGGGGGATGGTGGTTCGTGCGGCTCCGCCCATTAGGTTGTAGACGGGCTGACCGGTTTCTTTGCCGAGTAAGTCCCATAGTGCGACGTCTATGACGCCTACAACGCCGGCGGGGAGTTTGTAGAGGCGGTCTTCCTTGCCTGTAGCTAGAGTCTCCCAATGTCTGTCGATTTCGAGTGGGTTTTCGCCGATTAGGGTTGGCTTTATGATGCTTTCGAGGTACGCCTCGAAGACGGATCCGTTTCGGCCGGGGACGACTTTGTTTACGCCGGGTCCTTCAGACCAGCCCTCGACTCCGGCATTGGTTTGGACACGGACCAGAGATTTTCCGGTTTTGAGGGGCGTGGTGGTGATATCGGTGATTTTCATAGGCTTGATTTGCGTTAGGGTACGGGCTTCATCGGATGACTTGGAACCGCATCGCATTTCAGCTTTCTTCTAACTCCTTTCCATCAAGGAAAGGAGGATGTGTGTTGCCATATTGGGCGTGTCCGGTGCGTACCTAAGACAGGGAGCGCGGGCACACTGTACGACTTTTTTGTTCAGAGCGGTGGGGTGGATGGTCGGTTCAAGAGGGTTGTTTAAAGGGGCGATTTAGAGAATTTTTTAAATTGGGTGGTTAAGTCGCACTACTTTTCGAATTATTAGCCTTACAATGATTATTCCAGTTTGGGGCTTTAGCTCAGCTGGTAGAGCGCCTGCTTTGCAAGCAGGAGGTAGAGGGTTCGAGTCCCTCAAGCTCCACCAAACTGGC
>JAPKFF010000184.1:0-2353 GCA_028821715.1 Dehalococcoidia bacterium
CTGGATCAGATGACTTCGACGGTGGAGTTCGTAAGATCGCTGAATCGGCTGTCGATGGTGAACTTCCAAAACGCTCGAGTAACGACGACTCGATGGACTAGAACGGTCGATTTTCTTGTGGTTCTGATAATTGAGGCGGAGCGCCATCGGATCGCAGCACGGCGTCGCCAGTAAATGTGATTTCGACGCAAGGCATGCCGTTGAAAATCCGTTTGGCAATGATGAAAGGTCCCCACCAAGGGAGTCGTAGCATTCTGTTTATTTTTACAGCACCGAGCAGGATATTAAATTTTGTTCGAGGGAATCCGGGTCGAAGTGCCCAGTGCTCGATAAACGCGAAAATCTTGGGTAGTTTTTCGTTTAACTTACGAACTACTAGTGCTTCGGCGGGGATGTCGAACCACGGTTCAAACTCGACTGAGTGAACTGTGACCTTCGCGTTACGAGACATGCTGGCAACCCAGTCTCGCTTTCCTGGGTAACCCGAAAGAATGAGCTTATTAACGCCGTTTTCTTTAATCCAAACGTACGTCGTTTCGATGGTTCTGGGGGAGCCATTTTTTCGAGTGAGCGTAGTGCGGATGTAGAAGCTGTCGGAGAGTATTTTCTGCAGTTGGACGGGTAGTGATGGTGCGGACATATATCCGATGTTAGCTGTCCCCATCGAACACGGCGATAGCCTCGGGGTTGATATGGATCGCACCTGGACCGTTTGTGATAACGAGCGTGGCGGAACCATTTTCTACGCGGTGTTCGAGAGTTGCGGTGTCGCCGTCTTTCACAATCCCCTTGCTTCCGCCATTAATTGTCACGTCGCCGTTGTGAGTTGTACCCGACACCGTCACATTTGAACCGTCTTGCAAACGCACTGCAACGTCACCATTTGTGGTGGCAATCGAGTTATTTCCGACGTCTATCACGCCATCGACCCATACGTGGGCGTTTGTAGTTGTGATGTTCATCTTGCCATCGACCGACTGCGCGATTACTTCGGAATTCGTTGTGCTGAGATCGTAGTCACCCGATGAGTTCATTACTGAAATCTTTCCATCGGTGGTTGTTAGTGAGGCAGTCGAGAGCGTTGCGGAGTCGATGCTGATGGGTCGATTCGTTGTTCGCACGACGAGATGTACGCCTACTGGTATCCCGAGATCGATTATCGAGTTAGCAGACTTAGATCCGCTTCCGCCGATCTTGGCTGAGATCACAAAATGATTGCTTGGTTCGGGTGTGAAGCTTCGGGTGTAGAAGTCGATAAACTCACCGTTATAGAAAGTTGCTTTTAGATCGAGTTTGTCGGAATTGACTCGATGAACACGTACTTCGGCATATTCGCCGATCACCTCGACCAGAGCACCGGGCGAGATTGTGATCGTCGATGTAGTCGTCGTACTTTCACCGCCTGAAAGAACACAGACTGGCGCTATCGTTGCAAATGCAACGATGATGATTACCAGCGTTTTAAGTCGTAAGTTCATTTTGTGAGCTGAGTAGTACTCCATCTGCGATCTTACACTTTTGAGTGAGTTGTGGGCATTCGTCGCATGAGTGGTCCAACTACTGACCATACGGTCAGCATCGCTATTGATAGAGATTGAATAATGTGCAGGTATTAACTCAACACTGTGCGTATAGCGGATACAACTTTTTCGGGCGTCGGGTAGATGAGCGGTTCGAGGGCAGGTGAGTAGGGGACGTTGACCTGCTCGGATGCTACTACCTGAATCGGCGCCTGAAGATCCCAGAAACCTTCTTGGGCGACTATCGCTGCGATTTCGGATCCCGCTGAACACATCTTATGTGCAGGATCGACCACCACTAACCGACCTGTCTTGGCAACAGATTTCAAGATGGTTTCCGTATCGAGCGGAACTAGCGTGCGCGGATCGATAATTTCGGCGGACACCCCTTCAGCTTCGAGAACTTTAGCGGCGTCGATGGCGTGCTGCACGCCACCAGCTATTCCGACGATCGTAACGTCGGAACCGGGTTGGACAATATTTGCGACACCAAACGGTACGAGGAGCTCGCCGTTTGGGAGGTCTGCATTGTCGGGTACTTCCATACGGGAACTTATTGCAATTCCGTCTTCGAAAAGCAGGCAGACGTCATTGTCACGCACTGCTGTCTTCATCAATCCTTTAGCGTCATAAGCGTTGCTTGGGCAGATGATTTTGAGTCCCGGTGTGTTCATAAACACGGGGTAG
Source organism: Dehalococcoidia bacterium (assembly GCA_028821715.1). Lineage (GTDB taxonomy): Bacteria > Chloroflexota > Dehalococcoidia > Lucifugimonadales > Lucifugimonadaceae > Lucifugimonas. The sequence continues at coordinate 2,208 of JAPKFF010000184.1, forward strand.
TTTCTATCCGAGTGATGAGCTGAGGCCCCTCGTGCGTAAAACATTCGCACTCGGAAAGTCACCGGTAGTTCTGCTTGTCCACCGAACATATATCTCATTTTCGCAGCCTGAGAAATCAGCTGGTCCATGCCGACCCACAGGAAGCT